>CANROT010000060.1 GCA_947632285.1 uncultured Clostridia bacterium
CTCAATGTCACAGTCCGTGTCGATGATATTTATCCCGGAGCGGAGATAAACGGTCGTGCACGCCTCGCCCCAGCCGTCGGTCCGCTTTATCGGGAGCGTCGAGACGAGCATGTCAAACGTCTCGTTCGTGTTGTCGATATAAACTCTTATGCTGCCGTCCGAGCCGGCGCCGTATCTGAAATACAGGCGGTAATACCCGCTTGATTCAACGTCAACGATAAAGCGGATCCCGCCGCCCTCCGAGACGGCTGACACGGACAGCCCGGTCACATATCCCGTGCCGCTGAACCGCTCCCTCTCCGTCTTCACGACGACGGGGGAGGTGCTCGTTTCTCCGAGCGCGTTGAAATCGGCGGCCTCCGCCTCAAAGACGCGGCTGTACTCCGCGCGCGCCTCCCCATACGCCCCCGCGTATGTGACATAGAGCGCATCGTGAAACCCGCCGGCGTCGCCCGAATAGCCGACAAAGACAGAATGGACGCCCGCCTTCAGGCTGACGTATTTTTCAGCCATTCCCTCCATCGAATAAAAGAGCGTGTTCGGCAAGTACAGCTCGCTCTCCTCGCCGTCTATTCTGAGGAGCTGGCTGATATTGAGCGGCTTGTGCGTTTCCATATTGTTTCGCGTCGAGCCGACGCCGTTGCCGTATATGAAATCGAGCCTGTAAAGTCCGTCTACCGGGACGTTCACAAAATACTCTATTCCCTCGCCCTCCCGGTCGATACCGCCGACGCGCCTGCCGCCGGAGCAGTAATATTTCGGAGACTCAACCGGGCTCTCCTGTTCGTCTATCAGAAGCTCGCCTTTGAGAACGGCGTCCTCCGCCTCGTATACGGCGCGCCAGCGCCCGACGGATGGCTCTCTCGCCTCCGCCTCCGTCGGCGTCACCGTTATCCTGTATGCCGTCGAAAACTTATTGTCGCGGAGCGCAAAGGCGACCTCGCCGTCCCGGACGGCGTAAACGCCGTCGAGCACCGTTTCCGGCTCGTAGAGCGCGCCGTGATAGCCTGTGAAATACGTCGCCTCAACGACGACGCGAACGCGTTCGGTGCCGCCGAAAATTCCGCTGTCGTCGAGATTTTCGAGCTTTATTACGGTGTCGCCGTCGACGCCGCCGCAGAGCACCGTCGCGCTCTTTTTGTTCGCGTCCGCGGAGGCGACGCCGTAAAAGCCCTCCGGCGTCGTGTTCGCCGCCGTCACCGTGAGCGTTTTGCCGCTCATGTCGCCGTACCACTTATAGACCCACCATGCGCCGTTCCCCTGATTTGCGTTCGCGGCGAGGTCGTTAAGATTGTTCGCCTGGTGCCAGAACGGCAGGCAGCCGTATACCTCGTTGTCCTCAAGCCTCGATATCCAGTTGACGAGCCGCCCCGGGACGCCGCAGTCCGCGAAATCCGCGTATTCGTTTATGACGACCTCAGCCTCCTCTATCTTGAGTGAGGCGCAGATGCGCCTGTAATCGGCTATGTGATCGTCCATCGTGTCAAGACACGATACCTGGAGCTCGTGCCAGGTCACGATGTCCGGCAGACAGTCGTTGTCGCGGCAGAATCTGAGAAAATTCGTCATCTCGCCCGAGCCCCTGTAAACGGCGTCATTCGGCCCGGCGACGACTGCGCCCGGGTCGGACGATTTTATCGAATCGTAATATATCTTCCACGCGTCGTTAAAGCCCGAAACGCCGTTGACCGGCGTGCCCTCGTTTATCGGGATATACACGATGCGGTCGTCGATATCCGGGAACTCCGCCTCCATACCGCGCTTCCACTCGGCAACGGCGGGAGCGATCGTGTTCTTCAGGACGGCTCCGTAGTCCCTCGCGTTCGCGGTGACGCCGAAAACGCCGTAATAATTCGAGCAGTACATCTGCACCTGCTCGCCTCCGGCGAGGAAAAATTCGCGCGCGACGTCGAGCGCGTCGCCGTATGGGTGCTCCGTTCCGAGCGCGCCCTTTGTCGCCAGCACCTTCGGCTTGAGCGGCGTCAGCGTATTCACGTCCGGGACGCCCTCGTTGCTTATGCCGTACAAAAATCCGGCGCTGCCGTGAAGAATGTCATGCCCTTTGCTGCTCATGTCGACGGCGAGCGTCGGCGCGTCTGCGGGCAACTCTGCCTCCCGTGCCGACACGTCTGTCGGCGGGTCGAAAAAGCCGTCTTTCCCGTCATTTTTCGCGCACCCGGCAAACAGCGGGAAAACGAGCGCAAATGTGAGGAGCAGCGAAACCGTCCTGTATTTTTTTACCATCTTATTCACCTCGGATATCTGTCGTCGGCAGACTTTGCCTTATTGTATAATTATAGCGCAAGCGTCACGCTCGGGTCTATAAATAATATTGGCGAATTATATGACAATATTGCGTTTTATTTTCGTCACCGGCCGCCTTCGGCTTGACATCGCACGCGATTTATATTAAAATCTAAGAAAAAAGAGAACGGAGGCGCGGCATGGCAAAGAAACGGCGCGACGGCGAATACGAAAGCTACACGCACGGCGACGAGCGATTCCCCATCGGCATACACAAGACGATCTTTCCGCCGAATCCCGCCGTCCGCGGCAGCGCAGCATATCAGATACTTTATACGCACTGGCACTCCGAGTTTGAGTTTTTTTACCTCTCCCGCGGCGAGTGCACGGTCGTGATAGACGGCGCGGAGCACGCGCTCTCCCCCGGTGACGCCGTTTTTATTCCTCCGAACGCGACTCACGGCGCGTTTAGGACGACGTCGTCTCAGGAAACGGTGTTTTACGCCGTCGTCTTCTCCCCCGCGCTCCTGTCCGGCAACGCCGCAGACGCCATAAACGAAAAATACATCACCCCCGTCATAAACGGAGAGCTTGTGATCGAGCCCGTCATGCGGCGGGACGTGCCGTGGCAGTCCGAGGTGCTCGACCTGCTCGTCGACATCATGGCGCTCTACGACTACACGCCGTATGACAACGACCCGTATTCCGGGCTTTATCCCGAGCTTTTCCTGCGGGACGATGCCGAATGCGCCGAGCTCTTCATCAAGTCCTCGCTGATAATGATTTTTTATAAGTGCATCATGCACGCCGAAAGGGTCCGCGCGGGCAGCCGCATAGACCGCGAGAATCACGACCGCATCAGGCGCGCGATAGAGTTTATACATTCGCACTACGGCGAGCAGCTCACGCTCGGCGACCTCGCCGCGAGCGTCTACATGAGCCGCGAATACTTTTCCCACATCTTCCGCCGGTGCACCGGCGTCTCGCCGTTTGCATACCTCAACGGCTACAGGATCCGCCGCAGCATGGAGCTGCTCGAGGTGACCGACATGACCGTGACCGAGATCGCCTCGTCCTGCGGCTTCAATCAGGTCAGCTATTTCAACAGAAAATTTTCCGGCGCTGCCGGGTGCACCCCGACCGAATACAGGCGCTGCCGCGAAAAAATCAATCCGCCCGAGGCGTGACGATGCCGTCAGCCCCGGGCGGTTTTTTCAGTATCCCGATTCGATCTCTTTGATCCTGCGGTACAGATATTCGTTGACGGGCACGGTGATCCCGTGCTTTTTCGCGAGCGCCGCGACGGTGCCGGAAAACATCTCGACCTCGGACGGGCGGCGCATTATCCTGTCCTGCCGCATGGAGGGCATCGCGTCGGGCGTCAGCCCCCCGAGCATTCGGACGTATTCGGAGAGCGTCTCCTCCCCGATACCGATCCCCTCGCACTTCGCGACGGCTATCACCTCCCGCATCGCCGCAACCATTATCATATACGGCTCGCCCGAGCTGTCGGCGCAGCCGCCGTAGTTCGTTTCGTATACCATGCAGGACTGGTTCAGCCCGACATTGAACATGAATTTGCCCCACATTCGGCGCATTATGTCCGCCTCGCGGACGAACGGAATGCCGACGCGCCCGAGAAAGTCCGATACCGCGTCAAGGTTTTCCTCCTGCCGCGCCGAGCGCGCGCCGATGCGCAGCTCGCCCACCGTCGAAAAGCGGAGCGCGCCGTCGAGCATGACGGCGTCCGTCCCCTGCGCGACCGTGTAGATCATGTGCTCCGCCCCGTAACGTGCGGCAATTGTCTCCTCGCTCGTGATGCCGTTCAAAACGGACATTATGACGGTCTTTTCGCCGACACTCGGCTCTATGACATCAAGCGCCGAACCGAGCGCCGGAGATTTGACGGCGACGATCACAAGGTCGCACGGCGTAGATTCCCTGCCGAGCATGATCGGCAGCTCGCGCCGGGCGCCGTTTATAAAGTGCGGCAGCGCCGACTCGCGCGCGAAATGCGCCCCGTCCATGACAAAGCGGACGTCGCCGCCCGCGTCCGCGATCCGGCTGCCGTACATCGCGCCGAGCGCTCCCATGCCGCAGATCGCGGTCTTTTTTATTACCATCTGTATGCCTCAGCGATTTTTTATTTTATTATATCCCGCGCCGCGCGCGCTGTCAACCTCCGGCTTGCTATATTGTAAACCGATTTTTGTGATTTTTTGTTGACAATCCTTTCGGCACGTGGTATACTTTTACAAAACAAGGAACAGTTGAGGGCCGAAAATGGACATCAAAAAAACGCTGCTCACCGCGCTTTCATCGGACGAGTACACCTCCGGGGCACAGCTCGCGCGCACGCTCGGCGTCTCGCGGACGGCGATCTGGAAGGCGATCGAATCGCTCCGCGCCGACGGGTACGAGATAGACGCCGTTACAAACCGCGGGTACAGGCTCATGCCGACCTCCGACGTCATCTCGGAGGACGCCCTGCGCGGATTTCTCGGGGGAGAAGCTGACAATTTTTCGTTTGAAATACTCGCGTCATGTACGTCGACGAATACGGTCATAAAAGAAAAAGCGTCTATGCTCCCGGAGTGGCACACCGTCATCACCGGGACGCAGACGGACGGGCGCGGCAGGCGCGGCCGCTCGTTTTATTCGCCGGGCGGTACGGGGCTCTACATGAGCGTGCTCCTCCGCCCGAAGATCCCGGCTCAGGATTCCGTTCTGATAACGACGGCAGCCGCCGTCGCCGTCTGCCGGGCGGCGGAGGATACGACCGGCGCACAGCCGGAGATAAAATGGGTCAATGACGTGCTGCTCAACGGCCGCAAGATATGCGGCATACTGACCGAGGCGAACATCGACATGGAATCGGGCGCGCTCGAATACGCCGTACTCGGCGTCGGCATCAACGTGACCGAGCCCGAGGGCGGCTTCCCGCCGGAGCTCGGATCTATCGCGGGCGCTCTTTTGCCGCATCGCTGCCAAAATATGCGCTGCCGGCTCGCGGCAGCGTTTTTGCGGCGGTTCCGCGAGATATATGAGCGCCTGCCGTCGCGCGCGTTCGTCGCAGAATACAGGGCGCACAGCGCCCTCATCGGCCGCGATATCCTCGTTCTTAAGCATGACGGCGCCGTCCCGGCGAATGCCGTCTCTGTTGACGACTCGTGCCGTCTCGTCGTCCGCTACGCGGACGGGACGGAGGAGGCGCTGTCGTCCGGCGAGGTCAGCGTCAGAAGCGCGGGGAGCATATAATGGAGCTTCGCCCGCATCATATACTCTGCATCGGCAAGTTCACGGGGCACGGATATGACGAGCGCTTCACGCGTCATATGACGGACATTGTCGCGCGCCTGAGAAAAGAGCCCGACACAGTGATAACGCTCACAGACGGGCAGGACGAGCTCTGCCGATATTGCCCAAATAACAGTAGCGGCGTGTGCGCCTCGCAGGAAAAGGTCGACCGGCTCGACAGCGTCGTCCGCAAGCTCTGTCGGCTGCCGGACGAGGAGATCACCTGGGCTGAGCTCTGCCGCCTTTCGCGAACGTACATTTACGGTGCGGACGCGCTTCCCATTGTCTGCTCCGAGTGCGAGTGGTTCCCGCTCTGCCGGGCGACCGAAACAAATTATTGATAGAAGGAGCTTTTTTCATGAATACAAGCGACAGACCCGCCCGAAAGGCCGGGATAAAGACCGTCGACCTCGTTTACACCGCACTTGCGGCCGTGCTGATGGCGATATGCTCGTGGATAAGCATTCCGACGACAGTTCCGTTCACGATGCAGACGTTTGCCGTCTTCTGCATACTCTCGATGCTCGGCGGAAAGAGGGGCACCGCCGCAATTGCAGTCTATCTGCTCCTCGGCGCCGTCGGCGTCCCCGTATTTGCCGAATTCACCTCCGGGATCGGGATCCTGCTCGGAACGACGGGCGGCTACATGGTCGGTTTTATCCTGACCGGGCTCATATATTGGCTCTCGACCTCGATCTTCGGGAAAAAGCCGTTAGTCGAGGCGGTCTCCCTTCTGCTCGGGCTGGTTTTGTGCTACGCGTTCGGGACGGCGTGGTTCATGCTCGTTTACGCGCGCACCGCTGAGCCCGTCGGGATATTGACGGCGCTTTCATGGTGCGTCTTCCCGTTCGTGATCCCGGACATAGCGAAGCTCGCGCTGGCACTCGTCGTTTCAAGGCGCGTTCGCATCGATAAAAAATAAAAAGCTTGGGCGGATAACAGAATCCGCCCAAAAAAATTTTACAGCCTGTCAGGCCTCGTCCTCTTCTGCTTTTTCCTTGCGCGTTCTGATGAGCCTGTTTATCTCCTCGACCGCGCGGTCAACGTCGGCACCGGTACCGACCGGGAACCGCATCGCGACCGTGCCGTCGTTTTTCTTAACGTACATCGTCCGCGTCTCGATCTTCACCGGGACGCTCTTTTTTCCGTTGACGCACGTATATTCGTGCGTTTCGCTGTCAATGCCGACGGACGAGAGGTCGACATATTTTTCGGCAAGCCTCTCCGTGTCCTCGCCTTCCTCGGTCAGGTTCAGGGAATATTTGCATATGTGCAGCTTCGTCTGGGTGAAGACGATCTCCGTCGCCGTGTACTTGTTGGTGCGGTACTTCCTGTCAGCCCCGCGCACAAGGCGGAACGTCCCGGGGGAGGTCTCGGCGCCGCTGTAATCAAATTCCGTGAACACCTCCGGGCGGAACGCGCTCATGACCTTTTCCTTAACGTCGATATCGAGCCTTGCCTGATAGTCGAGGTCCGACGCCATATTCGCAAGCGCCCCGTCAAGCTCCTCGTCCGATGCGCGCGATTCCTTCGCGAGGAAGAATATCGCCGCGCCTATCGCCATGATGACGACGCCCAAAAGGAGCATTATCCCGCGCATCAAACACATGACGACGCCGAGCGCGATTATGACGCCGCCGATGATCTTCGGCAAATTGCTCGCCGGGCTGAAATATTTTTGAAATTCGGTGCGGCTGAGCCTTCTGCCGCCATTGCTGCTCTCTTCCATATGACCGTGCAAACCGTCCTTTTCTTTCGGCGTGTAAATGTCACATAAATGTGAAAATCAAATTACGTCCGCCCGATTTGCCACAATTATACTACGCGGTCAGATGATTGTCAATAGGTTTTCAAATATTTTATGGCAGTTTTTTCAAACAGATACCGCCGCTCGAGGGCGGCGGTCATGCTTTTACTTTTTCACGTTCGCACCATGCAGCGCGGGGCCGCATATCAGATTTCCGTCCGCCGAAAAGCGCGAGCCGTGGCACGGGCAGTCCCAGCTTCTTTCTTCCGGGTTCCAGGTGAGCGCGCAGCCCATGTGCGGGCAGCGGCGCACCTTCGGCATCGCGAGCTCGAGGGCTGCCTCGCCCGCGTTCGCCAAAAGCTGACCGTGCATGATGCTCCTGTCCGGCGCGAACACCGGCGCAAACTTGTTTTTCTTCCCTCTCACCATATCAAAGAGGACCTCGGACGAAAACATCGACGTCGTCATTCCCCAGAGGTTGAACCCCGAGGCGACATAAACATCGGGGAGGTTCGGGCTGTATCGCCCGATATACGGCACCCCGTCAAGGCTGACGCAGTCCTGGTTCGCCCAGGCGTACCGTTCACGCGCATCGGGATAGTACGTCTTCGCGAACTGCCTCACCGCCTCAAAGCCGCCGCTTTTCCCCGTCCTGTGCGTTCCCGCACCGATGATCAGAAGATCGCCGTAGTTTCTCATATAGACGCCGTCCGGGTCATAGTTGTCGACCGTGCACCCGAGCTCGGGCCCGCCTTCGAGCGCGATGACATATGAGCGCTTCTGATACAGCTTCAGAAAATACAGCCCGCGCGAGTTTTTGAACGGAAAGTGCGCGGCAACTATTATCTTTTTCGCGCGGACACGTCCGCGATCCGTTTCGACAGTATTGCCGGATATCTTTGTGACGCGCGTGTGCTCGTAAATGTTCATTCCCTCCGCCGCGCCGTAAAGCAGCTTCAGCGGGTGGAACTCCGCCATTCCCGGGTACCTAACGGCTCCCTTTACCGGGAACGGCAGCGGCACATCAGTCGTAAATTCCGCCCCGAATCCGAGCGAGCGCACAAACCGCTCCTCCTGCCTCAGCCGCTCCGCATCTTTCACCGTATACATGACGGACGGCACATCGCGAAGATCGCACGGATATCGGGACGCGAGCGCCCGAAAGCCGTTGACAGCCTCGACATTCGCGTCGAGATACATCTTCGCGCGCCCGCGTCCGTACCGCTTTTCAATGTCCGTATAGAGCGTGTCGTGCTGCGCCGTCAGGACCGCGGTCGTCCCCCTCGTCATGCCGCTGCCTATCTTTGACGCCTCGAGCAGCATATATTCGATCCCCGCGTCGTGCAGCTTCCGCGCGCAGAGAATGCCCGCCATACCGCCGCCGATCACAAGCACATCGGTCGACGCGTCTCCCGCGAGCGCCGGAAATTCCGGCGCACTGACGCCGTCTTCCCATAAGTATTCCATATATCGGCTCACCTCCGCCGCTTATTCTTCCCGGATATCCCCGGTCCATACGGCGGTACACGTTTCGCTATATGGTTTCTTTCTCGGCTCCCCTTACCCGATTATGTCTATCTGGCAGCACCGCATAACGTCGAGCGCCGCCGAGTGCGTCTCTCTGCTCACCCCGGCGCAGCACGACGCGTCAACGCTTATCGGCGCCTCCGGGAAGCTCGCCTTTATAAGGAGCGCGTTTGATACGACGCAGATGTCCGTGCACAGTCCGATAAGCTCAACGGAGAAGTCTTCCCCGCCCGCAAAATCCGCAATCAGTCCCGGGAGCTCGACCGACCCGAATGTTCTCTTTTCGACCGCGGTATACCGTTTCCCGGCGAGCGCCGCCTCGACACGCGCGTCGAGCCGCCAGCCGTCCGTTCCCTTGATACAGTGCGGGACGGGCAGCTTTTTCCCCTCTGCCGTCTCCATATAGTTTTCGCCGTGCGTGTCAAATGTGACGAAGATATCCCCGTCAAACGCTTTTATCTTTTCGGCGACATTCGGCACGATGGCGACTGCCTCCGCCGTTCCGAGCGACCCGTCAACAAAGTCGCGCTGCATATCGACGACTACCAGAAATTTTTTCATTATTGTACGCATCTCCTTTTGTTCAGAATAGGATCGATACCGTTATTTTACCACTGACACCCGGATATGTCAAACAGGGATCCTCGCCGCCGATATTTTTGCGTTAAAAGGTAGAAAAAGGCATAATTCTATGTTATAATTACCGTTGCGAAGAAATCATCGACCTTTTCCCTTGCTTATCCTTTGACGGGATCGGGATAAATGAAGCGGGCGAACGGAACAAAATCAACATGGAGGCCGGAGAACATGTATGAGATCAATTTAACGATACGAAACGAAAAGGAGCTGTATAGTCCCTTTGACGATACCTGCAGAACGCTGAGCCAAGACGTTTCGGATTATCTTGTCGAGCAATACGGCAGGAAGGAGGTCGGGGACGAGATCGTGCTGAAGATCAAGTGCGGCGAACCGGTGGACTTTGACCGGGCGCGCGGAGCCTTTCAGGAATTGATACGTGAGCAGGAGCTTCACAACGCCAATCAAAAAAAGATAAATCTGATCAAGCAGCTTTGGCTGTTCTGCGTCGGCGTCGTGTTTGTGGCTGCCGGCATCATGTTGGACGGCGTGCTCGATTCGGTTCCGGTGGAGCTGATCTCCATCGTCGGTTCCTTTGCCGTTTGGGAGGCGGCAAACATCTGGATCGTTGAGAATCCTCGCACACACATCGCCCGAATGATGCTGAAAAGGCTCAACGCAACAAAAATCGTGATCGAACAGCCGCAGAACGGCAATGAGTGATCATACCTCTTTATGCGGCCTGTCGGATCTGCTGAGGCACGAATAACAGCTTACGGCATAACGGTACTTGCCTGTCAACATAACATCTGCGGTATATGAATTTATATATCGACTGTGAGGAACGTATGATCGATTTAGTCGTTTGTGTGGGAGAAGGAGCTAAGGAAAGCGACGCTGAGCTTCTGGCGCGCCGCGTGAACGCTCCGCTTACGAATGAGCTCGGTAGCGGGCTGACATTGCTCATGGATCGCACCGGGCTGTCGCTTGCAGGTTACGGGCTTCGGTATCAGGGGAATTTCGAGCAGATGCTGCCCCGCATAAGCAGAGGGCGGCTCGGTCACGAAATGCTGATACGCGTGGCAAAGCCGAAAGGTCCCGGCCTCAAAGCGATAGATGCCGCCGCCGGCATGGGTGAGGACGCGCTGCTGCTCGCCGCCGCCGGTTATGAGGTGACGATGTATGAAAGAAACGCCGTCATCGCCGCGCTTCTGCGGGACGCGATGGAGCGGGCAAAAGAGAACGCTCTTTTAAAAGATATCGTTGAAAGAATGCACCTTACGGAGGGCAACAGCACGGAGCTTATGCCAAAGGAGGCAGGGACCGCCGACATCGTATATTTAGACCCGATGTTTCCGCCGCGCCAGAAGACGGGGCTCGTCAACAAAAAGCTCCAGCTCATACAAAAGCTCGAGCAGCCGTGCGTCGACGAAAGAGCGATGCTTGACGCAGCCTTATCGGTGCGTCCGAAAAAGATAATAATAAAGCGCCCGTTGAAGGGCGCATATCTTGCAGGTGCGGAACCGAACTATACCGTCAAAGGAAAGGCGATCAGATATGACTGCTTTGCCTTCCCGGACCGTTTCGAAACGGACGAGGTCGCCGGTCGGTGATGGGATTTATGAAACGCCCTGTCTACTCGAAAACGGGGCTGCGTAGACCGCGTTTCTTACGTCATGCCGGTTGTTTTAATATGCTTGGTCTGAAACCGACAATCTCTCAAAGCAAAACGGCACCTGACGGTGCCGTTTTGCTTAGTTGCGGAGGAAGGATTTGAACCTACGACCTTCGGGTTATGAGCCCAACGAGCTACCAGACTGCTCCACTCCGCGATATTTGATTGCCGCTGACCGGACTTGAACCGGTACGGATTTTACTCCGGCGGATTTTAAGTCCGCTGCGTCTGCCGATTACGC
>CANROT010000061.1 GCA_947632285.1 uncultured Clostridia bacterium
CGAGCGCGAAAAGCGCCTTTACCGAATCGTTATTCTCCCAAGTGACGGCGATCTCCTCGCCGTTTATTGCCAGCTTCAGGTCCATTTCGGCTCCTTCCTCTCCCGCCGCCGATGCGGATCCGGTTGCAGCTGCGGATTCGGTTGCAGCTGTTGATCCGACTGCGGACGTATCGGCTGCCCTCCCGCCGCCGCAGGCGGCGAGCGCAGCGGCAGATATTATCAGCAGAACGGCGGCCGTAAGCTTTATATTTTTCATCTCTCCGTTTTCCAGAACGCGGCGGAGTACGGCGAAAGCTCGCTGCCGCCGCCGAAGTCGTGCGGCTCGCCGGTGATGAGGTCGACGGCCCTGCCGCACCCGGCGTCAAAATGCGCCGTGTACGGCTGAGAGTCCGCGTTTATCGCGACGAGGACGCGCTCGTGCTCGCTTTTGCGCTCGAAGATGCACTGTCTGTTCGTCAGGACGACGGAGCGGAATCCGCCGTAATTCAGCGCCTCGGAGGATCTTTTCGCGCTCGCGAGCCTTGCGATAAAGCCGCAGAGCGGGGTCCATTCGGGCGTGTCAAACGCGGGGCGCAGCTCGCGGTCGCCGGGGCGCTTTTCACCCGTCGCCCCCCATTCGCTGCCGTAGTACACGGACGGAATGCCCGGCATTCCGAACGCGAGCGCGTATATGAGCGGCAGGTGGCGCGGCTCGCGGAGGATCGATGCAACGCGCGTCACATCGTGATTGTCGACGAACGTGTAGAGGTGTTTGCCCTTGTATAGCGTCCAGTATTCGGGGCCGAACTGGCGCATGAGGGAGTGGTTTATCTCAAAGAGGTTCATCGAGTTAAAGCTCGAGTACAGCCCCTTGTAGCACTCGTAATTCGTGGCGGAATGGAGCATTTCGCCGTTGACGAGGCGGTTGTAGTCCCCGTGGAGCATCTCGCCGAGCAGGAAAAATTCCGGTTTCAGCCCGTCCGTGAAGGCGCGCAGCCTGCGTATGAAATTCTCGTCAAGGCAGTATGCAACGTCGAGGCGCAGCCCGTCTATGTCGAATTTTTCGACCCAGCCGCGGATACAGCCGAAGAGGTAGTCTAAGAGATCGGGATCGTTGAGATTCAGCTTGACAAGGTCATAGCAGCCCTCCCAGCCCTCATACGAGAATCCGTCGTTGAACGGGGAGTTCCCGCCGAAGTCGATGCGGCTGAACCAGCCGACGTATGGCGAGCGCTCGCGGTTCTTTATCACGTCCCGGAACGCGAAAAAGCCGCGCCCGGAGTGGTTGAAGACGCCGTCAAGGATCACGCGCATGCCGTTTTCATGGAGCGCCGCGCACACCTCGGCAAGGTCGTCGTTCGTGCCGAGGCGGCAGTCGACGCGCGCATAATCGCGCGTGTCGTACCCGTGCCTGTCCGATTCGAAGACGGGGCCGAGGTAAACGGCGCTGACGCCGAGGCGCTTCATGTGCGGGATAAAATCCTTGATCTTCAGTATTCGGTGTGCGGGGACGCCGTCGTTTTCATACGGCGCGCCGCAGAGGCCGAGCGGATATATATGATAAAATACGCTTTCGTTGTACCACATAAATGTGCTTTCCGTGTCAAAAAATTACATATCGAGTATAACACGTTTGAGCACATGTGTCAAGCGGCGCTATTCGATAGGCTCGAACCGATACCCGTACATGTTCGCGTATTCTTCCGCCGTCGAGCCCGCGCGGCCGTGCACTGTCGTCACCCCCGGGATCCCGAGCGCCTTCTCGCCGCCGTATATCTCGCAGTTCGCGTTTTCTATGTATACGTCCTCGATATATACGGCCTCTGCGTCCTCGATCCCGCTGTCTCCGCCGAACGGCATGTTGAGCACGTCCACGCCGCGGGGAAAGGTGACGCTTTTGAGCGATGAGCAGCTTTCAAAGATGCCGCCGCCTACCCATTCTATGCTTTCCGGCAGCTGAACGGACGAGAGCGACGTACACATATAGAACGCGCGATCGTCTATATATTCGACGCCTTCCGGCAGCGTGACGGAGGTGAGCGAGGTGCACGTGGAGAACGCATCATATCCGATATATTCAACGCTGCCCGGGATACTGACGGAGGTGAGAGACTCGCAGCCTCTGAACGCATATTCGCTTATTGTCTCAACGCCGTCCGGGATCGTGACGGAGGAAAGCTTGAATAGGAAAGAGAACGCGGATATGCCGATTGTTTTGACGCTCGGCGCAATAATAAGACTGCTCACGTTCTCCTCGTCTTCGAACATATAGTCTCCGATGTCCGTTATGCCCGCATCAACGGTGATGGAGCGGACGACGTTGTGGTAATCGCAGAGCGGGAGCCACATATTCTCCGCGCTCCACATCTCGCCCGTGCCGCTGACGGTGAGCGCGCCTGTGCTGTCAAGCGTCCATGTGACGTCTTCGCCGCACCTGCCGGAGGCGATAGTGCCGACAGTGTCCATTTCCTGTACGGTGATGTAAAAAGTGAACGGAAGGCCGTTATAATTCGCGACGACGATCTGATTCTCCCCGATGTCCGAGGCATATTTATCGTAAAGGTTGAACCCGTCGCTGACGGTCTCGGTCGTCCCGTCGCTGTGCGTCACCTTGAGCGTGAGCCCGGAGGTGTCGATCCTCTCGCCGAAGACGTATTCGGTCTTGCTCGGACGCGTTATGACGGCGGCGGAGACAATATCATTTTCCACGACTTTTACCGTGAATGAGGTGGAGGCCCCGCGATAGCCGATGTTGACGGTCGCGTCCCCGGGATCCTGAAAATTTATTCCGTCGTGCGTGTAGCCGTAGTCAACCGTTCCGACGTATCCGTTTTTGTATGTGACCCGCAGCGAAAGTCCGGCAGGATCAACGGAGGAATAAACGGTGAACGTCGTCCTTTCCGGCAGCGTTTCAACGCTTATTTCCGCGACCTCCGGCTCCCGGACGTTGACGGGCAGCTTTACGTATGCGCCGCCTATGCCGACGGCGATCTCGACACGGCCGACCTCCTCGAAAATTTCGGTGCCGCATGTGAATCCGTCCGAAACGGTCCTCGTAGTCCCGTCACCGAACGTGACTCCCAACGAGAGGCCGCTGAGGTCGGGGGATTCGCCGAGCAGGTATTCCGTTTTGCTCGGCGGGGTGATGAGCGTCACGGTGACGGCCTCATCTGTGTCATCTGTGTCGGCTGTGCCGCTGCTCTCCTCGGCCACGGTGCCCGCCGGGGGCGTGTGGGGGATCGCTCCGCTCATGTAGAGGGAATACACGGCCGCTGTGCAGAGCAGGCAGACGCACGCCGCGAGCGACGCCCACTTTATGACGATGCGCTCCCTCAGCTGGCGGCTCTTTTCCGCCGTTTCCATAACGAGATAGTCGCTCACGTCGTTGAGCGCGTACATGACATCGTAAACTTCGAGTTTCATTCCGCCGACCCCGTTCTTTCGGGCAGAAGGAGCTTTTTCAGATTGCTCCTCATTCTGCCGAGCCGCCTTTTCACGCCCGTGTCAGTCATGTGCAGCGAGGACGCGATCGCGTGTACCGTGTCGCAGTACCAGTACCGGCGCATGAAGATCATTCTGTTCTCCGGCGTGAGCGAGGCGATGTATCTCGCGAGCGCGTCCCGCAAGGCGAGCTTGTCCTCGAAATCGTCGGACGCCTCGTCCGGCAGAGAGTCCGCGAGCTCGTCGAGTACGGCCGTCGTCGACGGAGCCCGCTTCTGCGCCGATTTCTTCCGGAACAGGTCGATGGCGAGCCTGCGCGCGATCTTTGAGACGTATGCGCCGAGGTGCTCCGGCTGATCCGTCGGGATCGAGTTCCACGTGCGCACGTATGTATCGTTGACGCATTCCTCCGAGTCCTCGTTGTTGCGCAGCACGCCGAAGGCGACGCTGTGGCACAGCTTTCCGTATTTCGCCGCCGTTTCCTCTATCGCCCGCTCCGACCGCTTCCAGTATAGGCCGACGATCTCGCCGTCCTCCATAAATTTCTTTTTCCCGGAGTCTGTCTTTTTCCGTTGATCCATGTAAGTGCTCCTTCCCGAAAAATAATATTGTCCCTTCATAAAAATATGACGTAAAAAAGGCACGGAGGGGACCGCGCGGGGGAAAAATTTTTTTGAAAAAATGCGAAGGGGTGTTTTTATTATATTTTAGGAAAAATCATTTGTCAATGATGCGGGGGATAAACGAAAGCGCCCGGGCTCCCGCCCGGGCGCTTTTTTCATTATTTGTACCGAATCGCCGCGGCTTTATCCCACATAACAGCGGGAGCGCACGGATTTCGCGGCGTTTTCACGCACCCAGCCTTTGAGCGCCGTGAAGAGCGCGCGGAGGTCGCCGAGGTTTTCCGCCGGGACGGCGCGGGGGTCGAGATAGAACCTCCTCGGCATGTATATGCCGCAGAAGGCGCACGGCCGCCGGTGGTATTCGACGAACGGGCCGTTATACGGAGCGATAAAGCATCGATCCTCCCCGAGATCCTCCGGAAGCTCCTCGCACCGTATGTCGGCGTTTATCGACCGGAGCGATATCAAAATCGTCCTGCCCGTGACCCTGCCCGCCTCATCTTCCGGGCGAAAGCTCAGATCGGGGACGTTCGAATCCGCGTACAGCATATAACAGCGGCACTCGCCGACGATGTATGAAAACAGTTCGCGCTCCATCTCCCGCGTGATAAAAAACGAAAGCTGCATTTTATCATCCGCCTCAGTCGATGGGAATAAATTTGTATTCGTACTTCTTCGCGTATGCTTCGGCGGTCGAGCCGCGGTACCCGTGGATCGTGGTATCGTTGTTATCGCCGAACGTCCCGAATTCATCGTAGATCTCGCAGTCCGGGTTTTCGATGTAGATATCCTTGCAGTCGCTGAACGCCGCGCTGCCTATGCTGCGGACGCTCTTCGGCAGCATTACCTCTCTAAGCTCAAAGCACAACGAAAACGCGCTTGCACCGATCTCCGCGACGCCGTCCTCTATAGTGACGCGCTCTATATGTATGCAGTTGTAGAACGCGTATTCGCCGACGGTATAGACGCTGCCGGGGACCGTGACCTCGGTGAGGGTGACACAATAATCGAACGCGTGATCGCCGATCGAACGAACGCCGCGCGGGATCTCGATCTTTCTAAGGTTGTAGCACTCGGCGAACGCGTATTCGCCGATGGAGGTGACGCTGCCCGGAATATTGATCTCAGTCATGTTCCAGCACAGATCGAACGCATATGCGCCGATGGAGGTGACGCCGTCCGGAATAGTCATTTCGGTGAGGGCACGGCACTCGGCGAACGTGTAATTGCCGATGGAACGGATACCGCGCGGGAGGGCGATAGTCTTAAGGGCCACGCACTGGTAGAACGCCTGATCGCCGATAGAGGTGACGCCGTCCGGGATCCCGATCTCCTTTAAGGTGGCGCACTGGCAGAACGCCTGATCGCCGATGGAGGTGACGCTGTCCGGAAGTGTGAGTTTCGACAGGTCGCCGCAACCGTAGAACGCACGTTTGCCGACGGTGCGGACGCCGTCCCGGATCGTGCAGGCGGCAAGAGCATGGCAGTCCTCAAACGTGCTCTCCCCGATCGCGGTCAGCTTTTTCGGAAGAGTGATGCTTTCCAGATTGAGACAGCGGCAGAACGCGCCCTTGCCGATTGAGGTGACGCTGTCCGGGATATCTATCGATTGCAGCCGGTTGCATTCGAAAAAGGCGAAGTCTCCGATGGAGGTCACGCCGTCCCGGATCTTTACGTTTCTGATAACGTTGAGGTATTCGCCCCACGGGCTTTCGGTCAGCTCCTTGAAATCACCGAACGCGTTGACGGTCGCGCCCCACATGCTGCCCGTGCCGGTTATCGTGAGCTCTCCGTTATATGTCAGTTCAAAGTTAAGATCATTGCCGCATTTGCCGGACGTCAGGATCTCGTCCTGCTCCTTGAAACGCACATCGACCGTGAGCTCCGTTGTCACGTTGGTGAAACTAATGACGACGATCGTGGACCCGGCGCTGTGGAAGACGTCCGGCTCAAAGGTGAATCTGTCCGAAATTATTTCCGTGGTGCCGTTTTTGTGTTTCACCAGGAGCGTCATACCCGTCGGGTCGAATTTTTCGCCCACGTAGTACGAGAGCTTTTTCGGTTTTGTATTGACTTCAATATACGAAACGTCGTATTCCTTGTAAGTCACGCTGAACGGCGCCGTTTTCCCGCCGTATTTGACATAGACCGTTATTGCCCCGGCGGAGCCGCGCTCGTAGTGCTGTAAGCTCAGCCCGCCGCTGACCGTTCTTTTGTAGCCGTTTTTGTATGTTACGTTTATTGAAAGCCCTTTTAGGTCGATATTTTCGTAGACGTAGTATTCAACCCTGTCCGGGTATGTGGCGATGCTGATGCTCTCGACCTCGGGCTCCGATACCGTCGCCTTGAAGGTCCCGCGAATGCCGCCGTAGCTGACGCCCACCTCCGTTTCGCCGAGGTCCCCGAATATATTGACGCCGCACGTGAACCCGTCGGACACGGTCCTCTCCGTCCCGTCCGAGTATGTGACCTTGAACGAAAGCCCGGCAAGGTCCGGCGCGTCCCCGAGGACGTAGGCTGTTTTGCGCGGTGCGGATATGAGCGTCATGCTCACGGGTACGGCGGCGGGCGGCGTGTCTGCCGTTGTTTCCGGGCCCTGTGCGCCCGCTCCGGTGCCCTGCGCGGGCTCGTCGGCGCCGTCGGTGTTGTCGTCGGAGCTGCTGTCGTCCGCGCCCGTTGTGATCGGCGCATTTTGTTCGGTGTCCGGGTCTTTTTCCCTGCTGTCGCTCTCCGTGCTCACGCCCGGGGTTTCCCCGGGCAGCCTGGGATCAAAGCCGCCGTTCATGTAGACCGAATAGACCGCCACGGCACAGAACAGACAAATGCACGCCGCGAGCGACGCCCACTTTATGATGATGCGCTCCTTAAGCTGACGGCTCTTTTCCGCCGTTTCCATAACGAGATAGTCGCTCACGTCGTTGAGCGCGTATATGACATCGTAAACGTCGAGCTTCATTCCGACGCCTCCGTTTCTTCGGGTTCAAGCAGCTTTTTCAGATTGCCCCTCATTCTGCCGAGCCGCTTTTTAACGCCCATATCCGTCATGTGCAGAGAGGACGCGATCGCGTGGATCGTGTCGCAGTACCAATATCGGCGCATGAAGATCATTCTGTTCTCCGGCGTGAGCGAGGCGATATATCTCGCGAGCGCGTCCCGCAAGGCGAGCTTGTCCTCAAAATCGTCGGACGCCTCGTCCGGCAGGGAGTTCGCGAGCTCGTCAAATACTGCCGTCGTCGACGGGGCCCGCTTTTGCGCGGAATTCTTCCGGAAGAGGTCGACGGCGAGCCTGCGCGCGATCTTTGAGACGTATGCGCCGAGGTGCTCCGGCTGATCCGTCGGAATGGAATTCCACGTGCGCACGTATGTATCGTTGACGCATTCCTCCGAATCCTCGTTGTTGCGCAGCACGCCGAAGGCAACGCTGTGGCACAGCTTTCCGTACTTCGCCGCCGTTTCCTCTATCGCACGCTCCGACCGTTTCCAGTATAGGCTGACGATCGCGTCGTCCTCCATAAATTCTTTTCTATCCGTTTTCTCGGGGGCATTCGCTTCTTTCTGTGGATCCATAAAACGTTTTCCTTCCTTAAAATAAAGCGTCCTCGCCGCTTTATGTCCCTTCATAAATAATATGACGTAAAAGAACCCCGAAAGGTGCCGCGAAAAAAGAATCTTTTTTTAAAAAATTGCGAAGGGAACAGTATTTTTATTATATTGGGGAACGAATCTTTTGTCAATGTTAGGCGAATAGAAAATTTTGGCGTTTGCCGAAATATGTTCGGCAAACGCCAAAATGAGTTTTTTTGACTGTGTTTCACTGTATCGCGCCGTTGCTTTTATTATGCGCGGCGGCGCTTTTTTTGCTTTTTCGCCTCGCGGCGGCAGCGGAGGTAGAACTTCGGCAGCGCCGTCATTCTGCCGATGCGGGACGGCTCGCGGAGCAGCCGCCAGAGCCATTCGAGCCCGAGCGAGACGAACAGCTTCGGCGCGCGGCGCGATACGCCCGCGTATATGTCGAGCGAGCCGCCGAGCCCGAGCGCGACACGCACCCCGGCATCTTCGAGCGCACGCCTGTTTTCGTATATAAATTTCTCCTGCGCCGGTGCGCCGAGGCAGACGAAAAGAATGCGCGCGCCGCTCTCGGCGATATTTTCGATCACATCTGAGACGGCGGGCGGCGTGCGCTCAAAGTACCCGTCTTTTGTGCCGACGACGGAGAGCCCCGGGTATTTCGACTCCATGTTTCGCTTTGCCGCCTCGGCGACGCCGGGCCGCCCGCCGAGAAAATATACGGGCAGGGCAAAAGCCGCGGCGCGCTCGAGCACCGCCTCCCCGACCTCGACGCCGGGGACCCTTTCTTTGAGCGGTGTGCCGAAGATGCGCGCCGCCTTCACTATACCGACGCTGTCGGGGAGCGTGAGCTCCGCCGAATTTATGATCCCGGTGAGCATGCCGTCCCCTTCGGCGCAGCGCTCGACGAGCTCGGAGTTCGGCGTAAAGACGGCGGCAAGAGTGCCGCCGTCCTTTGCGTGAGCGATAATCGCGTCTCTCGCGGACGCTTTTGTCACGTCGTCAAAGACGACGCCGAGAATATTGACGGTCCCCTCGCCCGCGAGCCTCATATCTCGTTCTCGTAGAACCGGGAGATCGCCGCCATATAAGTTTTGATCTTTGCGTCGGCGGCCTCTGCGGAGACGTCGCCGACGAGATAGTAGAACTTGATCTTCGGCTCCGTTCCGGACGGACGGACGACGATGACGTCGCCGCCCTCAAGGCTGTAATACATGACGTCGGAGGACGGGAGCCCCGTCCCCTCCTGCTTGCCCGTTGCCGTCTCGGTGACGGTGCCCGCGAGGTAGTCGCGGACATGCGTGACGCGGACACCGGCGACGTCGCTCGGCGCGTCATGGCGCAGGCGGTGCATGACGGCGGCGATTCGCTCCGCGCCGTCGAGCCCGGACATCGTGATGCTGACGGTGTGCTCGCGGTAGCAGCCGTAGCGGGAGTAGAGCGAGTCGAGCGCGTCCGCGAGCGTCATGCCGCGGGCGGCGTAGAACGACGCCATTTCCGCGATGAGCATCGAGGCGACGACGGCGTCCTTGTCGCGGGCGTATGTGCCCTTCAGGTAGCCGTAGCTCTCCTCGAACCCGAGCAGGAACGAGCCGTGCCCCGATTCCTCGCTCTTTTTGATGACCTCGCCGATGAACTTGAACCCGGTGAGGACGTTGTGGAGCGTGACGCCGTTTTCGGCGCATATGCGGGACACCATCTCCGTTGTAACTATCGTCTTGACGGCGTAGGGCTCGGGCGGCATCGTGCCGCGCTCCCTGTATGCGGTGATGATGTAGTCAAGGAGCATCGCGCCCATCTGGTTGCCGCTTATCGTGACGAATTCGCCGGACTTTGTCCGCACCATGACGCCGACGCGGTCGCAGTCCGGGTCGGTCGCGATGATGAGGTCGGAGCCGACCTCGCGCGCGATCTCGAGCCCGCGGACGAACGCCTCCTTGAATTCGGGGTTCGGGTTCTTTATCCCGGTGAAGTTGCCGTTCGGGATCATCTGCTCCGGGACGGGGCAGAGGTATTTGAGTCCGATGCGGGAGAGTATCTCCGGCACCATGCGGTACCCGGCGCCGTAGAGCGGGGTATATACTATTTTCAGCGTGTCGGCGACGGCGCGGACCGCGTCCGGGTTGACGGCCTGCTCGAGCACGCAGGCGAGGTACGCCTCGTCCGTGTCGCGGCCGATCATCTCGACCGTGCCGCGCCTGACGGCCTCTTCAAAATCCGTCTTTTTGACGTCCGCGAAGATGTCGACGGACGCCATCGAGCGCGCGACGACGTCTGCGTGGTCGGGCGGGAGCTGCGCTCCGTCCTCCCAGTATGCCTTGTAGCCGTTATATTCCTTCGGATTGTGGGACGCGGTGATGTTTATGCCCGCGATGCAGCCGTGATGACGGACGGCGAACGAGAGCACCGGCGTCGGCCGCAGGCTCTCGAAAAAGTAGACGTGGATTCCGTTCGCGGCGAGGACGGAGGCCGCCGTCTCGGCGAAGAGGCGGGAATTGTTGCGGCTGTCGTAAGCTATCGCGACGCCGCGGTCCGCGGCGCCGCAGCCGAGTATGAGGTCGGCGAGGCCCTGCGTCGCGTGGGCGACGGTGTAGACGTTCATGCGGTTCGTACCGGCTGCCATCGTGCCGCGCAGCCCCGCCGTGCCGAACGAAAGATACGAGAGAAAGCGCGACTTTATCTCGTTCTCATCGCCGCGGATCGCAAAGAGCTCCGCCTTTGTCGCCTCGTCGACAACGGGCGAGGACAGCCACTTTTCATAGTTTTCGATGATGTAGTTTTCCATAAAACACGCTCCCGTATAAATATAGATTTAATGTGTCACTTGTATTACGCGGCGTCGCCGCCGTCTCCGTATATGCCGAGCACCGTTCTCTCCGGGTGAAAGAGCGCGAGATAAAGGAGCGTCGGCCGCAAGTCCCCGTCCGCGCTTATGACAAAGTGGAAGACAGTCTGCCCCTTCGGCGCCGGGTACGACGTTATCTCCGAGACGGTGTGGCCGTGCGCGGCGACGGCAGATGCCAATGTCGGGATCAGGCTCGCCTGCGCCCGGACCGAGAATTCCATCGTTTCGGGCGTGCCGAGCGGGAAAAGCCCGCTGCCGCACAGTGCAAAGCGCGTCCGGATCCCCTCGTTCACCGCCTCGGCGACGGAGATGATAGAGAGGTCGTGATCGTCTATCATATGGTAGAACGTGCGCAGCCGCCCGTGCAGATCGTTCCAGATCGGAACGATGGCGAGGTCGGCGTCGCCGTCAATGACGCAGTCGCAGGCGGCGGCGATGTGCTCGGCGTGATGCTGGCGGAGCGAGATGCGGTACCGCGAAAACGATTCCCGGAACGCGCGGAACGGCGCGTCCGCGCTGCTGCCCGTCACGTATGCGACGGTCGAGAGCTCGGGCGGCGGTTCTGCGCCGAACATGTCGCCGAGCGGCGGCAGCGAGCCGCGCTGCGCGAGCAGGACGGTGCAGTATTTGGTGAACAGCGCGCCCGTCAGCCCCGGGGCGGCGAG
>CANROT010000062.1 GCA_947632285.1 uncultured Clostridia bacterium
GCCGTCGACGAAGGGCGGCTCGGAAAGCTGATCCTCGGCACGTTCGCGGTAAAGTGGTACCGTGAGCAGAGCTACTACGAGGGGAGCTGGCACGGCACGTGGGAGCAGGACGGCGGCGGCTCGCTGATGAATCAGGCGGTACACACCGTTGACCTGATGCAGTGGCTGATGGGGGAGGTCAGCTCCGTAAGCTCCGTCATGGGCATATACAACCACAAGATCGAAACGGAGGATCTGACCGTTTCGACCGTGAAATTCCGGAGCGGCGCCGTCGCCTCGTTCATATCGACGACGTGCGCATATCCGGGCATTTCAACGGACATCTGCCTCTACGGCTCGCGCGGCACCGTTGAGGCGGACGCCGATATCCTCAAGACGTGGAAGCTTGCGGACTCCGACGACGAGGACGCGGAGGAAGAGGAAATGCTGAAAAAATACGGCCGCGGCAACGGCGGCTCGCCCGGGACGCTGACCGGGCACCGCGCCGTCGTCGAGGACATGATCTCCGCCGTGCTCGACGGGCACGCGCCGCGCATCACCCCCGTCGAGGCGATGAAGAGCGTCCGCATCGTCGAGGCGATATACGAATCGGCGAGGACAGGCAGGGAAGTCATGATATGATAACAAAAGGTCTTGTATCCGTCACGTTCCGCTCCATGAGCCGGGAGGGCGTCGTCTCCGCCGCGAAAAAAGCGTCGCTCTCCGAGATCGAGTGGGGCGGGGACATACACGTGCCGCTCGGCGACCTCACCGCCGCCGCGGACGCGCGCGAGCTGTGCCGAAGGCACGGTATCTCGCAGCGCTCATACGGCTCGTATTACAGATTCGATTCCGATTTTTCGCCCGTCGCCGACACCGCGCTCGCGCTCGGTGCGGACTCGATCCGCGTCTGGGCGGGGTCGAGCGGCTCCTGCGACACGGACGTCATGACATATTCGGCGCTGATCGCTCGCCTCTGCCAAAATGCGGAGGACGCCGCCGGGCGCGGGCTGTCGCTCTCGTTCGAGTACCACCCCGGCACGCTGACGGACAGCGCCGCGAGCGCCGTCAGGCTCGTGCGCGACGCCGCGCACGACAACGTCCGCCTGCACTGGCAGCCGAACCAGTACAGGGACACAAAATACAATGCTTCGGAGCTGCGCCGTGTTGCGCCGTATGTCGACACGGTCCACGTCTTCGCGTGGGAGGGGGAGCGGCGGCTGCCGCTCTCATCACACGCAGACGCCTGGCGCGAATATTTTGAGATCCTCGGCTCGTTCGGCGCCCCGCGCGCGGCGCTGATCGAATTTTTGCCCTCCGGCACGGAGGACGAGCTCCTCCGCGACGCGGAGGTGCTTGCGCGCCTGACAGAGAACTTATAAAAAGGAGGACCGGGGGAGCGTTCTCACCCGTGATGAGCCATGTCCGAGAAGTACAGATTCACATGCGGCACACCGGAAGAGCTGTCGGCGACGGCTGAGGCGGTCGGCGTCCGAATCCCCGTGTCCGCCGACACGGAAATACTCGCCCGCCCCGTCACAATCGGCGGCGTCACGGCGAAAAACAGCCTCGCCGTCCACCCGATGGAGGGTTTTGACGGCACGCCGGACGGCGCGCCCGACGAGCTGACGCGCCGCCGCTATGAGCGGTTTGCGTCCGGCGGCGCGGGACTTTTCTGGTTCGAGGCAACCGCCGTGTGCCCCGAGGGGCGCTCGTCAAGGCGGCAGCTATACATAAACGACGGGAACCTTGACGCGTACAGCCGCCTCGTCGAGCACATGCACGAGCTCTCGGGCGGCGCGCCCGTCATCTGCCAGCTCACGCACTCCGGCAGATTCTCAAAGCCCGACAACGCGCCCGCCCCGATGATCGCGTACCACAATCCCTATCTGAACGAAAAAATGGATATCCCCGCCGACTATCCCACAGTCTCCGACGAATACCTTGACGCGCTGCCGGACAAATATCTTCACGCCGTCTCGCTCGCGAAAAAGGCGGGGTTTGACGGCGTCGACATAAAATCGTGCCACCGGTACCTCATGTCGGAGCTTTTGTCCGCTTACACGCGCCCCGGGAAATACGGCGGCTCATACGAGAACAGGACACGCCTTCTGCGCGATACCGTCGGCGCCGCCGCCTCCGTTTACGGCGCGACAGACTTTCTCATCTGCACGCGAATGAGCGTTTCGGACTGCATTCCCTACCCATACGGTTTCTGCACGCGCGAAGACGGCTCCGTCGACCTCACCGAGGCCGTCCGGCTGCTCTCTGAGCTGCACGGCGCGGGGCTTTCGCTCCTGAATCTCTCGATGGGGACCCCGTATTATAACCCGCACGTCAACCGCCCATACGACAGCGGCGGCTACGAGCCGCCCGAACACCCGCTCTCGGGCGTTGAGCGCATGATAAACGCGGCGGCGGAGATAAAGTCCGCCCTTCCCTCGCTCAAGGTGATCGGCACCGGGTACTCGTATCTGCGCGCGTCCTCGCCGTTCGCAGCGGCAGGTGTGCTCTCGTCCGGAATGGCGGACATGGTCGGGTTCGGCAGAATGGCGTTTGCCTACCCGGATTTTGCGCGCGACATGATAAACGGCAGGTTTGACGCCAAAAAGACGTGCATAGGCTGCGGTAAATGCGTCCAGCTCATGCGGCGCTGCGCGACGGCGGGGTGCCCGGTCCGCGACAGGCTCTACACACCGATATACGTTGAAAACTGCGGCGGCAAGCCCGCGATGTTTTAAAGGCAGGTGCTTATGGAAAACGGATTCGTTCTTGTGACGGGCGGCGCGCGCGGCATCGGCCGCGCGATATCGCTGCTGCTCGCCGAAAAGGGCTATACGGTCGCCGCCGTGGGAACGCGGCCGGAGGACGCGGTCGGCGATTTTCTCTCGGAGCTCCGCGCATTTGGCGAGAGAAACATCTATATCCGCGGTGACATTTCCTCGCACGAGGACAGGCTGCGGATAATAGACACGTTTTACAGTGAGTTCGGTCGGCTCGATATCCTCGTCAACAACGCCGGGATCGCGCCCGCCGTGCGCGCGGATCTGCTCGAGATGACGGAGGAGAGCTTTGACCGCGTGCTCGGCGTCAACCTGCGCGGCGCGTTCTTTTTAACGCAGGCCGCCGCGAACCGCATGATCGCGGACGAGCCCGGCGCATCTTTGCGCATGATAATCACGACGACGAGCATCTCCGCCGAGACGTCGAGCACGAACCGCGGCGAATACTGCATCTCAAAGGCGGGGCTTTCGATGGCGGTAAAGCTCTTTGCCGACCGCCTCGCCCCCTACGGCATAAACTCATACGAGATCAGGCCCGGCATAATCGAAACGGACATGACGGCAGGCGTCCGTGACAAATACGAGGAAAAGATCGCCTCGGGTCTTTTGCCGATAGCGAGAATGGGAAAGCCCGAGGACGTTGCAAAGGCCGTTTACGCCCTTGCGCGCGGCGACCTCGCCTACACGACCGGCGCCGTCATCAATGTTGACGGCGGTTTCACGCTCAGCAGACTGTAACTCATCAATAAAAGCTTTTGGAAAGGGGGCCCGGGGGAGGACCTTTTCCCGAAAAGGTCCTCCCCCGGAAAGGACGGCACACATGAAAACAACACCGGTCAAGGGGACAAACGATTATCTCCCCGCCGAGGCGGCGCTGCGGGACGAGCTGCAGTCCACGATCCTCGGCGTCTACAAAAAGCACGGCTTTGAGCACATAATCACGCCCGCGCTCGAGGACGCCGAAAATCTCGACAAGAGCGACGGCGGCGACAACCTCAACCTCATCTTCAAAATACTGAAGCGCGGCGAAAAGCTCGAGCGCGCGCTCGCGGAGGGCGGCGAGCTCTCCGACATGGGGCTGCGCTACGACCTGACGCTCCCGCTCTGCCGCTACTATGCCGCGAACCAGTCGCGGCTGCCGACCCCGGCAAAGCTGATCCAGTGCGACCGCGTCTACCGCGCCGAGCGCCCGCAGAAGGGGCGGCTGCGCGAATTTATCCAGTGCGACATCGACATCATCGGCTCGACCTCGCCGGACTGCGAGGTCGAGCTCATCACGACGACGGCGAAGGCGCTCACCGCCATCGGCATCGGCAGCTTCCGCGTCAAGGTCAATGACCGCGCCCTTCTGCGCGGCGTCCTCGTCAAGACCGGGTTCCCGGCGGATATGCTCGACACCGTCTCCGTCAGCTTCGACAAGCTCGACAAGATCGGCGCCGACGGCGTCCTCGCCGAGCTTGCGGAAAAGGGATTTGACCCCGGCGTGATCGGGAATTTCCGCTCGTTCCTCGCCGCGTGCCCCGTCGATATCGACAGCGTCTCCGCCTATACCGACGACACCGAGGCGGTCGGCAGGCTCAAATACATCATAGGCTCCGCCCGCGAGCTCTCCGGCGGCAGCTACGACGTCGACTTCGACATTTCGCTCGTGCGCGGGCAGGGATATTATACCGGCACCGTGTTCGAGGTCGAAAGCGTCGACTTCAAGGGCGCGATCTGCGGCGGCGGAAGGTACGACAACCTGATAGGCAAGTTCACCGGCACCCCGACGCCCGCCGTCGGCTTTTCGATCGGATTTGAGCGCATTTTCGGAATTCTTGCGGATTCGGCGTCCGGGAAATCGTCCCCGCGCGTCGCCGTTCTCTACGACGACGGCGACTTTATCCGCGCCTCCCGCCGCGCCGACGAGCTCCGCGCCGAATATGACGTCGCGGTCTATGAGCGCGCAAAAAAACGGGCAAGCAGCTTGCCCGCCTCGAAGAGCGCGGCTTTTCCGGCTACTCCCTGCCGGACGGCGAGCTCTGCCTCTTCAACAAATAATGCGTCTCCACCTGCAATAAAAAGCTTTGAAGACGGGGGTTCGGGGGAGGTGCCTTTCGGGAAAGGCACCTCCCCCGAATTATTTTTATTTCCCTGCTATAAACAGCACGCCGAGCGTGTTCGGGCCGCAATGGCTTGAGATGACGCCGCCCGCGCGCGTCTCGAGGACCTCATCGAAGATTCCGAGCTCCGCGAGCTTTTTCTTCGTCTCCTCGACTATGGACTGCGCCTCGCCCTGCATCGTGTGCGTCACGAACACGCGGCGGCGCTCCGCACTTTTTAGCGCGGGCATGAGGTCGTTCACATATCCGTCGACGACGCGGCCGATCTTCCCGCGGTACTTCCGGCTGACGTCCATCTTTCCGCCCTCGACGACGATCATCGGCTTGAGCGAGAGCAGGTTCGCCGCGAGCGCCGTCAGCGGCGAGCAGCGCCCCCCGCGCTGAAGGTATGTAAGCGTATCTATCACAAAGCTCGCGCGAACGCGCGGGGACACCTCGTCAAGCGCCGCGCATATCGCGTCAAACGATTCGCCCGCCGCCGCCATGTCGGCAGCGTACAGGATCTGGAGCCCGATCCCGGTCGAAAGGTTGCGCGAATCGACGATCTTTACGCGTTCGCAGCCCGCCTCCTTCGCCGCGAGGCGCATAACGTTGTTTGACGTGCTCATCTCGGACGAAATGCTGAACGCGATCACCTCGCGGTCGCGGTATTTGCGGAACAGCTCCGTCGCCTCCTCAAGAGACGGCGCCGCCGTCTTCGGCGTCTTCGCGGCGCTGTCCGCCCACGCAAACAGCTCCTCCTGCGTCAGCTCTCCGTCGCGGACGCTTTTATCGTCCATCAATATCCCGAGCGGGAGTATGTCTATATCGTATTTCTCTTTCAGCTCCGGCGAAAGGTCGCACGTGCTGTCGGCAATTATTTTTATCATCTCAGCCCTCCGGGCGAATGGATTCCCCAAAATTTAAACCGACTGTAATTGTACCATATTTTTCCCCGCTTGTCATCAACTTTTGTTGACATTCCCGATTTTTTCCGCTCATTCCGCACGTCCGCCCCACTTTTTTACTTGCATTTTTCGCCGTTTTGTAGTATCATGGATTCGTAAATATATTATTTACCCCCGAAAGGCACCGGAACATGAAAAAAATCGGAGCAAAAAGATATCTTTCAATTTTGATGTGCGCCGCCATTCTCGCGTTCGCACCGTCGTGCACGCCGCGCGACGGCGGCGAGGGCACGGGATCGGCCTCGACCGACACGACCGATCCTGCCGATACGGCCGAATATATCGACCCCTCCCTCATCGTAACGCCGGACAGCGTGAAGATCGACGCGACCGTGACCGTCTCCCCGCTGAACGCCTCGACGAACAATGACGGTATATTCCAGGGCTGGGGCACGAGCCTCTGCTGGTGGGCGAACAGGATCGGCTACTCCGACACGCTCTCCGAGCTCGCCGCCGACCTCTTTTACGGCGAGGACGGCCTGCGCCTCAACATCATGCGCTACAACATCGGCGGCGGCGACGACCCGACGCATCATCATATAACGAGGACGGATTCCGCCGTCCCCGGCTGGCTCGTCCTTGACAAAGAGACGGGCGAATACGTCTACGACTATGACGCCGACAAGAATCAGCTCAACGTCCTCGAGCGCGCTGTCAAGGCGGCGGGAGACGACGCGCTCGTCGAGGTCTTCTCCAATTCGCCGCCGTACTTCATGACGAACAGCGGCTGCTCGTCCGGAAACTATGACGCGAACGTCAACAACCTCAAATCGAGCTCCTACGAAGAATTCGCCGAATACCTCGCGCACGTCACGGACTACATACAGAACACGCTCGGCATAAAGGTCGCGAGCGTCGCCCCGATGAACGAGCCGAACACGAACTACTGGCCCGCGTACAGCAACAAGCAGGAGGGCTGCCACTTTGACAAGGGCGCCGCCCAGTCAAAGATAATCACGCTGACCGCCGAGGCGCTCGGCAGGTACGACCTTGACAACGTCATTATCTCCGCGAGCGACGAAACGAGCACGTGGAAGCAGATCGAGGAATACTACGCATACTCCGACGATGCAAAGTCCGTCATCGGCAGGATAAACACGCATTCCTACGACACGAGCAACATCGCAGAGCTCGGCCAGCTCGCGAAGGACGAGGACTTCGTCCTCTGGATGAGCGAAGTCGACGGCAGCAACACCGCCGGGCAGAACGCGGGCGAAATGGGCTCCGCCATCTGGTTCGGCGAGAAGATCATCTCCGACATAAACGGCCTTTCCCCGTCAGCATGGATAATGTGGCAGGCGATAGACAACCATATCTCCAGGGACGGCTACAACGGCAACCGCGACTCCGGCATGGTCGACGTCAACGGCGGCTTCTGGGGCCTCGCCGTCGCCGATCACGACAAGGAAGAGATCATACTCACGCAGAAATATTACGGCATGGGCCAGTTCACGCGCTACATTCGCCCGGGCTACACGCTGATCCCCTGCGGGTCGGACACGCTCGCCGCATATGACCGCGAGAGCGGAACGCTCGTCGTCGTCGCCGTCAACCCGACGGCAGCGCAGCGGACCGTCAACATCGACCTTTCGCAGTTCGACGGGATCGGGAGCCGCGTCCACGTCGTCCGCACGAGCGGCGGCTCCAAGGTCGGCGAGCACTGGGCAGAGCTTGACGACATATACGCATACGACGAGGGCTTCGTCGCGACGCTCCGCGCAAACTCCATCACGACGTTTATAATGGAGGGCGCGGACATGGGCGAGATGACGCTCGAGGAGATCTCCCCGGAGTCCGCCGCCGTGACCGGCTCGACTCCGTGGAACAACGGCGCGGACGTCGCCGCGAAGGCGTTTGACGGCGACGTCGGGACGTTCTTCGACGGCGTCGAAGGCGGCTGGCTGCAGATCGACCTCGGCGCGGAGACGGAATTCGACGTGCTCGGCTTTGTCCCGCGCTCCGCATACGAGAGCCGAATGGCAGGCGGCGTATTCCAAGGCTCCAACGACGGGAAGACCTGGGAGGTGCTCTACACCGTCGATGGTACGCCCGCCGGAGGGTACAACTACGCGTTCATGAAGGACGGCTGCAAGTACCGCTATATCAGATATTCGGGGCCCGAGGGCTCGGCAGACTTCCTCTGCAACATCGCAGAGATCACGCTTTACAAAATCAAATGACCGGAGAATATAAAGATGCACGAGGATCACAGAAAGCGCGTCCGCGCGCGTTTCCTCTCGGAGGGGCTCGACGGTTTCGAGCCGCACGCCATACTTGAACTTCTGCTGTTTTACGCGATCCCGCGTCAGGACACGAACGAGATCGGACATCTGCTGCTCGACAAATTCGGCAGCCTGCGCGCCGTGTTCGAGGCGGATTTCGAGGACCTCATCGCCGTCCCCGGCATAGGCGTGAACTCCGCCGTTCTCATAAAGATGGTCCCGCAGCTCACGCGGCGGTATCTTCTCGACTGCAACACGGGCGTCAACGTCTGCCCCGGCAGAATGGACGCCGCGAGGTACATGATCCCGTATTTCGCGGGCAGGACGGTGGAGACCGTATATCTGCTCATGCTGTCGGGCTCGTTCGAGGTGCTCGGCTGCGAGCTAATCTTTGAGGGCTCCGTCAACTCCGCGCACCTCACGTCCCGCGCGCTCATCGAGCGCGCGATCGCAAAGCACGCCTCGATGGTCGTGCTCGCCCACAACCACCCGGGAGGGCTGACGTACCCGTCGTCCGACGACGTCACGACGACGCACGCGATGATGGAGGCGTTCTCCGTCGTCGACGTCGTGATGCTCGATCACTTCGTCATCGCCGGGGAGCAGTTCCGCTCCGTCCTCGAGCCGAAGAAAATGATCCTGTCGCAGGGGCTCCTCGAATCGCCGGAGCTGCAATATTTTTATACGCACTGACACTCCGGGGGGAGGAACCGCTTCAAAGGTTCCTTCCCCCCGTTCAAAAAAGTCGAAAGGAGGCGCCGATATGCCCGCACCGACCCTGCTGCGCACGGACAGCGGCCGCTCGATACCGTATCACGTCATTGAGGACCTGCAGCTCCACCGCATTTTTTCCGAACACGCCTCGCACATGCTGACGCACCCGTGCGCCGCCGATGTCATTCTACTGCGGCGGGAGCTGTTTTCGCTGCTCGGCGGCGAGGCGCGCGAGCCGTTTGCCGCGTTCCACCGCGCGCTCGCGGAGCTTTCGCGCATCAACGCGATATACAAAAAGCTGCCGGAGTCCGCGTCAAAATACTTTGTCCTCGCCTCGCTCGAGGCAAAATACGCCGCCGCGATCCGCATGATACCGCGCCTTCGCGGCTGCACGCTGACGGACGAGCTCGCCGACTATTGGGAGGACGGTGACCGCGCCGTCGACGCGATCGAGGACGCGCTCCGCCGCGCGGAGCCGCACCTCACCGCGATGTCGCGCGCGACGCTGTCCTTTCACGAAAAATCGTTCATAATGCCGGACGTTGAGGGCGAGGCGTATATCGAAACGATAGAGAAATGCGCCTATGCCCTCGGCCTTTTGCCGGAGGGCGCGCGCTCGCGCGCGCACCGCGAGGCGCTCCCCATAGGCGAGGCGACGGACGCTCCCTTCCGCGCGCTCTTTGCCGAGCCGCTCGACGCGCTCCGCCTCGTCCTGCCGCCGTACAAGAGCCTTGAGCTTGGCGCGCTGCTCTCGCTCGCCCCGGAGGCCGCGTTCTGCCTTGAGATCTGCGAATTTATCGACAAAATGACGGCCCGCGGGCTGCCGCTCTGCTATCCGCGCGTCAGCTCCTCCCGCCGCTATATCGCGCGCGGCGCCTGCGACTTCACGCTCACATACAAAAAGATCGACGCCATCGTGCCGAACGACATCGAATTCGGCTCCCCGGAGAGCTTTTTCTTTCTTCTCGGTGCGAACGGCGGCGGGAAAACGACGTATCTGCGCTGCGTCGGCGCGAATCTGCTCCTCTTCCTCTCCGGCGCGCCGATATGCGCCCGGGACGCCGAAATTTACCCGTTCCCCACCGTTTTGACGCATTTCCCCGCAGACGAGCGCGTCACCGACGTCGGCAGGCTCGACGACGAGCGCCGCCGCGCGGACGCGATGCTCGCCGCCGCGGGCCCCGACAGCTTTCTCATCTTCAACGAGACATACAGCGGCACCGACGACAAATACGGCTGCGAGCTGACGCTCGACACCGCCCGCGCGCTGACGGAGCACGGCGCATTCGGCATTTACGTGACTCACTTTCACGAGCTTTTGTCGCACGGCGAGTTCGGCTTTTTAGAGGCCGTCATCGACGCGGAAAACGGAAACGCGCGCACGTACAAGATCGTGCGGCAGAACGCGCGCCGCGGCTCATATGCCGCCGACATACTGAAAAAATACGGCCTTGACCGCGCCTCGCTCGAGAGGAGGGACAAAAAATGATCGTAACGCTTTTGAAAACCGGTGCGGGCGAGGTCGGCGACAGGACGTTTTCCCGCCTCTCCCTCGACGTCACGCTCTCCCTCATTATCCGGGACGGCGCGCGCCGCTCGTGCCTGAAGGAAGTCCTCTCCGCTCCCCTGACCTCGCCCGGCGATATCGCGGAGCGGCAGTCCGTCCTCGCGGACTTCGACTCGCACCCAGGGCTCCTCTCGGAGCTCTCCGCCCTGTCGGAGCAGCTCGACGCGATCCGCTCCGCCTGGAACGAGTACCGCCGCTCAAAGCTGTCGAGCCCCGGGAACCCGAAAAAATCGCCGCTCCGCGCGGCGGAGGAACAGTGCTCGGTCAGCGCCGTGACGCTCGGAAAGCTTTTGTTCTTCGTCCGCGACGTCAAGGAAACGCTCGAAAAATACCGCCCCGCCTCCGCGACGCTGCGCGCCGTCCTCGCGGACGCGCGTTCTGTCGCCTCCGGCGAATACTTTGACACGCTGCTCGCCGTCACCGGTGAGCTCGAGCACCGCCCTCCGGCCGCCCCGGTCGATATGCGCATCACGCTTGACGCGCTCGGCCGCATCGCCTCGGCGGAGCTCCTGGACCGCAAATATATGAAACTGCCGGAGCCGGCACAGCCGCGCCGCTCCTGGTTCAAAAAGGTGCAGGAGGAGCTCCCCGGAAAACCTCTCGTCCCCTCGCGCGAGGAGGTGGACTCGCTTTTGCCCCTGCCGTTTTCGGAGCTTTCGCGCGTGATGGACGACATCTCAAAGGAGCTTTTCGGCCGCTATTCCGGCCTCGGCCGCGC
>CANROT010000063.1 GCA_947632285.1 uncultured Clostridia bacterium
AAAGCGCCTGCTTTGTCAGCCCCGCCGCCGCCGAGATGTCGGCGATAACGTCATCATCAACGTCCGCGGCACAGACGCGCGGGTCGGAGAGGAGCGCGATGAGCGCCGCCATGTCGTCCCGCGTTGCCGATTTTATATTATTTGCGACCGAACGCGGCAGATTTATGACCCCGTCGGCAAAATTTACGGTCAGTTTCACTTTTATTCTCCGTCACTATACGGTAATATCCAAAATTTTCCACAGTTTCAACAGAGTTTTCCACAATCTTCCATCATTCACCCGTCGCGCGCGCGTTAAGTGACGCATCTGCGCGGACGCCGTCGAGAAATTCGTAGTATGCCTGCGCGCCGATCATCGCGGCGTTGTCCCCGCAGAGCGAGGGGGGTGGGGCATAGAATGCGGCGCCGCGCGCGGAGCACAGGTCAAAAAGCGCCGCGCGCAGGTGAGAATTGGCGGCGACGCCGCCCGCGAGCACGACCTTTTCGCGGCCTGTCTCGGCGAGCGCCGCCGAGATGTGAGAGGTCACGGCGCGGCAGACGGCATGGGTGAAGGAGGCGGCAACGTCCTCGCGGCAGATAGTATCGCCGCGCATATTCGCGGTGTTGACATGATTTATAACGGCCGTTTTCAGCCCGGAAAATGAAAATTCAAAGGGCTCGTTACCGTTTCGCGCCATCGCGGGGGACGGGAACTTTATCGCGTTCGGGTCGCCGCCGCGGGCGAGCCTGTCCATTTCGGCGCCGCCGGGATAGGGTATGCCGAGGACGCGCGCCGCCTTGTCGAACGCCTCGCCTGCCGCGTCGTCGCGCGTGTAACCGATGACGGAATAGTCTGTGTAGGTGCGGACGTCTATGATGCTCGTGTGCCCGCCGGAGGCGACGAGCGCGAGAAACGGCGGGGTCAGCTCGGGGAACGCGAGATATGAGGCTGCAACGTGCCCGCGAATGTGGTCGACAGGAACCAGCGGTTTATTGTTTGCGAACGCGAGCGATTTTGCAAAATTGACGCCGACAAGCAGCGCGCCAATGAGGCCGGGCGTGTTCGTGACGGCGACGGCGTCAATGTCGCCGAGCGAGGCGCCGGCGTCGTCGAGCGCCTGCCTTGTGATGCGCGCGATACATTCGATATGCGCGCGTCCGGCGACCTCGGGGACGACGCCGCCGAAGCGGCGGTGTATCGCGATCTGGGAGGCGACGATATTCGAGCGTATCGAGCGCGCGTCCTCCGACATCGAAACGACAGCGGCGGACGTCTCGTCGCATGAGCTTTCAAAGGCGAGTATGTTCACGGTTTACCTCGGGAGAAATTTTTCCATTATGACAGCGTCCTCGCGCGGGGACGCGTAATATCCGGCGCGCGTTGATAGGACGGTAAAGCCCGCCGACTCGTAGAGCGCGCGGGCGGGTGCGTTCGTCTCGCGCACCTCGAGCAGAAGGCGACGGACGCCGCGCGCGGAGAGGCGCGCCTCAAGCTCGGAAAGTATGATACGGGCAGCGCCGCGTCTGCGGTACTCTGTGGCGACCGCGACCTTCGTTATCTCCGCCTCGTCCGAGACAAAGATCGCGGACGCCATGCCCGCGACGGCGTTTTCTACAACTGCATAAACGGTCGTGACGGCGGGATTTTCAATGAACGAGCGGACGCTCTCCCGGCTCCACGCCTCCGCGCCGAAGCACTCCGCCTCGAGCGCAAAGAGCGCGTCAACAAGCGCGGGATCGCCCGCAGTTGCTGTAAAAACACGGATATCCGTCATGTGGCCGGGAATATTTCGGCAAGTGCCGAAGAGATTTCGGCAAACGCCTTTTTATATGCCTCAACGTCGCCGCCGTAGGGGTCGCTTATGTCGTGCGGGAATACGTGTATCTTCCCGGCGGACTGCGGGCTGTAGAACATGAGCATTTTCGCGTGCGCGGACGTCATGCAGTATATGCTGTCCGCGCGGGCGAGGTCGTTTTCGGTAATGTTTTTCGCGCGGTGGGCGCGGTAGTCGTTGTCGGGCGTGGACGCTATCCCGGCGTCCGAGAGCGCGAGCACGGCGCCCTCCGAGATCGGCGCGCCCTCGAGCGCGGAGAGCCCGCGCGAAAACGCGTTCTTGTACCCGCGCGACTTCATGAATGCCTCCGCCATCGGTGAGCGGCACGTATTCCCGGTGCAGACGAAGCAGACTGCCTCAAGGTTTGCGGGCACGCCGTCCCCGAACGGGAGAGGAATGTCGGCCGAGAGTCGCTTTTCGAGCGTTTCCATAGGATCAGTACCCGAGCGCGCCGGAGAGGGAATCGTCATTATCTATCCACTCCTGCGTGTTGATGATGCGGTGCTCGCCGCGCGCGTCCCGAATGATGACGGCGGCGATCCCGGCGTTCAGTATCTGCCGCTTGCACATCATGCAGCTGTCCGTTCCGGGAACGACGGCGCCCGTCTTCGGGTCGGTGCAGCAGATATAGAGCGTTGAGCCGATCATCTGATCGCGCGGGGCGGCGATTATAGCGTTCGCCTCCGCGTGAACGCTGCGGCACAGCTCGTATCGCTCGCCGCGCGGTATGCCCATCTTGTCGCGGTAACAGGTGCCGAGGTCGCAGCAGTTCTTCCTGCCGCGCGGCGCGCCGTTGTACCCCGTTGAGACGATGACGTCGTTTTTAACAATTATCGCGCCGAACCGGCGGCGCAGGCACGTGCTCCGCTCCGAAACGGTCTCGGCTATGTCAAGGTAGTATTCGTGCTTTGATACGCGTTCCATATGGCTTGTCCTCGTTTTTATCCTTCCACTTTATTTTATCACCCGTGCGGGTGCAAATCAACAGAAAAATCATCTTTCTCTGATGAAGTCGACGATCTTCACTATTATTTTCTCCACGCCGAACAGGGCGAGCGAGCCGACGAACGCCGCCGCCTCCGCGCCGAACACGACCGTCATAACGGACGACAGCCAGAGCGCCGTCGCGCTCGGACCCGCACCCGGCTCCGCCATTCCGAGCGACACGGTGTAGACGATCTCGGAGATTATGAGGCCGACGAGAGATATTAAAAACGGCATGAACACGAGTATCGGCCGCTCTACGCAGTTCCAGAGGATAAATTCGACCGCGAGCGCGAAGAGGAAAATTATAATCGGAGAGTTCAGGCTGCCCTGCGAGAAGATGTCCGCAAGAATAGAGAATACTGCCGGGATAACGGTGAACAGGCAGAAAATTATCACGGCAGACAGGCGCGGCGAGCGGTCCGCAAAATTCCTTATCCGATATTTCATGCCGTATTGCCTCCGATGCTTCAGTGCTGATTTATATCATTGTAGCATATTTCCGCAAAAAAATCTACGGCTATGCGAATTTTATGCGGCGCGGAACCGAAAGAAGGGCTCCCCGGAAAATGAGGAGCCCTTCCTTATTATATCCTTTAGTTGTTGCCGGAGCAGCAGCAGAAGATTATCACGAGAGCGATGATAAGGATCCAGCAAAGGTTGTTGTCGTCAAATGCTCCGCAAAGGCAGTTGCCCATGTCAGTACCTCCATGTATATGATGGAAGCGTGAGGGGACGCTGACGCGCACCGCACGCCCGGTCGGGTCTTTCGCCCTTCCGATATCATCATATGCCCGGGGCGCGCTTTTGTTACCGGAGATAGAGGGAGTCCGCGTCGAGAAAGTTGTGCGCGGAGGAAACGCTGTCCGCGGGGAACTCCGCCTGCGCGCCGCAGCGGGCGCAGACAACGCGTATCGCCTCGTCCTCGATCATGACGCGGTAGTCGCCGTCCCCTTCATGGCAGAAACAGTGTATCTTCCCCTCGTCGCGCAGGTCGGCGACGACAAAGTTCACGATGTCGAAGACCTGGGGGTCGGTGAGCGCGCGGTGCTTTGCGCGCTCGAGCTCGGCGGGGTCGGCGTCCCCGAGCAGCTCGAGCAGCTCGCGCTCCGATTCCTCAAGCGCGCGGACGACGGCGCCCTTCCCGCCGATGAAAGCGATGTCGATGCCGGTGTAGGGGCAGGGGAACGCGGTCAGCTCGCGGCGGAAGAACACCTCGTCGCTCAGCGTGTAGGTGTGCGGCGTCGGGCAGAAGAGGCACGGCACCGTCAGCCGCACGCGGCGGTCGGAACGGTACTGTATCGTCATCTCGCTGCCGCCGCACGTGCAGCGCAGCCGAATCATGTCGGCGGAGAGGGAGAACGCCCCGACAAGGCTCATCACCCCAGCGCCGCACGAGGGGCATCTGTATGCGGCGGTCGCTTCTTTTTTATCAAGTACCATCTATAAAAAATATCCTCTTTCGAATTTATGTGTATATCCGGGCAACGCGCTTGCCGACGAGGCAGACGAGCTCATAATTTATCGTGTGCGCGACGGAGGCCAGGCGGTTGATCTGTCCCGGCTCGCCGCCGAATATCGTGACCTCATCACCGACGGACGCGGACGGGATCCGGCTGATGTCCGCCATGCACTGATCCATGCAGACGCGGCCGATTATCGGGGCCTCCTCCCCGCCGATATAGACGCAGCCGCCGTTGCCGTATGCGCGGATAAAACCGTCCGCGTACCCGACCGGCACGGTCGCGACCTTTATGTCGTGCTCCGCCGTGTATGTCCAGCCGTAGCTGACGCTTTCGCCGGCGCGCACCGTGTGTATGTGCGAAATGGTGCTCTTAAAGCGCATGACGGGTGATAGCGGGAGCGCCCCGTCATAGGGGAGCCACGGGTCGAGCCCGTATAGGATTATGCCCGCGCGGACCATGTCGAGGTGCAGGTCCGGGCGCGAAACGGTCGCGGCGCTGTTGCAGACGTGCCGCATGAGAGATAACCCGTGTGCGCGCAAAGCTTCGTCCGCTGCCTTATATTTCCCGTATTGCGCCTCGGTTATACTTCCGTCCCGGTCGTCCGCGCACGCGAAATGCGTGAACAGCCCCTCGGACGAGAGTCCCTTCATCGAGGCGGCGCGCAGGATCTCCGCGGCGGCGTCGCCCCCGGCGTCAAAGCCGATGCGGTTCATGCCGGTGTCGAGCTTATAGTGGACGGTGACGGTCACGCCCGCCGCCTCGGCGGCGCGCGAGAGCGCCTCCGCGTATTCGGGGGAGAACACGGTCTGGCGTATGCCGCGGGCGGCGAGCAGAGGCGCGTTTTCGGGCGGCGTGTAGCCGAGGATAAGAATTTTCACGCCGTCCTTGTCTGAGAGGGAGGAGGAGAGCTCCTCCGCCTCCTCGATGCAGGACACCGCGAACCAGCGCGCACCCTCCTCATAGAGCGCGCGCGCGCAGACGGCGGCGCCGTGGCCGTAAGCGTCCGCCTTTACGACGCACATGACCTCGGCGCCGCCCGTATATTCATTTACCGCGCGGTAGTTGCGGCGCAGGGCGGCGGTGTCTATCTCCGCCCACGTTTTGTGTCTGACAGTGATCCCGTCAGTTGACAATAGAATCAGTCCCTTCGGTTGTTTGATCGGTAAACGTGTATTCCGAGACGGCGAACGAGAGCGCCCCGTCCTCGGTCTTTATCTGTGACGGGGTCGCCGCCCCGGACGCAAAGCTGACGAAAACGCGCTCGGGAGAGGTGCCGATCCCGACCGTTACGGTGCCGCTGTCCTGATCCGCATCGCCCGAGCTGACCTCCCCCTCAACGGAGAAGAGCGCGAGAAAGCGGAGCCACCGCGCCGCCGCCGCGCTCGAGAGCGGGAGCGTCGCCTCGCCGGACGTGAGCGTGACGCTCCCGCCCGCGATGCGGACCGTAATGCCGCGCACCGTTTCCGGTGCGGTCAGCGTTATGACGCAGTCCCGCCTCGGGGCGGACTCCGCGCGCGGGAGCGTGAGTTCCAGGGAGAAGGTCCCGGTGTCGGTCGAAAGCGTTCCCGAAACGTGCGCCGCCCGGTCCTGGTATGCGAGCGGGTCCGAGTTTGCGGGCGCGCAGGAGACGAGCAGGACGGCGAGCGACAGTATCAGGGAGAGGCAGGCGGGCGCCTTTCGCGTTTTCAATTTATATATCCCCCGTATAACGTATATTACGGCGCGGTCGCGACCGCGCCGTAATATTTATACTTCCGGGGCGCTTATGTTATGACTTATTTGAGTGCGTCCTCGCCGGAAAAGTGCAGCTCCGTGATGACGGTGTTTTTATTGTAGTGCTCAAATATGGAGAGCGTGCGGTCGATCATGTCAAAGAGGATCGCGGACGGCTCGCCCGCCTCGTTTCGGAACGTGGCGTAGTAGACGTTCGGGTGGCTCGGAGAGGAGGAGTGATCGATGACGTTTTTGATCTTCAATTCGTCAAACGCCGCGCGGTGCTCGGGGTCGTTGTAGGGAGCGACGACGTCAAAATCCTTGATCTTCATTTCGAGAATGAGCTTCTCGGCGACCTTTTCGTCCGCGTGCTCGTCGTTCTTGTCGACGCGGAATTTTTTGCCGTAATAGCGCGTAAAGCGTATCGTTCCGGCGTTTTTGATCTCGTAGCGCAGGTCGTAGTTGACGTATCTCCACGTCCCGCCAATGATGGGGCGCGAGAGGATCGCGAACAGCGGCACGAAAACGACGAAAACGATGAAGTTGAGGAGCGGATAAAACGCCGCGATGAGCGCTATCGGCACGACGACATACGCTATTTTCATGAGCGTGCGCTTTGTCTTGTACGAGCCCTCCGGCTTTTTCGGCACGGCATAGTCGAAGTTATATTTGTTTTCTCCGGTCATGGTCACACCTCATATTTATCATAGATATCAGCATACTGAGGACAGTATATCACAAAAGGCGGACGATGGCAAGACGGGAAGGGAAAAAATACAAATACGCCGCAGAAAAAAGTAAAAAAATGCTTGACAAAGGCGCGCGAATGTGGTAATATAACGCGTGTTGATCCAAAGACAGCAGGTTTAAAGGCAAAAACCCGTGCGGTTTTCCTGCCGAGGAGAATTTATATAGCGGCAAAGGGGGGCTCTCCCTGTGCCCGGTTTGTAAATTCGCGTTCCTCGCTTTGGCGGGGAGCTTTTTATTTGGACCCGACAGCTATTCTATGTCAGGAGGTAGTGTATGCCCAGCAAACAGATTCTGGAGTCGAAGCAGGCAATCGTTGCCGAGCTCGCCGAAAAGATCCGTTCGGCTCAGTCAGGCGTTATCGTCAAGTATCAGGGCATAACGGTCGGAGACGATACCGTGATGCGCAAGAAGATGCGCGAAGCAGGCGTCGAATACGTCGTTATGAAGAATTCGCTGACGGGCAGAGCGTGCGACGAGGTCGGTTTCACGGAGATCAAGGAGCATCTTTCCGGCATGAACGCGATCGCGATCAGCCACGATGATCCGGTCGCGCCCGCCAAGATACTCAAGGAATACGCCGACAAGATCGAGACGTTTGAGATCCGCGTCGGTTTCCTTGAAGGCAAGGTGATCGACGCCGCGACGGTCAATGAGCTCGCGGACATTCCGTCAAAAGAGATACTTCTCTCCCGCTTCCTCGGAAGCATTCAGTCGCCTATCAGCGGATTCGCTCGCGCGATCCAGGCGATCATCGACAAACAGGGCGAGGGCGCGCCCGCCGAAGAGGCGCCCGCAGCAGAGCAGGCCGCTGAATAAGAGCCGCGAAGAAATTATTTTAGGAGGAATTCGGTAATGGCATCCGAAAAGATCACAGCTATCGTTGAAGAGCTCAAGGGTCTGTCCCTGCTCGAGCTCAACGATCTCGTAAAGGCAGTAGAAGAGGAGTTCGGCGTATCCGCGGCTCCCGTAGCAGTTGCAGGCGCGGTCGGCGCGGCAGCTCCCGCAGTTGAGGAGAAGACGGAGTTTGACGTCGTCCTCAAGAGCTTCGGCAGCTCGAAGCTCAACGTCATCAAGGTCGTTCGCGAGCTTACGGGCCTCGGCCTCAAGGAAGCGAAGGACATGGTCGAGGGCGCTCCCGCGAAGCTCAAGGAAGGCGTCTCCAAGGAAGAGGCGGATTCTTACAAGGCGAAGCTCGAAGAGGCAGGCGCAGAAGTCGAGATCAAATAAGTTTCGGCAAAAAGGCGGGGGAGCGAATCTGCTCCCCCGATTTTTTCTCCGTTTTTTGAAATTATGGATTGACAGACGGGCGCGTTTAGTGTATAATACTCAATACGGTCGGGCAGCGAGGAAGCGTCCCGGCGCAATTGACAGGGAGAAGTACTCAAGAGGCCGAAGAGGCGCCCCTGCTAAGGGTGTAGGTCGGGATAACCGGCGCGAGAGTTCAAATCTCTCCTTCTCCGTTGAAATAAAGCGAGGCGGGCCCCGGGCGTTTTGCGCGGGGTCCGCTTTGTAATTTTGGCGCGTCCCCTTGCACAAGAATAATTTGCCGCAAGGAGTGTGTTTACGATCATGTTTCTGATTTGTATCATTCTTCTCCCGTTCGCGATCCTGTATTTTCTATTGAAGAATACTAAATGAGTCAACCGCTCGGACGGATTTATAAAAGGGGGTAATAATATGACCGCTATAAGAAGAGAAATACTTGAGTATATCGACGATATACCGGACAGCAAGCTTGAAGCATTGAGACCTATTCTCGTTTTACTTGCTGATGAGACCGTTTCGATCGAAACCAATCTCACCGATGAAGAAAAGGCAATAATCGCAGACGGAAGAAAAAGATACGCCGATGGGGGATTTATCCCGCTTGACGACATAGAATAAGCGGCTGCATGAACGACAGAGAAAGGATACGTCAGCTTTTAGAAGCTGTGCCGGAATACAAGCTCGGATACGTAATAGCGTATATTCAAGGGCTGATCGCCGACGAGGAAGCGGACAACGCTTTTTGCGAAAAACTGTATCAGGATTATTTGAACAGCGACGACAAGGGCGGAGAGATCCCATTTGAGGAAGTAGCACGTCGGTGCGGAATATGTCGGGAATATAAATAATCGACTGGTAGAGGGGCGATCTCGTCCTCTATCGGCACCGCACGGTTTGATCTTTTCATCAAATGCGCTACATCTCTTCTCCGTGAAAATAAAGGCGTCCGCGCTGCGGGCGCTTTTGTTTTTGCAGCGCTCGCGCCTCCGAGAGCCGACGGCGCGGCAGCTTTGGCTGCCGCGTTTGCGGTAATTGCGGCGCTTTTTGCCGCATAGATATAGCCTATTAAGCGACATACGGAAATTCTCATCTTGCAAATGGGGCGCACGTGTGGTATACTATGTAGTATACTGAAGAATATTGCGTAAAAAAACGATCAATACGGGCATATAAAGAAAGCGAGGGTTCATGAAAGCAAACGTATTTTGGGCAAAGATGCTGACCGTCATCATAGCGGTTTACCTCTTCGTTCTTTTTTTCATAATAACTCTTGTGCCGACAGAGCAGCCGGATATCGGTGACGGCGGCGACTACACGGGAGAGATCCCGACGCCGGATCAAACCGGGAGGCAGCCAGGCGGCGTTCAGTCACCGTCCGATACGCACGACCCGAACGGGGACTCGACCGACGCTCCGACGACGCCCCCGGACGTGACCTACATCGACTACTATAAAGAAAGCGGCAAGTTCGACCTCCCCGTTGAGGGCGCGAGCGGCTACGCCTCGATCCCGCTCGACATAATGTCCGAGCCTTCGACGAGCTCAACAAAGGTCGGCTCGCTCGTGTCGGGCGAATGCTTCAGGATCGCGGAGGAATCCGGCGAATGGTGGAGGATCGTTTCGGACAAGGGCACCGGGTGGGTCACGCACAGGTACTGCTACATCAACCTGCCTGACGTTATACCCTCGGCGGTCTACTATGACTCGAACGCTGTCTCCTCGATCTTTGTCAGCTCCGGCTATTCGATAGAGGGGATAACGGCAGAGAAGCTGTACAATGCGTATTCATATAACGAGAGGCTCGGCAGGGAAGAATTCATAATGCCGATACTCTACTCGATGGCGCCGAAGATCTGCGCGGCACAGCACGCCGCGCTCGAGCAGGGCAAGACGCTCATCATCTATGAGGCGTTCCGCCCGCTCGAGGTGCAGATGAACGTTGTCAAGAGCGTTTCAAAGCTCATGAACGAGGTGCCCAAGGTCAAGGAAGGCATCGCGACGCCGCCGTGGTCGATATCGTGGTTCATAATGGACGGCGTTTCGAACCATCAGATGGGATATGCGTTTGACGTCACGCTCGGGAATGTGGTGCAGGTCGGCGTCGAAACGATCGGCAGCTACAAGTACACGCGCGTGCTGCTCTACAACGAATGCCAGATGCAGACCGCGATGCACGAGCTGAGCCGCGCGGCGGTCAGCATGGACTACCCGGTCAATTCGCTGTCGGACACGGCATGGCGCAACGCGCCCGTGGCGGCGACGATGAACGAGGACGCGCTGCTCCTGCGCAAAATATGCACCGGCGCGGGGCTGTCGCCGCTCGCCTCCGAATGGTGGCATTTCAACGATCTTGAAAGTTACGCAAGGATCGCGAACAGCAAGAACATCGGCGACTACTACATCGACAAGGTGTCGAGCATACCGCCCCCGGGGCGTTGACGGCCGTTTTATTATAAAAATATCCGACATGGCGCGGATATTGCGTCATTTTTGATCCGAAAAACGGTTTTTTTGCCGATAAGTGTTGCTTTTTTGAGTCGTTTGCTGTATATATATGCAGAGCAGCTGCGAAAAAACAGGGAAGAAAGCAGGCAAACTGAAATGAAAAAATATATTATGATATTTGCCGTCATCATGGCGGCGTCGCTCCTCGCTTCGTGCAGCGATAACCGGGACGAACCGAAAGAGAGCGGCGGAGGAACGACCATAAACATAAACGCGGACGCCGCCCCGGACGAGACGACCGGAATGCCGGCTGACGGTACGGCGGACGACGGCACCGATGCACCGGACGACGGGACCGCCGTGCCGAATGACGGCACCGACGCACCGGACGACGGGACGACGAACGTCACGCCGCCGAGCGGCGGGATGACGTGGTGAGCTTGGATACGCGGGGCCTTACCGGCTGCCGTATCCCACGGGAGCTG
>CANROT010000064.1 GCA_947632285.1 uncultured Clostridia bacterium
CATAAGGTCAAAAGCGAATGCGACGATGACGTCGTCCGGCGAGATATCGCCGTTTATGCGGCACAGCCGCGCTGTCAGTTCGCTCCGTTCGCTCACGGTCGGGCCCTCCTTTCTTTTGCTTGGTGAAAGATCATAAATACAGTTCTATCCGCTTATAGCTCTTTCGGTCGAGCGCCTCGGTGTCCTTGATCTCGTATCTGTTCGAGTCATTGTCGGTCAGAAACACGTGCTCCGGCGTTACCTTCAATATCGAGCGGAACGTGTCGCGCATCGTGAAGGAGAGGCGGCGCCCGTCGTCCGAGATGACCTCCCAATACGAATATCCGTACCGCTCCTTGACGGAGAGTATCTTCGTTATGACCGGGGCAAAATATTTTCGGTCGAGCTCCGCCCGAAGCATATCCGCCGTTTCGCCGTCGAATTCCGAGATGTCGGCTATGATCCCGATCTCGTTGCTGTCGCGGTCGAGCACGGATATATATTTATACGGGTGTTCATACGGGAACGAGCGGTGGAGATATATGCGCTCGTAGTATTTTTCGCCGCCCGTCGGCTCGCCGTCGATCCCCTTGCCGACGGGGAGGTCAACGTTAAGCGAGAGAAAGTCACCCTCGTGGCGGAAAACGGCGTTATCCTTATTTATATATGTTATGGAGACGACGTCCGAGATCGCCGTCGTTTTAAGCTCTGACATACCTTCGCACCTCCTTATTCCTGTATACCGATGTTGCGCAGCGCCTCAAGCTGCATCTTGTATAGCCCGTAGTAAATGCCCTTTTGCTTTATCAGCTCGGCGTGCGTGCCGAATTCCGGCATTTTGCCGTTTTCGATGACGATCAGGTGGTCGGCGTCGCGCAGGGTCGAGAGGCGGTGCGCTATCATGATCGTCGTGCGGCCCTTTATGAGCTGCTCGAGCGCGGTCTGTATCTGACGCTCCGTCTGCGTGTCCATCGCCGCCGTCGCCTCGTCCATGATTAGGATACGCGGGTTCAGGAGTATCGCGCGCGCGATCGAAATGCGCTGACGCTCGCCCCCGGAGAGGTCCTTATAGCCGAAGCCGATCATCGTGTCGTACCCGTCCGGCAGCTTGATGATGAAATCGTGCGCACCGGCGAGCTTTGCCGCCGTCATGACGTCGAGGTCGGACGCGTCCGGCTTTGCGTACTTGATGTTTTCCTTGATCGTGCCCATGAAGAGGTACGTCTCCTGGGACACTATCGCGATATTGCGGCGCAGGTCGGAGAACGGAATGTCGCGGACGTTCACGCCGTCTATCTTTATCTCTCCGGCGATGACGTCGTAGAGGCGGATCAAAAGATTGGCGAGCGTCGATTTCCCGGCGCCCGTGTGGCCGACGATGCCGATCATCTTGCCCGGCTCGATGTCAAAGCTGATGCCGTCTATGATCTTGCGGTTCTTTTCATATGAGAATTCGACGTTCGAGAACTCGACGTGTCCCTTCGCCTCGCCGATGGAGACTGGGTGCTCGATCTCGACGACGTCCGGTATCGCGTCCATGATCTCGGAGAGGCGGTTCATCGAGTTCAGGCTGTCCGTCATCGTATAGACGACGTCGATGAAGAATCCCATCGGGCTGTAGATCATGTTCATGTACGCGATGAACGTCATCAGAAGGCCGTATGTAAACGTGCCGTCCGTGTTCGTTATCACCATCCAGCCGCCGACGCCGAGCACGATGATGTTCGCGATAAAGAGCAGGAAATTGACTATCGGGAACGCCGTGGTATTGTAGACGGACGCTTTCTTGTCCGCCTCGGCGACCCGCCTGTTGCGCCCCTCAAATCTTTCGCTCTCCGTGTCCTCCTTCGAGAACGCCTTTACAACGCGGATCCCCGTGAGCACGTCGGAAAGCAGGGAATTCATCGAACGGGCGGCGGAAAAGCGCTTTGCGTGCAGTTTGTCCATTTTGTCAAAGAGCTTTTTCATGAGCAGGCCCATGATCGGCACCGTGATGAACGAGATGAGCGTCAGCTTCCAGTTAAAGATGAGCATTATCACGAGAACGCCCGCGATCTGGAATATGTTGACGAGAAAGTACGGGACCGTGTCGCAGAAGAAGCGGTAGATATTGTTTGCGTCGCGGTTCACCTGCGTCATCAGGCCGCCCGTCTGCCTGTTCGTGAAATAGCTGATGGAGAGCCGCTCGATGGAGTGGAAGATCTCTTTTTTGAGGTCATACGTCACCTTTGCCGCGATGACGGAGGTTATATAGCTGTTCAGCATCGTGACGAGCATCGAGAGGACGCGCGTTGCGAAGATTATGCCGATAACGAGCATGAGCTTTCCGTAGAATTTTCCGCTCTCGGAGAGGACCTGATCGTAGTAAAACCCGCTTGAGATGTACGGGGACAAAACGCCGAGGCCGCTCGTCAGCAGCAGCGTCAGAAGTATCAGGAGGAGCTGGAATTTGTATCTCCAGAAGAAGCCGGAAAAGCGCTTCAGTATATGTACCTTGCTCATACAGTGCGGGCATATCTTGCGCTCCGGGTCGGCGTAGCGCTTGCCGCACTTGGGGCAGAAGAGCTCCTCTTTTTTGTCGTCGTCCTCGTATGTGTGAAACTCGGCGCCCTCGGAGCTTTCGCTGCCGAGTCTGACGTTGAGCTGGCGGACGAGCTTGTATGCCTCGGATTTGAACGTGTTCGTCAGGTTTGCTATGAGGATCGTATACGGAAGGGAATCCTCTGTGGGCTTTACGCGCGCGACAATGCGCGCGGAGGAGAGCATCTCCTCCACGTCGAATCTGTCAAATTTTGAAAGCTCGTGATAATCATAGGACAGCTCCTCAAATCCGCGCTCCATGCGCTGGCGGCGCCACGGGAGCGATCTCGGCGGCACGGCGGTCATGGAGCCGCCGAGGATAACGATCTCGTCCTCGGTCACGAATATATAGTTGTCGCAGGGGACGCAGTCGCGGTCGAGGTCCGTTTTCGCGGCGATCACGACTTTATCATACGGTATTCCCTTATTGTCGAGCGCCGCCTTTACCAGCGGCGGAATGTCATAAAGCTCTGTCAAAACCGGGTTTTCTCCTTTTCCTGTCGAGCTTTGCGCCATACGCGCGCATATTAAATTATATTTGTCGGCAAGGAAGAAGTCAAGTTAATTTTGTATTAAATTTTGAGGTTCGGTTCACATTTTGTTCATATTTGGAAACGATATGAACCGTAAATTGTTCTAAAAAGTTTTGAGAAGATACTTGACAGTCGCCTGATTGTGTGGTATACTTATAGCAAAATAAGGATAAAAGGCGCAAAACAGCGCACAAAAAGCGGAGGAACGCATGGATCACACCGGAATATCTGCCGTCGCGGGGAAAATAATCGGAAATATAGGCCGCGTGATATACGGCAAGGACAATGAGATAAGATATATAGTGGCGGCACTTCTGTCCTCGGGCCACGTCCTGCTCGACGATATCCCGGGGACGGGGAAGACAACGCTTGCAAAGGCGCTCGCAAGGTCGATATCGGCGGATTTCAAGCGCGTCCAGTTCACGCCGGACCTTTTGCCGTCCGACCTGACGGGGATCAACTTTTTCTCGCAGAAGGAGAACGAGTTCATCTTCCGCCCGGGCCCGGTCTTCACAAATATACTGATCGCCGACGAGATCAACCGCACGACGCCGCGCACGCAGTCCGCGCTGCTCGAATGTATGGGCGAGGCGCAGACGACGATAGACGGGGTGACATATAAGCTGAAGCCGCCCTTCTTTGTCATAGCGACGGAGAACCCCATCGAGTCTCAGGGGACGTTCCCGCTGCCGGAGGCGCAGACAGACCGTTTTTTGATGAAGCTCTCCCTCGGCTATCCGGACCGCAAAAATGAGCTCTCCGTGCTCAATGAATATACGCTCGCCTCTCCGCTCGATTCGCTCGAGCCCGTGTGCGGCAGGGAGGACGTCGTCGCCGCGCAGGAGGGCGTGCGCTCGATAAAGGTGAGCGCGCTTTTGAAACAGTATATTGTCGATATCGTCTCGATGACGCGCGAATCGGACCGCATTCGCCTCGGCGTCAGCCCGCGCGGCACGCTCGCGCTGATGCGCGCCTCTCAGGCGTGGGCGGCGATAAGCGGGCGCGATTACGTCCTGCCGGACGACGTCAAGGCCGTCGCCGTCCCGGTGCTCTCGCACCGCATCATCTCCCGCTCTCAGGGGACCATAAGACTGACGGAGTCAAATTCCAACATCATCGAATATATCATCGACACCGTCCCCGTTCCCGTTGCGTGACGGGCAAAAGCGGATATGCTGTTTGTTGCGATACTTGCGACTCTTCTGATAATATATATCTGCCAGGCGAAGATTTTGACGAAAAGGACTTTTGACGATATCGACTACAAGGTCAAGGTCAGCACGGAGGAAGTGTTCGAGGGCGAGGATATATTTATTTATGAAGAGATAACGAACGGAAAGACGATGCCGGTCCCGTATGCGAAGGTCGATACCTCGCTCCCGTCCGGGCTATTGTTCCGGATAACGGAATACGATCACGGCAAGCCGAAGGACTCGATGCGCTCGCACGTCGCGTCTGTCTTCGTCATAAAGAGCCGCGAGAAGATACGCCGCCGCTGGCGCGTCAACTGCAAGACGCGCGGCGTCTATTCCATCGGTGGCGCCGTCGTCGTTGCGAACGACCTCTTCGGTATGCACCCGATATCAAAGGGGTTCGCGTGCGAGCCGAAGCCGGAGAACACGGTCGTCGTGCTGCCGAGGCCGGTAGACCTTGACGAGCATTTCACGTCTTCATACTATCACAGTGGAGACGTCATAACGAATCACAGCCTCCTCACCGACCCGCTCCTGATCGAGGGGACGCGCGAATACACGGTACACGACCCGATGAACCGGATAAACTGGAAGTCGACCGCCGCGCACGGCAAGCTCATGGTGAACAGGGAGAGCATGACGCGCCGCCACAGGTTCAATATCCTTCTGAACATGAATTCGCGCGATATCGAGAGAGACGTGTCTATGCCGAGCGACCCCGGCAGCGTCGAGTTCGCGATAACCGTCTGCGCCTCGATCCTTGACCGCATCTCCGCGGAAAACGTGCCGGTGCGCATAATCGCGAACACTCCGCCGGAGGCGGTGTCCGAGGAGTTCCGCGCCGATGAGGAAGGCGTCGGGCACGATATCCTGTTCACGCCCGCATTCGAGGGCAAGCGCGACATGATAACGGCGCTGCGCATGCTCGCCGGGATCAGGACCGAGATGTCCTGCCCGGTCGAGCGTATGCTCGACTTTGTCCTCGAGCACAAAGACGTGTTTGCTGAGTCCGGGAACCTTATAGTCGTTTCGGCTTACATCAGCGAGCGCATGATCGTGTTCCACGACAAGATGGCGCACGAGGGCGTGAACGTCATCTTCTATGTCACGACGACGAATAGGAACGCGGAGCTCATTCCGCCAAACGTCGAAGTGTATTACAGGACGCATTTTGATTGACGCATCTTGACGAAAAACGCGCATATATGATATTATTAACAGTATAAATGAGAAGGAGGGAGTTTTCGTGTCGACGGCTGCGTACAATAAAATATTCAAGCTGCTCGCCGTCATCGCGGTCAGCTCCGTGATATCGGACATCATCTACCTTCTTATCGGGCACGTGGCGTTCGTTTTATGGCCGATCATATTGATCTTCTGCGCGTGCGGATATGCGCTCCAGGCGGTCTGCGGGAAGATCGTCTCCCCGCATCGCGACATGCGCGTCGGCTATACGGACGAGACGGGGTACGAGGAATATGACGAACCCTTCAGCCCGCTCCGCGCGGCATTTTCGCTCACCGTTTGCGCCGTGATCTCTGTGCTTTTGTATAAGCCGTTCGATCTTTTGCTGCTTGCCGCCTCAAAATCGATGCCCGGCGTCGTTTACAGCGAAAATTCGCTGATCCCGATAATTTTGGTCGTTTTTGCGTTTATCGGGTTCGGTTCGGGCGTCGTCTTGTGGTTCTATCCGGCGCACAGGATAATCTCGCTGCGCACTATGTTCACGTTTATCCCCGCCTTTTGGATCGTTTTTCTGGCAAGCTTTTTTTTCGACAGGGATTCGGCGCCGATGTCGGTGTTCCTCGCCGTTTTCGCGTTCTGCGCTCTGATCGTGCTGAATCAGACGCATATCCAGCGCAGCGTCAACGATACGGTGACGGCGATAAGCGGCAGGGGCAGGCGGTACAATCTCAAACTGATGATGTTTGTCGTCCTCGTGTTCCTCTTTCTCCTGCTCGTCATATCCGCCGTTGTCGTCGGCGTTTCAAAGATATTTAGATTCATTGCGGCGCTTTTCCTCGCCTCCTCACTCAATCAGGAGGCGCAGCAAAACGGGCTTCCGGGCGGATATTACACCGACCAGGGCGGCTCATACGAGGAGCTCGCGCAGCTTTTCGGCAAAGGGGAGCCGGTCGGGGAGCGCCTCCTGTTCATGCTCTTCATTCTGCTCTTCATCGGCGGCGTCGCTTTCCTTATCATGCGCGGCACGGAAACGGTCAAGCGCTTCCTTGCATATGCGAAGGAATGGCTGTCAAATGTATTCATGTTTCTTATGAACGCATGGCATTTCAACGCGAGGCTTGATCCCGATGACGAAGACGATTTTCTCAATTACCGCGACGAGGAAATAAAGCTCCAGCACGCGGACATAAACGAATACGGCAGAAAGGCGCCGCCGCGCGCGAACAGTTACCGCGATTTCATGGCAAAGCTGAACGCGATGACGACGACGGAGGAGCGCATCCGATTCGCGTACACGACGATGATGGCGTCGTACAGGTCGCGCGGCATGGGCAACCGCGTCGCGGACACGCCGCGCGAGGCCAGAGATGTGGTTATAAAAAAGACCGGAGATGGCGCCGTCAGCCGAGCGACAGACGCGATAGAAGCGATAGATTACAGGGAAGCTGAGCTTTCCGAAGAGGCGGGCCGCCGCGTGATACTCGATATGTGCGGCGTCATAGAAAAGCATTTTGATTCATGACAGAGACAGAAAGAAAAGGGAGGTGAGCACATGAAGGGAATAAATGTCCCGACGTTCGTGATTGTGCTTTGTTTCATATTCGGCGCATGGCCGGTCGGCGTTGTGCTCGCGATCCTAAAGGGAATCAACAGCGACTATAAAAAGAAACAGCCGTATCAGCAGCAGAATCAACAGTATCAACAGTGGCAGCAGAATCAGTACAGACCCGGACAGCAGAGCTTTTACGGAGCGTCCGCGCAGAACGGCACGTCATCGGGCCAAAACGGCACGGGCGGCGCATACGGCGGCTCCACAAATTACAGGACGACACAGGACGCCGAGGGACCGAACGGCACGACATACCACTACAGCTATGTAAAAAACAAGGCGAGTACCGAGAATACAGGCAATACGGGAAATACGGAGAATACGCAAAACAGCGTCCCGCAGGGAAACGGCACATCATATACCGGTTACGGCAGGCCGCAGGTCGGCTATACGATTGGGCAGACGCGGGTCCCGGGGCAGACGCGCCCGAACGGTTTCAGGCGGTCGGCGGCGACCGTGCTGTCGACGGTGTTCATGGGCATATCGCTCGGTATCAGCGCGATACTGTTCCTCGCCGCACTGTCGCTCCTCCCGGAAGTGGGGCTCGGCGGTGCCGCCGGCAATATAATGGCGGCGATGATCTCGTCGAGCATCTCGGCAGTGCTCTACCTCTTCCGGCAGTTTTATAAATCGCGCGACTACCGGATCATAGGCTATCTTTCCGCGCTGCACGGCGAGCGGTTCTATTCGATCGCGAAGCTTGCCGAAATGGCGGACGTTTCGACGTCGCGCGTCATAAAGGATCTGCACTATATGCAGTCAAAGGGGCTTTTACCGGGCGAGGCGGTGATCGACCGCGGGCTCGGATATCTGATCCTATACAAGAGCGCGAGGGCGGAGGCAGAGGCGGACAGCCGCAAGGGCAAGCCGACGGAAGAGAAGGCCGCGCCGAAGACGAAGGAAGAGATCAAGGCGGAGATGTCGGAGCACGAAAAGATCCTCCACCGCATACGCGAGCTGAATGACGACATAGACAACGAGACGGTTTCCGAGAAGATCGACACGATAGAGTCTCTGACGCGGAAAATTTTCCGCCTTGTCGAAGAAAAGCCGGAAATGGAAGGGCAGCTCGATATGTTCCTTTCATATTATCTGCCGACAACGCTGAAACTGCTCAATTCCTACGCATATTTTGAAGATCAGGGCGTGCACGGCGAGAATATCGACGCGGGAATGAGGAACATCGAGGAAACGCTCGACATGCTCATAGACGGATATAAAACGCAGCTCGACAAGCTGTTCGAGTCGGACACGCTCGACGTCGCGACGGATATAAACGTCCTCGAGCAGATGATGAAGGCGGACGGCTTCACGCAGAACAGCGATTTTGCGGACGGCGGCACAGCCGCCGCGACGGCGCCCGAGAAAGAAGAAAAAGGCAACTGATATGTACGAATACAAAAACGGAACGATAACGACGGAGAGGCTGATCCTGCGCCCGTTCACGCTCGACGACGCGGACGAGGTGGCAAGAATGTGCGGAACGGGTGTGATACAGAAGAGCGTGCTTTCACTCCCATATCCGTATACGAGAGAGGACGCAGCAGCATGGATATCTAAGCACGATGAGCGGCGCAGATCGAGGAGCTGTTATGATTTTGCCGTGACCGACAGGGAAACGGGCGCACTGTACGGCTCGATATCGCTTATGCTTCATGTCAAAGACTCTCCGACGGCGGAGCTTTGTTACTGGATCGGAGAGGAATACCGGAATCAAGGCTATGCTACCGAGGCGGCGCGCGCGATGATCGAATACGCGTTTTCGGAGCTTATGCTTCATCGCGTTTATGCTGGACATTTCGGTTCAAATATACCCTCCGGGCGCGTCATGCAGAAGGCGGGCATGAAGCAAGAGGGAGTTTTGCGCGACCAATTTTTCAAAAACGGACGGTACGAGGACGAGGTAATATACGGCATCGTCAGCATGGATTACGACACATACGGCTGATGAAAATGAAAAAAGCGATAGTTATAGGCTGCTCCGGATCGGGTAAATCCACGTTTTCGCGGCGGCTCCGCGACGCCACGGGGCTGCCGCTTTATTATCTCGACATGATCTGGCACCTGCCAGACAGAACGAACGTCACGCGCGAGGAATTTGACGCGCGCCTCGCCGAGATCCTCGCGCGGGACGAATGGATAATCGATGGGAACTACAATCGCACGCTCGAGGTGCGTCTCCAAGCGTGCGATACGGTGTTCCTGTTCGACCTGCCGACGGAGGTTTGCATTGACGGCGTCCGGCACCGCATCGGGACCGTGCGAGAGGACATGCCTTGGGTCGAGGAGGAATTCGACCCGGAATTTTACGAATGGATAGAGAACTTCCGCCGTGACCGGCTCCCGCGCATATACGAGCTGCTCGGAATGTACGGCGCGGGGAAGGACGTTATCATTTTTCACACGCGCGAGGAGGCGGACGCGTGGATAGAGTCGGCGTGCGGCAAGGGGAAGAAATAAATGGACATAACACTTGACACGGACGCGGGAAAATTCAATTACCGTGCGGCGGGGATAGTCATCGAGGACGGAAAGATACTCGCGATAGGGTGTCAATGATACAATTACATAAAACAAAGTCCGCGTGCAAAATGACGCGGACTTTGCTTATTCGGAGCTGTTTATTCCTCTTCCATTCACCCGTGATATAAAAACCTATATTAAAAGTTTTTGAAAAAAGAGGGGAGTGGGGGGAGAAAAACTTTTTCCAAAAAGTTTTTCTCCCCCCACACAAAAATCCTCCAAAATTATACCGGGTGGACCTTGAGCTCTTTGTCGGCGTGGTCGGCGTCGAGGTGGTATTTCGCGGCTTTGCGGGCCTCGAAAAATTTTGTTGCGACCTGACCGAACAGAGCGTACGAGAGGACGTCCTCGTCCTGCTCGATATACTGAGGTATCTCGGCGCGGAGCTTGTCGAGCTCCGGCTCGAGGTCGTCCGCCGGGCGGTACGTCTTCGGCTTTACGTCGCCGATGATGGAGCGGCGGAATTCGGGATCTATCGGGGCGGGCGTTCTGCCGTAGTCGCCCTTGAGAATGCCCTTGAACTCGTTCGTGCACATCTTGTAGCGCTCGCCGGTCAGGACGTTCATGACGGCCTGCGTGCCGACGATCTGAGACGTCGGCGTGACGAGCGGGATATATCCGGCGTCTGCGCGGACGCGCGGGACTTCCTCGAGAACGTCGTTCAGAAGCTCGGACTTGCCCGCGTTCTTGAGCTGCGAGATCAGGTTCGAGTACATGCCGCCCGGGATCTGATAGAGCAGCGTGTTGACGTTGACCTTGAGGACCTTCGGGTCGAGAAGACCCGATGCGATATACTTTTCGCGCAGGGGCGTGAAGTAGCGGTTGATCTTGTCAAGCTGCGTGAGATCGAGCCCGGTGTCATATTCTGTTCCCGCGAGCGCGGCGACAATGGGCTCTGTCGGCGGCTGGGACGTGCCCATCGCCATCGGCGAGATCGCGCAGTCGACGATATCGACGCCCGCCTCGACGGCTTTGAGCACCGTCATGGACGCCATGCCGGACGTGTAATGCGTGTGCAGCTCGACGGGGAGCGAGCACTTTTTCTTTATCGCGCGCACGAGAGAGTAGGCGTCGTAGGGAAGGAGAAGGCCCGCCATATCCTTGATGCAGATCGAGTCGGCGCCCATCTCTTCGAGCTCCTTCGCGTAGTTCGCGAAGTACTCGTTGTTGTGGACGGGGCTCGTCGTGTAGCTTATCGCCGCCTGCACGTGGCCGCCCTCTTTGCGCGTCGCGTCGATCGCGGTCTTTAGGTTGCGCGAATCGTTCAGCGCGTCGAAAATGCGGATTATGTCGATGCCGTTTGCGATAGACTTCTG
>CANROT010000065.1 GCA_947632285.1 uncultured Clostridia bacterium
CAGCGACGGCAAGCTCTACATGATGACCGGCAACAGCGGGTCGAGCACAAAGCCGAACCCGCTCTACGAGATCAACCCGCTGAACGGCGTCCGCAAGATGATCGCGTACATCAAGACGCCGGACGGAAAGGTGACAAACGTCGAGGCGTTCACCGTTGACGACGACGGCAACTTCTACGGCGTCACCAACGGCGGCTCGAACCCGACGACGAAGCTTCTCACGTGGAGGCTCGACGGTACTGATGACGGCAGCGAAACTCCCACAATTGAAGCCAAGCTCCTCGCCGACCTCGGGGCGAACATTCAGGAACACGGCGGCACGATGGCATGGAACCATCGTACGGGCGAGATCTACTACGCAAACGGCGCTGTCGCACTCACCTGCCACAACGGCGACGGTCTGTACAGAATCGACCCCGACGCGAACCCCGATGCAGATACGACTGCGGGCGAAAATATAGCCTCCTGCGTGCCCGTAAATGAAGGCGCAAATCTTACATATGCAGGTCTGCGCGGGCTGTTCTTCGTGCAGAATATCGTAAGCGAGCATATGCCGGACTTCTCGCTCACCGACTCGGTCGAGAGCGTCACAGTCTCGGAGGCGAAGCTCAACCTGAACGTTACGAACACCGCGCAGCTTTCGGCACACATTCTCCCGTGGAACGTCAAGGACGACACGGTGACGTGGTCGAGCGACAACGATGAGATCGCGACGGTCAACCCGCTCGGCATCGTTACGGCAGTCGGCGCCGGCACGGCGACGATCACCGCGACCTCCAACCTCGACGGGACGAAGACCGCCGCATGTGAGGTAACGGTCAAGGCCCTGCCCGCCGTTGACGGCCTGTCCGCACTCGCATACGTGGACGGCGTGCCGACATGGGTGAACTACGGCACGACGACTCACGGCACATACACCGCCATTCCCGATGCCGCGCCGTCCCGCAACTACGTCGCGGGCACCGCGAACAGCGACACGATCTATATGCATGACGGCTCGCACCTCTATGCGATAGACGCGGACACGTTTGAGGAGACGGATCTCGGCGAATACTACTTCCCGTTCATAGATGCGGCTCCGTCCTCGCTCTTTGCGGCAGACGGTTTCGACTTTGTGTCGATAGCACCGTTCTGGGGCGACTATATGTTATTTCTCGGCGGGCGCGACATGGCAAAGAACAACGAGGGCAACGGCTGGAGCTTCCAGCTCATGACCAGCGGTCACGCCGAGCACCCCGCCGCAATCGCGCGCTATGAAACCGGCACCTCAACGGCCAGCCACATGACGACGCATTCGGAAAAGTATTACATACTGTCCGAGGAGGGCACGCTCTACAAGATGGAGCTCAACGATCTCGGCATGTACTCGACACCGTCGTCCGTCGGCAAGATCGAGGGGCTTGATATGCACAACGTTTCGACCCTCAGACAGGGCTACTCCGCCTCCCTGATCTACGACGAGACAGCAAAGCACCTCGTGCTCACGACGACTGTCGGTGACGGCGTCTCAAAGGTGCAGATCATCGAACCGAGCTCGCACAAGCTCGTAGCGACATATACGTTCGGCACGGGCGTCAGCTCCGTCATCAGCAATTACAAGTACGACAGAAACACGAGAGCGCACGTCACGCTCGACCGCACGGAGGCAACGCTCGGCGAGGGCCGCACGATGCAGCTCACGTCGAAGGTGAAGTTCAGCGACTCGGAGGTCACCTGGACGAGCAGCGCTCCCGAGGTGGCGAACGTGGACGAAAACGGTCTTGTCACCGCCAACGGCAAGGGCGAGGCCGTCATCACCGCCTCGATCGACGGCGGCACGAGCGCATCTGTCACGGTGACGGTCATGGCGAAGTCCACGCTCAATACAAATCTCACGGCGGGCGCGCAGATCACCGACGAGAGCGGCCTCCACTGGGCGCACGTCGGACTCGGCGACCTGGCGGTACATAATGACGCGGATACAAATATCCCCTTCGTCGCCGGCACGCTTTATAACGGCAGCATGAACGCATATTACGACGGCAACGTTTACGAGCTCCGGCCCGAGACCTTTATCAAAAAGAGCATCTACGCTTACTACAACAGCTACTGGAACCCGAACGATGCCACAGCATTCCCGGGGCTCAGCTGGTCGATGCTCAGCAACAACGGCACCGATACGCTGACCGGCGAATACGGCAAGGGCATCATGTGGTCGCAGTTCAGCACATCCAACTCGCTTGTATATCAGCCCCTTGAAGGGAGTGCGTCCGGCGGCAGTCTCAGGTTCGGTTCCTATTCTCCGATAGCCGTAGCCTACGGCGGGACGATCAAAGCGGCGGATATCGGCAGCTACAAGAATGAAAACGGAACGCCTGTCACGCTCAGCAACCCCGTCAGCGACGACGTCGTCATATATTACACTCTGAACCAGGACGGCGTGCTGTGTATCTCATTCGTGTATGTCTACCGCAGCAATCCGAAGTTCAATAACCAATCCCTCTCCGCTCTTACATTTAAGATCGGCAAGATCGGCCTTGAGTTCCCGTATATGGATCCCTCAAGCGTCACGATGGAGGGCTTCAGCATCTCCGACGCGAACGGCGCGATCGACACGCTCGTGATCGCAAACTACGCCGACGCGCAGGGCGAGACGAGCCTCTACTACGTCGACCTCAGCGGCAAAGACTACACGGCAAATTATATGGGCACGTTCGACGGCGTCAGCTACATCAGCTGCATGTACCGCGACGATGATTATGCGGTTCCCGCCACGGTGCTCACCGGCCTTTCCGGCAAGCAGGAGACGACAGCCTCCGAGACCGCGGAGCAGACAGCCGAGTCCGGCGCGATCCCCTATGCGCCCGCTGGCGAACAGCCCGAAGTCACCGAAACGGAGATCCCCGAGGGTGTTGAGATAGACGAGGAAAACCGCACCGTCACCCTGCACCTGACGGCAGATGCGCTCAGCAACGAATATCTGAAGGTCATGTATGACGCAGGCATTCTGACTCTGAAGGACGTTATCGGCAAGGCTGAGTACAATGCCTGGAACGCGAACGGCGCCGGCGAGGTGCTTGTCTCCTTCGCGGATAAGGACGCTTACAGCGGTTCCGTTGTCGATCTGGTGTTCACATACAGCAAGCTTGACGCGGCGCGCTTCAGCACCGTGCTGACCGTTACCGCCACGGAAAAGAGCGAGCTTCTCGGCATCAGCGAAACAGAGGAGCTGCCGGTGTCCGTGACCTCGACGTTCAACGTGACCGTCACAGGCGAGCACATCACCTCGACCGCACCCGAGACGGTGACAGGCCGCACGGAACTGAGCTTCGTCCTGACGGCGGAATCCGGCTACCATCTGCCCGAGACTGTCACAGTCACCGTTGACGGGCAGGCGCTCGCATCGGATAAATACACATATGACAAGGCAAGCGGAAAGGTGACCGTCCCTGCCGAAGAGGTCGTCGGCGACATCGCCGTGACCGTCACGGCGGAAAAGGACGCCGCTCCCGAGCCCGAATATGTGCCCGTCAGCGTTTCCGTGGACGGCGGAACCTCCGATGCTCCGGAGAAAGCCGTTGTCGGCGAGGATCTGACCTTCACGCTGAAGGCCGGCGAAGGTCACAAGCTCCCGGAGACGATCACTGTCACCGTGTCCGGCAAGGCGCTGAATGCCGATGAGTATAAGTACGATAAAGCTTCCGGCAGCGTGACGATCCCCGGCGAGTTTGTCACCGGCAGCATCTCGGTCACCGCAACGTGTGCAAAGACCTCTACGAGCGACGACCCCGCTGCTCCCGACACCCCCGACGATCCCGGCACGCCCGACAACCCAGACAACCCCGGCGGTTCCGGTTCGACCGTCGACCCGGTCACGACCGGCGACAATAACGACACGGTTGTTCTGTCGATCATACTTGTCCTGTCTCTGATGGCGATCTGCGCATTGATCCCGATCTGCAAGAGACGCGAAAGCAGATAACTAAAGGCCCGAAAAAAGAACGGCGGAGCTGTCGCACGAGCGTGAAAAACGCAAAGTGCGGCAGCCCCGCCGAATTTATAAGGCAAACGAAAAAGGCACCGGAGGGGAAAGCTGCCGAATAAAAGCTCCCACTCCGGTGCCGGATTTTGATTTTTTAAGGCAAACCGCGGTCACAGCGATGCGCGGATCGTTTCTTCAATGGGCCTCGGGCGGTAATCAAATGTGTTCATTGCCTTTTCGGGTGAAAACCGTCCGTTTGTATGAAGGGTATATATGGAATAAGGCGTGATGAGCGGCGCCGTCTGCCCGAAAAGCAGGCAGAGCCGTTCGGCGGCAGGTGCGATCACCCGCATAAGCCCGTATGGCAGTTCGACCTTTGTCGGCTTTTTATTGACGATCCTGCGGATAATATTCAGCAGCTCCGACACGGAGATATAGCTGCCGCTCAGAATATAGCACTCTCCGCTTTTCCCCCTTGCTTCGCAGCCGAGGATCCCCAAAACAACGTCTCTTGAATCAACAAAGTCATATCCACCCCTGACCGCAAAGGGGATCTTCCCGCTTGCCATCGCTCTGATTATGCGGATCATGTGATTTCTTCGGTGCAAGTCCCCGGGCCCGATGACGCCCGAAGGGTGTACGATACTCGCGTTCAGCCCTTTGCGGGCATACTCCAATACGATTTCGGACGCCGCCGCCTTTGACTTCGCATATTGTCCGCATACGAGGTCGGGAGAAAACGAATCAACTTCCGTGATCGTCTCGCCGATCGGCTTTTCCGGAATGGCGTGGACCGAGCTGACATGTATAACGCGCCTGATGTGCGCCGCCTCCGCCATTCGCATTATATTCTCCGTCCCGTTCACGTTTACGTCCCAAACCTGCGGGTTATCCTTTGAGGCAACGGTGATGCAGGCTGCACAGTGGATCAGAGAGGTTTCCTCAAAGCCAGAGGTGTCAAAGAACGCCTTCAGCGAAGCAATATCCGTAACGTCGCCTTCGCACACAAAAACGCCCGTCGGAGCATACTGTCTTTCCTGCGGAAGAACAAGGACACGTATCAGGGCGTTTTGCTCCTTAAGAGCCGAAACGAGGACCGTTCCGATATGTCCTGTTGCTCCCGTGATCAAATATAACTTCTTATTCATAATGCGGATACCTCATCTTTCCGTATGCCGATGCGTCAGAACTTTGAGTATCTTCACCGTTGATCTTTAAATTATTCTGCATCTTCCTTTTCGGTTATTACTATTCTCATGCCTCCCGTTTATTTTTATTCGGTTCCCCGTTCTCACTCCTCGGGCAGATAGTTGATGCACGAATCGCCGACGCGGACCCGGACGGCGCGGTCACCGTGGAACGGTCGGCGGTGACCGCCTTCGAGCGGGACGAAATCGGGACGCCCGTCAACAACGTGCTGCGACGCCGTGATGAAGTCGTCGAGATACGATTTCGCGATCGGTGTGCCGTTGTGGTTCGGCATGATGAAGTCGAATTCGTCCTCGCGTGCTTTCAGGCGTCGGCAGTTTTCGAGGAACGCGCCGACGGACGAAAACACGTTCAGGTTCGCCTGTCCAGCGTCGAACTCGTCGCCGGAGAACAGGAGCCGCCGCCCGTGGTCGATGAATGAGAGCGAGCTGTCACAGTGCGCGGGCGTGTAGATCACGTCGACACGCCGTCCGCCGAGGTCGAAGACGTCGCCGTCATCGACGGCGATCTTTTCATAATCGGGGTATGGCATATTCGCGAGCCATGCGGGATCGAGCGGGCCGAACGAATGATCCGCATACGCGAACGCGTTTTTGTGCATATGGACGCGCGGAAACCAGCGGTTCCCGCCCGTGTGGTCAAAGTGGCCGTGCGTGTTGACGACGAGCAGCTCGCGCCCGCCGCGCAGCTCGTCCACGATGTTCGGCAAATCGCCTCTCCCGTATGCGGTATCTATCAGGAGCGTCTTTTCGCCGCCCAAAAGCAGGAATATATCGAGCGCCTCGCCGTAATGTATCACATACGTGTCGTCAAAGATGCGCCACCAGCGGTAGCCCTCATCGTCGGGCAAATGAACGATCTTGCGTTTTGACATAAACTGCCCCTTTGTACTTTTTTAATAATACTTTACTGTCCGATTTTGAATCGAAACCAATTCATATCGAAAACTATCCTCACCTTTATATTACATCTTTCCCACGCATATGTCAATGGAAACCAGTCATTTTGCAAAGAACACGCCACAAATGTTACTCGCAGACGGCCTCTGTCTTTCATATTAATTACTAACCTGGCTGTTTTTTCGCCTGTCACTGTTAACAACGCGCATCACCTATGCATGTCAATACGGCTCGATCGGATTTGCGATGTTCACTTTAGCTGTCACGCACAATCGTTGATTTAACAATCGGGTATGAGGCTTACAATTGATTGAGCCACCATCTCTTACACCGCTGCGTTTACTATTCGGAACACAACGGTTAAATCGCAATCAACGCAAGAGACTTGTACGCTTCGGATATGTCATAATATCCGCGGCGTGCAAGTTTTTTTAATGATGTGCGTAAACATTCCGCTTTCTGCAGCGGAAAAGCAGCCTTTACGAGTGTTCCCGTTTCGGTACACCATCCGGTCAGATTATACAAGCACCCGATGACAATTAAGAGCAACCAGTATGTAAAAGATATTCAAACTATTGTGTGCTGATTTACAAGCTGAGTCAAGCCTAAGTCTACTGCAATGCACTTAAAAAACTCTATTCGGAAATGAAGCAGGACTATCCAAACTCGGCTCCCTCTATTTTATCATATTCTCTTTCTTTTTTGATGATATTCTTTTACGCTTAACTTAACCAGTAAAAAAAAGCGTGCCCGTCTTGCGCGAGCACGCATTTTCGACAAATCGGCACTCCGATTCCGGGCTTTTAAAAGCAGAGAAAATCCAGGTTTTTTCGCATTAACGTGAAGCACCGAACGCATCCGTATCTTCGCTTCCATCAGATCTGTACACCGCGAAGTTGCCGTCGTTAAACTCAAGCACACACTCACCTCCCGTTGAATAGATGTACGACACGTCTTTTTCGGCATCTATTTCTGTGTCCGTGCCGTTCGAGATGTAATGAACAGTCCCATCTCCAGACAGAAGGAATAGCCCGTTGCCAACATTTGCCATGCTCTTCACATTGTACGGAGCTTTATAGCTATCCCAGCTGTCCGGTATGCGCCACGTCTCCGGCATGGCCACTCCGCCATCGTAATTGAACATTGATCCGTCAGATAAAAGAGCGGTTATTGAATAGTTGCAGAGGGAAAACATTGCAGAATCCCTTGATACGAGCTCCCATATATTTTCTTCGGTCCCATCCGGTGCATATGTCCGGTAAATAAGCCCATCGGACGTCATGAAAGCAACTATGTCGTCGCTGTATTGCAGGTCGATGATTGTACCGTACCCCGTTATGCGCGTCCATTCGGTCAGCCATTCGGAGCCGTTCGTGAATCCCGCATTATGTCCGATCAGCCATAGCTCGCCCCTTTCGTTCAGCGCGAAAACCGTGCTGTCAAAGCCGGCAATCCTGACGACCGGGCCTATATCCGCCGCCTGTGTCCATCCTGCGGAGACAATAAGTTGCGAGGCTCCCGATTTCTTCTGCCCGCTGCGACCGCTTCCGGCAATCCAAAGTCTGCCACTGTCGTCTATAACAGCGCTGTTGGAACCGAATGCATACACGCTGACGGCGGTGCCGTTGAATTCGGCATCCTCGAACGTATCTGTTTCGGCATCCTCGCCAAGATTCTTGTTTGTTCCGAGCGCTCCGAGAACATTATTTCCTTTTGCAAATACCTTGCCGTCGATTACGGCAACCGTTGAATCCGGTCCAACACTGTAGTTTCGGCGCAAATCAAGGAGCTTTTTTATAAGTTCCTTCATCCACATATGATCTTCTTCCTTGTCTTCCATGCCGATCAGGCGGTCGACAACGCCGATGGCGCTTGAATAGTCCTCCTCGTCCTCAAGCAGTTCTCCATATGCCCTTAGCACATCCGTTCTGTCAGAATCTGCAAGATCAGACTCAAAGATTTTGCGTGCCTTTTCCGGCTCACCCTTGCCGCTATAGCTCTTTGCAAGTCCAACAAGAGCATCCTGATTCATCGGGTCTATCGACAGCACTCTGCTGTATTCTCGAATCGCTGAATCATAATCCATGTCCGACAGGAATTTGTCTCCGAGACTGAGAGCACGGCTCAGCTCATCTTGTCCCGAAAGGGACAGAATGATCACAGCTGTAACCACAACAGCCAAAACAAAAATGACCGAAACTGTGATTAGGAGCTTTATATTTTTCTTATCATTCATATCAATAATCGCACCTTTGAATGCGTAAAGGCTTCCTTTCTCCCGGATCCGGGCCTTCTGATCGCTGCGGTTTTTGCGGAAGACGTTCGGGCCACGTTTAATGCAGATCTGGTTCTGCACAGCAAGGCGGATCAGTCGCCGGATCGCGAGAAAATCTCGCATTGCTTGTCATCGATGTCTCCACTCAGCTTACCCTTCGATGAGATCGTCCTGTTTCCGTGTGCGTTCTGCGCGTCATCGTATGAAAGGATCAGAACCCCGTCCATAACGAAATTCGCCGACTCCCCCCAGTAAAGGTTTCCGTCCTCGTCTTCCTTGTCGCTTACTGTAACCTTGTCAAATACCAAAAAGTTTTCCGTGCGTGCGTTTAAAGACCACGGATACCCATAGCTGTCCGCATCGTGCATTTCAACGCCGCACATAATGACCTCATTGTCCGGGTTAACTACGATAAGGTCGGCGGAAATTATAATCGAACCGATTCTAACATTTTTGTACCAGTATGTCTTTGTCTTGCTGTTGAGCTTATCGTCGTAGACGAGTATCGCATCATCCGAGGTATACGATGAGCCGTCATTGAAATTAAATTTTACATCATAAAGGCCCTCTTCGAGAGGCATCATGTCGAACTCGAGAAGATACGTATCCGGCTGAGGTGTGATTTTCTGACCGTCTATCTCAAGGCTTTCAATCTCGCCGTTGTCAGAGGTGTCAAGTTCAGCGTGGACCTTGCGGTCTCTATCGTCGTAGTCTTCCATATCCGATTTCGAATAACAGAGGCTTTCGTAGATAACGAAAGTATCCGCCGTCGCAGGGCTCCCGTTATCACTACCGCTGGTGCGATATTCTCTTGTCTGCGACGCATTGTAATTCTCTGAGCGCACAAACACATATCTCGGTGCCTCGTCAATGCTTTCAGACACCGTATACGTGATCCTGATCTGATGGCCAATGACGGCTCCGATACTCGAGTAAACATTCCCGAGGTCCCCGGAAGAATCGGCAAGCGTAAATGTGCCGCCAGTCTGCTCCGCAATCTCTGTCAAATAGTTCGTATTAACACTTCCAAATCCCACGGTGAATATCGTAACTCCGCTTGAAAGCGCTTCCGAAAGCCAGCTATAGTTTTCATCGCTCTGACCGTCCGTCATAAGGATGATATTTTTAGCACCCGCGGCGTTTTTGAGCGATTCAATGCCGCCAACGATTCCGGTCGCAATATTAGTCCCGCCCACGGCGCTGAGAGTCTCAACTCCGCTCAAAAGCGCACTCTTGTCTGTTGTGGGACGGGCCCTTTCGTATGCACTGTCATCAAACGCGACGATAGAAACTTCGGTCGTGTCATTCATCGTCTGAATAAACGTGCACAGCGCCTTTTTCGCGTTCTCTATGGGCTCACCTTCCATACTTCCGCTTATATCAACGACGAAACAGATCGAAGATATCGCTCTTTCATCAAGGCTTGCCTCAAAGTCGACGTCGTGCCCGGTATCTCTAACCTTGACCTTTTTCTTGTTGAGAAAATCGTTCAGGACTGCCTCGCGGCCATTGACCGTTATGGAGAGCTTAGGATATTCACTGTCATCCACGTTCGTTATATATATATCGTTGTCCTGATATTTAAATTTGTCAAGCAGTTCCGAGGAAAATTCGGTTGAGAGACGATCCGCGTACCCCCTGCTCCTGACTATGAACAGATACTCAGTCGCCGTATTTATCATGTTGTTGACGGCGACGCTCGCCGATGCGTCGACCTTTAATCGTCCTCCGCCGTTATACAGGTCATCGATTACATCAAGCCCCCTAACGACAGTGCTGCTCTTGCAGAAGTTCTTGCGGATTGATCCCGCCGCATCGGTAAGACGTTTTACCGCCTCGTCCTTCAGCCCCGCAGCATAGCAGATCTTGGCAGAGACGACAGACGCCCTGACAGACGGAATCGTAGCGATAGAATTAAGCGCACGGTAAAGCATCGGATAATCTTTCTTTATACTGAGCATTTTGCGGTTCTCATAGAGCTTCTCGAGCTGATTCTGCATATCCGCTCTCAGCGAATCGTCCTCTGCGTTCTGTATGTGTACCTCGAGGTCAAATATGCTGCCCTCAAGCTCGTCGAGCTCGGCGTCAACGCCGGCAGCCTCCGCGGCGACAGCATCCGGCTCGTATTTTTTTCCGGCAGCATTATAGAGGTATTCGGTGTTGAGGACCGCTCCATTATACGCAGCGTCCGCAATGATATCCGCAAGAAGCATGCGGTTGCTGTCCGATGGATCATTTTTAACCATGTCAACAGCCTTTTCAAATGCGGTGTTGTAGCTGCCGTTCGACAGCGACGTACAGAGCACAAGTTTGTCAAACTCATCGTCTCCGCACATCTTTTTGTATGACTCCGCAGCTTCCTCTGGTAGATAACCGGTCGAGTATGCCATCCATTCTATGTTGAACTGCTCGTCATATTCGTCGCGCCTGTTGTCGGGAATGTTCATCGAACGCACAATCTGATCAATAACGCCGCCGTAGCCTGATGTACTGTTAG
>CANROT010000066.1 GCA_947632285.1 uncultured Clostridia bacterium
AGCTGACCGATACTAATTGACCGAGGGCTTGAACTTCTATTGGTTCATTTCTATCAGTGTTGCGATTCCCTTTCTTCTCTTTTCGGTCGAAAAGATTTGCACCATTAGCTCAGTTGGTAGAGCAACTGACTCTTAATCAGTGGGTCCCGGGTTCGAATCCCTGATGGTGCATATTTTTCTTTTTTATTTTGTATACGCCTCCTTAGCTCAGTCGGTTAGAGCATCTGACTGTTAATCAGGGGGTCGTTGGTTCGAGTCCATCAGGGGGCGTAGAAAAATCCGTCGGTTTTGACCGGCGGATTTTTCAGTTTATTTTGCGGAGGTGCGTATGATCGCAGCACTCATAATTCTCGGCACGCTCATAATATTTGCGCTCGGATTTTCGTATTATGCGTACAGGTCCGCGTTTTATCATTTGCCGCGCGCGGACGAGGACGTCTACAGGCTACCGAAGGGCGAGCAATACGAGCGTGAGCGCGGGCGCATGACGGCGCTGATCGCCGAGCTGGACAGGCTGCCGTTTGAAGAAGTGCGGATTAGGTCTCGAGATGGCAAAACGCTTTTCGGGCGGTATTATCACGTCGCCGACGGTGCGCCTCTCGAAATCCAGTTTCACGGGTATCACGGCGCCGCGATACGCGACTTCTGCGGCGGGAATAAGCTCGCGCGGGAGGCGGGGCGAAATACGCTCCTCATCGATGAGCGCGCGCACGGCAAAAGCGGCGGGAGGACGATAACGTTCGGCATAAAGGAGCGGAATGACTGCGCCGCATGGATAAACTACGCCTGCGAAAGATTCGGCGACGAGGTGCCGATCATACTCTCCGGCGTATCAATGGGCGCCGCAACGGTGCTTATGGCAGCGGAGCTTGACCTCCCGCAAAACGTCGTCGCCATAATGGCTGACAGCCCGTACACCTCCCCTGAGGCGATAATACATAAGGTGTGCCGCGATCGCGGCCTCCCGCCCGCGCCGACGATGGTGTTCATACGCATCGGCGCGATGCTGTTCGGTCACTTCCGCCTTACGGGTTCCGCAGTTGAGGCTGTCAAAAAAGCGAAGGTGCCGATCCTGATTATCCACGGCGAGGACGACAGGTTCGTCCCGTGCGAAATGGCGCACGAAATATACGCTGCCGCGCCGGATAAAATAACGCTCGAAACATTCCCGGACGCGGGGCACGGCATATCATACATCGCCGACACCGCGCGCTACGCGGCCGTCACCGAAAAATTTATCGCAGAATGCCTCAAAAAAAGCGGCGGACAAAAAATCCCGCCGCAATAAAAGCTTTTGAAAAGAGGTCACGGAGGAAAACTTTTTCGCTTGCGAAAAAGTTTTTCATCGAAAAGTTTTCCTCCGTGTAATTATTAAGCAACTTGATCCTTTTTTCTCGTCAGGACGAGCCACACGACGGCGGCGGCAAACAGAATGATGCTGATGAATTGCGACGTTGACAGAAGGCCGCCGAAAACAAATCCGCGGATCGCGTCGCCGCGCAGGAATTCATCGAAGAAGCGCAGCGTCGGATAAAGGATCAGGTACAGCGGGAACAGCCTGCCGCACAGCCGATGCGACGGCAGCTCCGTCGTCTCGCCGCGCAGACGCAGACACCATATCTTCAGGTACAAAAACTCAAGAATAAAGAATATCAAAAACTCGCCCGCAGATTCGAGCAGCTGAACGGGGAACCGCCGCACATCGTTTATCTCCGGAATGTACGGATTGTTGTGTACTACGAACCCGAAATCCGACTCGATCCCGTAACAGCAGCCGCCGAAGAAGCAACCGAGCCTCGCAAACCCGTGAAACAGCGGGATCAGCGGCGCCATCGCGTCAAGATAGACGACCTTGTCGAGCTTTTTAAATACGGCGTACAGCCACCCGGCGAACGTGCCGCCGAGAAAGCCCCCGTAAAAAACCGACCCTCCGAACATGAGGCCCAAGTATTTCATAAATTCTTCAAATGAGGACGCGCCTATCAGATACGGGAAATACTTGAGATTTGTGATCGCATACAGGAGCGAACCGCCGACGAGGACGCCGACGGCGACGAGCAGAAGCAGCATGATCGCGTCATTGTCGTCGAAGCCGAGCTTTGAGATGCGGCGGCACAGTATGACGCCGACGAGCAGCCCGGCGGCGATGGCGATCAGCGCGTATATTCCGATGACACGGCCGAAGACGGTTATCTGTGGAAACATTTCCTGACCTCACAAAGAAAGTTTAACGAGAGAGCCGGAGGCAGAAAATGCCTCCGGCACAAGTCTCTTTTTTGCTTTTGAACGCTGACCGATTACATGCTGCCAAGAGCACCTGCGCCAGTGGCGCAGAGAGCCGCGGTGCAGACGATGGAGCAGAGCAGCCCGAGGACTGCGAACGCAACGCCTATGATGCCGAGAACGAGACCGGCGGTAGCAATACCGGAAGGCTTACCGTAAACAAGCGTGGACTTTTTGCGGCCGATGACACCGAATACGAGGCCGAGTATCGCGAGAACGGTCGTGAAGTAAGTAACTATCGGGATAAACCCGCCGATGATGCCGAGAATACCGCAGACGAGAGCGGCAATCGACATTCCCTTACCGTCATTCACAGGGCCCATGGGCGGCTGCGGCGGCATGAAATTGGGATTCTGGAAACCGGGATCCTGGAAATTTGGATTCTGGAAATTCGGATCCGGATTCTGATTGGGATTCTGGTTCTGGAAGTTCTGATTCTGATCCATGATATCCTCCTTGCCTGAAATACGGCAAACAAAAATTTTGATACGCAAAGCAAGGGGGATAAACCCGCGATCCTTTTTCCCCGCATATCAACGTTATTATATTACACGGCCTGAACTTTGTCAACCGTTTATCTTCAAAAATTTGTCACAAAATTATCACAAAAGGACGTAAATGCCGAAAAAATGAATTATATACCCCTGCCGCACATTCATTTTTCACCTAAAACGACAGGCAGCGCCCGCATGATGACGCGGATATCGCGCCGCTCCTTTGCGGGATCGTATGTAAAATTGTCGGGCACGTCGTCAAAAAACTCGATGTGCGTCATCTCCGAGCACTCCGGCAATTCCCCGACGGACGACGCCTCCGCGAAAAACACGCGGCCGTTGTTGCGGTACTTGCTGCGCCCGGACGTGTACTCATAGTCCCACATCGGCGTCAGCGTCGCCTCTTTAATGCCCGTTTCCTCGTACAGCTCGCGGCGCGCCGCCTCAAGCGCGGTCTCCCCGCGCTCGACATGGCCGCCCGGGTGCTCATAGCTGCCGCGCCGGCGGTGAAACGCATAGACCCACCGCCCGCGATAACGGGTAAAGATCGCCACATATCTGATATTGTCAAGCCTCCCTGCCGGGAACTCCCTAACCATGACGCACGCTCCTTGCGACGCAAAAATAACAGTAAAAAATTTAAAAAAGCATGCGGGAGGAACACTTTTCCGACGTGTTCCTCCCGCTTTGAAACTTATTTCATCGCTTCTTCAACTGCGACAGCGACGGCGACGGTAGCGCCGACCATCGGGTTGTTGCCCATGCCGATGAGCCCCATCATTTCGACGTGCGCCGGAACGGAGGACGAGCCCGCGAACTGCGCGTCGGAATGCATTCTGCCCATCGTGTCCGTCATACCGTAGGAGGACGGACCGGCAGCCATGTTGTCGGGGTGCAGCGTGCGGCCCGTGCCGCCGCCGGACGCGACCGAGAAGTACTTGACGCCGTTCTCGTTGCACCACTTCTTATACGTGCCCGCAACGGGGTGCTGGAAGCGCGTCGGGTTCGTCGAGTTTCCGGTGATGGAAACGCCGACGTTCTCGAGCTTCATGATCGCGACGCCTTCCGGGACGTTGTCTGCGCCGTAGCACTTGACGTCCGCGCGCGGTCCCTTCGAGTACGGGACCTCTTTTACGACCTTGACCGTTTCGGTGTAGGGGTCGAACTCCGTCTCAACATACGTGAAGCCGTTGATGCGGGAGATGATGAACGCAGCGTCCTTGCCGAGACCGTTGAGGATAACGCGGAGCGGCCTGTTGCGGACCTTGTTCGCATTGAGCGCGATCTTGATCGCGCCCTCAGCGGCAGCGAACGACTCGTGACCGGCGAGGAAGCAGAAGCACTCCGTCTCGTCGGAGAGGAGCATCGCGCCGAGATTGCCGTGGCCGAGGCCGACCTTGCGGTTTTCGGCGACGGAACCGGGAATGCAGAAGCTCTGGAGGCCGACGCCGATCTTTGCGGCAGCGTCAGACGCCTTTGTGCAGCCGGATTTGATCGCGATAGCCGCGCCGACGGTGTACGCCCAAACCGCGTTTTCAAAGCAGATAGGCTGCGTCGAGCGGACGATGGAATCAACGTCGATGCCCTTTGCGAGCGTGATGTCGCGGCACTCGTCGATAGAGGAAATACCGTATTCCTTGAGAACGCCGAGGATCTTGGCCTCGCGTCTTTCGTAACCTTCAAATGTTGCCATTTCGATTTCCTCCCTTATTATTCTTTACGCGGGTCGATGTACTTGGCAGCCTCGCTGAATCTGCCGTATGTACCCTTGGACTTTTCGTAGGCCTCGTTCGGCTCCATGCCCTTCTTGATGAAGTCGGTCATCTTGCCGAGGGAGACGAACTCGTAACCGATGACCTGGCCGTCCTCGTCGAGCGCCATTCTCGTGCAGTAGCCCTCCGTCATCTCAAGATAACGGACGCCCTTTTCCTTCGTTCCGTACATCGTGCCGACCATGGAACGCGCGCCCTTGCCGAGGTCTTCCATGCCCGCGCCGATGACGAGACCGCCGTCCGAGAACGCGGACTGCGTTCTGCCGTATACGATCTGGAGGAACAGCTCACGCATCGCGGTATTGATGGCGTCGCAGACGAGGTCTGTGTTGAGCGCCTCAAGTATCGTCTTGCCGGGGAGGATCTCCGCTGCCATAGCGGCGGAATGCGTCATGCCGGAGCAGCCGATCGTTTCGACGAGCGCCTCTTCGATGACGCCGTTCTTGACGTTCAGGGACAGCTTGCACGCGCCCTGCTGCGGCGCGCACCAGCCGACGCCGTGCGTATAGCCGGATATGTCGGTGATCTGCTTGGCCGCTATCCACTTGCCTTCCTCCGGGATTGGAGCGGGATCGTGACGCGGACCCTTGACCACGACGCACTGATGCTGAACTTCCGCACTCATCGCGTACGGAGCTTCGCTTACATTGCTCATAAAATATGTGCCTTCCTTTCGTGTAAAGAAAATCGAGTTTTAAGCCCGTCTAACAGTATATCACGTTTTTTGTCGCTTGTAAAGGAAAAAGTTCAGCGGCGCGGCCGCACAATAAAATTTTTTATTGACCCGGGGCGGGGAATATAGTAAAATACAGAAAAAAGGAGGCGGAGCTATGTACCCATACGAAATATTCCCCGGATTCGATTTTTACGCGCTCTTTTATATGCTGGCGCTGATATCGGCGCTTGTGTGGCTGCGTATCCTTTCCGACAAGCTCGGCATGCCGGCACGCGTGTACAATCTCTCGCTGCTGTCGGCCGTCGCCGCCATTGCGGGCGGATATCTGACCTCGATTTTGGCACAGTCGGTGTACGACTGGATCGAAACGGGCACCTTCCGATTCGGCACGGGAATGACGTTTTACGGCGGGCTGCTCGGCGGGATATTGATCTTCGTCGCCGTATATTTCACGGTCGGCAGGCGAATGTTCGGCCGCGGCGGCGACCACGTCAAGGCCGCGCCGCTGCTCGCGGACATCGCAGCGTGCTGCGTCAGCTTCGCGCACGCGACCGGGCGGATAGGGTGCCTTTTTGCCGGGTGCTGCCACGGGGCGAGGACGGACGCCTGGTACGGGATATATCACGTCAACCTCGGATATCGCGCCACGCCGACGCAGCTCTTTGAATCCGTGTTCCTCTATCTGTTGTTCGCCGTGATGCTGGCGCTGCTTTTGCGCGGGAAGCGCGGCGTCTGCGCGCTGTACCTCGTATCATACGGCGTGTGGCGGTTCGTGATAGAATTTTTCCGCGCCGACGACAGGGGTGCGTCATTCATACAGGGGCTCACCCCGTCTCAGACGTCGGCGATCCTTTTCGTCGCCGCCGGGGTCGCTATATATATAATGAAGATCAGATCGAAAAAATGCGGCGGGAAGACGGAACATGACGGCGAAGAAAAAGCTTGAGCCGCGCGAACGCGTCGGGCTCGCGCTGATGATATTCGGCGCGGTCGCGGCGGCGGTGCTGACGGCGTGCGGGATTGCGTCGTTTGACGGCGCGGACCACGAGCGCCTGACGGTGACGCGCGCGTGCGGGTCGGTGAGCTTTGTCGGCGTCATACTGTATCTCGGCTACCGCCCGCGCGCAAAAGGCATCGACGCGTGGGGCGCGGCGGCGATAGCGGCGGCGCTCGCCGTCGCGGTCAACAATATGCCGATACTGCCGCTGCTCTCGGGCGAGGCGCGCGTGACGGCGGGCGCGGCGGATATCGCAAAATACGCGGTCGAGAGCTTTTTCGTCGGACTGTTCGAGGAGACCGCGTTCCGCGGGGTCCTGCTGCTCGCCGTTGTCGAACGGTACGGGAGAACAAAAAAGGAACTGTTCGCCTCCGCCGTCGTGACGTCCGCGCTGTTCGGCGCCTCGCACCTCTTCAACCTTTTGGGCGGCGCCGGGTTCGGCGCGACGCTTTTGCAGGTGTCGTATTCGTTTCTGATAGGCGGAATGTGCTCGCTCGTGCTGCTTTTGTCCGGCAGCGTCGCGGCGTGCGTCATCGTCCACGCCGTCTACGACTTCGGCGGATATCTGATCCCGCGTCTCGGAGAGGGCGTCATCTGGACCGCGCCGGAGGTCGCGCTGACGGCGGCGGTCGGCGTGTGCGCGCTCGTGTTTTTCCTCTTTTCCGCAGAAAAACTCTCGCCGGAGCGGGCAAAAATGCTGACCGGAAGGGAATAGCGGTCGAAAAAACGCCTTAGTTCATATATTGTTCATATTTTTGCAAAAAAGACTTGACACGGCATAAAGATAAGGCTATAATAACAGTACACAGCGGAAAATTAACGCTGAAATACGAAAAAATTCTCTATGGAGGAAAACAATGAAAAAGTTTCTTGCGCTCATCATGGTAGTCGCCATGGTGGCAAGCTTCGCTTCCGTCGTAACGGCGGCTGACGACAGCAATGTTGTCGCCCGCTTCACATTTACGAACGGCAAGGACGAGGGACTTACCGAGAACGGCTCGAATTTTACATATGCTAACGGTGCCGTTACGCTTGGCGCAGAGTCCTATCTGACGGCAGATGCGTCTGCTCTTAAGGGGCTGACCGCGATGACCATCGCAATGAAGGTCAAGGGCCCGGCTACCGACACAAAGAAGGCCGCATGGGTGTATGAGATCTCGTCTGAGGAGAAGCACGCTTATCCGACGGAGCATTACCTCGGCATGTATTACGACAACAAGGATAACCCCGGCAAATTCTCCGCACAGCGTTATTCCAACCCGAACGGGCGTCCCACTGATGCAAACAAGATGGATTACAATCCCGATGTCTTCATGAGCATCGTCGTTGTTTACCCCGATGACGGCTCCATCATCGTTTATGCTGACGGCAAGGAAGTTGCGAACGTTCCTCAGAGCGAAAACTTCGACCTCTCTCTCGCAGGCTGCATCGGCGAGAACCCGCATTTCCAGATCGGTAAGGCTAACTGGGATAACGGCGAGTATGCCGAAGGCGTTACGCTCAGCGAGCTCGTTGTTTACAATACGGCTCTGACGGCTGAAGAGGCTGCTGCCGTTACGTATGCAGACGATCCCACAACTCCCGCGCAGGGCGGCTCCGGTGCGGGCGGCGCAGGCGGCGGCGCTCCGGCGACCGGCTTTGCAACCGTAGCGATAGCTATCGCGGCTGTCGGCTCCGGCGCATACGTCGTTTCGAAGAAGAGACACTAAGCCATAATTGGAAAAGCACCCCTCGCGGGGTGCTTTTTTATGCAAATTCGTTCATACTTTATTAACAAAAATCCGATTATGTGTTGACAAATGATAAAAAGGGCGCTATAATGATAAAAACATCGCCGTATATGAGCGATGCAAAAAAGTTTTTTTCTTGGAGGAAAAAATGAAAAAATTTTTGGCAGTTGTCATGGTAGTCGCCATGATGGCAAGCTTCGCGACGGTTGCTTTCGCGGAGGACGAAGTAACTCTCCCGAGCAACGGCCTCGTTGCGAATTATTCGTTCGACGCAGCTGACGAAAGCCTGACGGTCGTCGGCGCTGCTGATGGCATTACATATGCTGACGGCAAGGCAACCTTTAACGGAACTGCGGGTCTCGCATCCAACCTTGACTTCGGCGGATTCGATGCCATCTCCGTTGTTGTTACGTTCACGCTCAACGCTGACATTACGACAACAAATTGGCCCTTCGTACTTGACGATACGGACACCACGTCATGGGATGAGCACAACTTCTTCGGACTCAACCTGAACAACAATGAGTTCAAGTCCTATTTCTCACCCACTCAGGACAGATGGTGCAACGGCTGCTGGACCGGTTATGAGGCGGCTAATATAGGCGATACGCTTAAGGCTGGAAAGACGCATACGGTTGTCGTCACTATCGGCAAGCAGACCGATGGTACTCAGAGCGATGAAACCACGGCTACGGGTCTTTTCCATACGCTTTATCTTAACGGTGCGATGGTTCAGTCTTGGTGCATGCATGCTGGCGATAACTATGATATCACCCTTAAGGATGTTCTCGGCGATCATGCAAGACTCTTCATCGGTATGTCCAACATCCTCAATGGCGGCCTGTATACTGAATTTATAAACAACATCAGCATGGATAACCTCGCTGTTTACAACCGTGCTCTCACGGCTGAGGAAGCTGCGGCTTGCGTTTCCGCTCCGACGACGGCTCCCACTCCCGGCGTAACTCTTCCGAAGCTTTCAGCTCTCTCTATTCCCACGCCTCCGTCTGAAGGCGGCGAGGGCGAGGGCGGTTCCGGCTCCGGTTCCGGCGCGGGAACCGGAACAGGCTCCGGCTCCGGCTCGGGTTCGGGTTCGGGCAGCGGCGCTCCGGCAACCGGCTTTGCAACCGTAGCGATAGCTCTCGCGGCTGTCGGCTCCGGCGCTTACATCGTCTCGAAGAAGAGACACTAAGCCATAATTAAAAAAGCACCCCGCGAGGGGTGCTTTTTTTGTGCAAATCCGTTCATACTTTATTAACAAAAATCCGATTATGTGTTGACAAGCGATAAAATAGGCGTTATAATTATAAAAACATCGCCGTATATGAGCGATGAAAAAAAGAATTTTTTCTATGGAGGAAAAAATGAAAAAGTTTTTGGCAGTTGTCATGGTAGTCGCCATGATGGCAAGCTTCGCGACGGTTGCTTTCGCGGAGGAAGCACAGGGACCGAGCCCGCTCGCGTCTTACGATTTCACAAAAGACCTGAAGGACCATTCGGGCAACAACATCGGTGACGTCGTTCTCGATGATGAGCCGATGAAACCGGACGAGAATGATCCGAGCAAGGAAGTCGAAGCAAGAAGCGACGCTGAAAGGCTCGCCGGCCATTCCGGAAGAGCAACGCTCGGCGAAAAGGGCATCACGATGAAGAACGGCTTCTTCAAACTCCCCGAGGATATGTTCGCTAAGGCTGCCGGCGATATCACGGGTCTCACCGTTTCCATCACGTACACGAAAGAAGCGGACTACGGCTGGGGCAGCACCTGGTCAGAGCACCTCTTCGCTTTCTCCGATCAGTGGATGACCGAGGAGCTCAAGAACGATGACGGCACGATGAACTATGACGGCAGAGCGAACTCCTTCTTCGCTACCCGTAACGGCAACGTTGCAACGTCTAAGACGCCTTACGGAACCGACGGAAGCTGGATGGACGGCACTCTCGGCGAAGGTTACGGCAATGACGGCAAATTCGCGAACGTCACAGTCACGTTTGATTTCGCTACGAATGTTGCTTCCATTTATCTTGACGGCGAGCTCAAGAAAACTTCCGAAGACAATGCCGAAGTTAAGGCAGTCCTCACGGCTGATATCGTCAAGTCCTTCAAGTATGCTGTTGTCGGACTTCCTGTCGGCGGTGACTGGGGTATGTGGAGCTTTATGACTGTTGCGAACCTCAACGTTTACACCTCTGCTCTTACGGCAGACCAGGTAAAGACCGTTGCGACGAACGGCATCGGCACGCTCAATGACGCTCCCGCAACGCCTCCGACGCCCGCTCCGGCGACGGGGTTTGCAACGGTGGCGATAGCTCTCGCGGCTGTCGGTTCCGGCGCTTACGTTGTCTCGAAGAAGAGACATTGATCGACACATATAACAAAAGAAGATTCTTGCAAGTCTTTTTTTCGTCTCCGGGGAGGGGCGCCTTTCGCGAAAGCGAGGGCGCCTCTCCCTTTTTTTCGCGGTTGTACGAAATGTCAAATATAAAAGAGAAAGATGAAAAATAGTTCACGAATCGTTCATAAATTTCAAAAAAAGGCTTGACAAGGCAAGGAACCGGGGAGTATAATGAATCCAAAGATATAATACATATCTAATACGAAAAAACTTCATGGAGGAAGAAAAATGAAGAAGTTACTTGCGGTCATCATAGTAGCCGTTATGGTGATCAGTCTTGTACCGTTCGCTTTCGCCGACGAGCCGGCTGAGACAGAATCCACAAAGGGACTTGCTGCTCACTACTATTTCGATGGCAATGACGAAGGTCTGACGGCAGAAGGCACCGTTACGTATGAAGGCGGCGCGGCTAAGTTTGGCGAAAACGCATGGCTTAAGTCTGATCTGGACCTTAA
>CANROT010000067.1 GCA_947632285.1 uncultured Clostridia bacterium
ATCTTGTCGTCCACGAGGTGGTGGAGCTTGAGGTAGTACATGATGCCGACGGTGACCGGGTTGTCGAAGGGTTCTCCCGTTCTTCCGTCGTAAAGTATCGTCTTTCCGTCGACGATGCGGAGCTTGCCCTCGTCGATCAGCTTCTGCTGGTAGTCGCGGTCCGCCCTTTCCTCGGACGAGAGAGGACGCAGGTCCTCTTTTCCGTCGGGGCGCAGCCCCATGACCTCATATATCGGCTTGCCGTCGAAATTCTCGTTCGCGAACGGCTTTCTGCCGAGGCCGGCCTCCTTGAGGCATTCGGTTATATCCTTCTCGGTCGCGCCGTCAAACACGGGCGTCATGATCTTCCAGCCGAGCTTTCTCGCCGCCATGCCGAGATGGACCTCGAGCACCTGACCGATATTCATTCGGGAAGGAACGCCGAGCGGGTTCAGCACGATGTCAAGCGGCGTGCCGTCCGGCAAAAACGGCATATCCTCCGGCGGCAGTATGCGCGAGACGACGCCCTTGTTTCCGTGGCGGCCCGCCATCTTGTCGCCGACAGAGATCTTTCTCTTCTGCGCGATATATACTCTTACTACTTTTGTGACTCCCGGGGAGAGGTCGTCGCTGTTCTCGCGGGAGAAGACCTTGACGTCGATGACGATGCCCGTCTCGCCGTGCGGCAGGCGCAGGGACGTGTCCCTGACCTCGCGCGCCTTCTCGCCGAAGATCGCGCGCAGCAGCCGCTCCTCCGCCGTCAGCTCCGTCTCGCCCTTCGGGGTGACCTTGCCGACGAGAATGTCGCCCGCCCTTACCTCGGTGCCTATCTTTACGATGCCCTCCGCCGTCAGGTCCTTGAGCGCGTCCTCGCCGACGTTCGGGATCTCGCGCGTTATCTCTTCCGGCCCGAGCTTCGTCTCGCGCGCCTCGTGGGAGTATTCCTCCACGTGGATCGACGTGTAGACGTCGTCGCGCACAAGGCGCTCGTTCAGGAGGACGGCGTCCTCGTAGTTGTAGCCCTCCCAGCTCATGAAGCCGATGAGCGCGTTCTTGCCGAGGGAGATCTCGCCGTTCGACGTTGCCTGACCGTCCGCGATGCACTCGCCCGCCTCGACTCTGTCGCCCGTGTGTACTATCGGGCGCTGATTTATGCACGTTCCCTGGTTGGAGCGCTTGAACTTTTCAAGGTGATACGTCCGCTTGACGCCGCTGTCGTTCCTGATCGTGATATCGTCCGCGGTGACGCGCTCGACGTAACCGCTCTCGTCCGCGATTATGACGACGCCGGAATCCATCGCCGCCTTGTACTCCATGCCCGTGCCGACTATCGGGGACTCCGTCGTTAAGAGCGGGACCGCCTGCTTCTGCATGTTCGAGCCCATCAGCGCGCGAGAGTTGTCGTCGTTCTCAAGGAACGGGATCATCGCCGTCGCGACGGAGACGACCATCTTAGGCGAAACGTCCATGAAGTCGACGTTCTCTCTCGGGACCTCGATTATCTCCGCCCTGTCGCGCGCCGCGACGCGGCGGTTGACGAAGCGGTGGTTCTCGTCGAGCGGCTCGTTCGCCTGCGCGACGATATAGTTGTCCTCGACGTCCGCCGTCATGTATACGATCTCGTCGGTGACGACGCCAGTTTCCTTGTCGACTCTGCGGTACGGCGCCTCGATAAAGCCGTAATCGCTGATGCGCGCGTACGTTGCAAGGTAGGAGATAAGGCCGATGTTCGGGCCTTCGGGCGTCTCTATCGGGCACATGCGCCCGTAGTGCGTGTAGTGTACGTCGCGAACGTCGAAGGAAGCGCGGTCGCGCGAAAGTCCTCCGGGACCGAGCGCGGACAGGCGGCGCTTGTGCGTCAGCTCCGCCAAGGGGTTCGCCTGATCCATGAACTGCGAGAGCGGGGAGCTGCCGAAGAATTCGCGGATCGCCGTCGTTACCGGGCGGATATTGATGAGCTGCTGCGGGGTGACCGTCTCGTTGTCCTGTATCGACATCTTTTCCTTGATGTTCTTGTCCATTCTCGAAAGGCCGATGCGGAACTGATTCTGCAAGAGCTCGCCGACCGAGCGCAGGCGGCGGTTGCCGAGGTGGTCGATGTCGTCCGTCGTGCCGATGTCGTGCGAGAGGCAGAGCAGATAGTTGACGGAGGCGAAGATATCGTCCTTCGTGATGTGCTTCGGGCAGAGCTCCGCGATGCGGCGGCGGACCTGATTTTTCAGCTCCTCCGCGTCCCCGTTCGTCTCCTCTATGATCTCGCGGAGCACGGGGTACGAGCATTTCTCGCTGACTCCGCAGTCACGCAGGTCGTAGCCGAGCACCCACACAGGGTCGACGGTGTTGTTCGAGAAGACCTTGACCTCGGCGCCGTCCTCGGCCTCAATGTAGACCTCGTTGACGCACGCGGTCTCGATTGCGCGCGCGGACTCCGCGGTCAGCATGTCGCCGGGCTCGCCGATTATCTCGCCGGTCAGCGGGCTGACGACGGGGCGCGTGAGCTTATGGCCCTTTATTCTCGGCGCGAGCTCGACCTTTTTGTCGTATTTGTATCTTCCGACCGGGGCGAGATCGTATCTCTTCGGGTCGAAGAAGGAATTGTTGATGAGTATCTGCGCGCTCTCGACGATAGCGGGTTCGCCCGGGCGAAGGCGCTTGTATATCTCCTTGAGGGCTTCCTCGCCCTCGGTCGTGTGGTTCTCCGCCGCCTGCCGCTCAAGCTCGTCCTTTGCGGCGGACTCGGTCAGAAGGTGCTCGTCGCCGAAATATTCGACGATGTCGCGCTCTGTCTCGATCCCGAGCGCACGAATGAGGACCGTGATCGGGAGCTTTCTGTTCTTGTCAATCTTGACGTAGAAAACGTCGTTTACGTCGGTCTCATATTCGAGCCACGCGCCGCGGTAAGGAATGACCTGCGCCGTGTATATGCGCTTGCCCGTCTTGTCGATCATCGAGTCGTAGTACATGCCCGGAGAGCGGACGATCTGCGAAACGATAACGCGCTCTGCGCCGTTTATGATGAACGTGCCCCTGTCCGTCATGAGCGGGAAATCGCCCATGAATATCTCGGACTGCTTGACCTCGCCCGTCTGCTTGTTCGTCAGCCGCACGTCGACCTTTAAGGGCGCGGCGTAGTTTGCGTCGTGGTCCTTGCACTCCTCGATCGTGTACTTCGGCTTTGAATCGAGGTTGTAGGAGACAAAGTCGATCAGAAGATTGCCCGAATAGTTCGAGATCGGGGAGATGTCGCGGAACACCTCCATGAGACCCTCGTCTATGAGCCACTTATACGACTTCTTCTGCACCTCGATGAGGTTTGGCATTTCGAGCGCTTCGTCGATCTTCGAAAAGCTCATGCGCACGTTTCTGCCGAGTTTCTGGGGTTTTACCATCTTGGTCTGTCACTCCTTCGTCCGTTATTGACACTCAAAAATGTCCTCCCATACGCGCGGGTATAGGAATAAAGATAATATTAAACGCGAAATCAATGCAGTTTATAATTTTATCACCCCCACCGCTTATTGTCAATAACAACCTGTAAAATAGTTGTGTTTTCGGACGGATTTTTTCGCCATTGCGCCGTTTATTAATCAAAAGTTTACAGAATGTTTACATGTGAATTTTTTGTAAACTTTTCGGGCGGCGGTGCCGCTCCGCCGCCGCAAAACGGAGATCACGAAAAACAAAGGCGAAATATTCCGTCTTTTTTTCTTTTGGGTATTGATATTTTCTTTCCGGCGTGATATTATAAGATGTTCATATGTAAAAAGCGGTGTGCGCTCCCTCTCAGGCGCCGCTGTCGATACAATCTTGTCCGAAGGAGGTACAGCGTCATGCCCAATATAAAATCGGCGAAGAAGCGCGTTCTTGTTTCCGAAAAGAAGAATCTCCAGAACAGAATGTTCAAGTCGGCTCTTCACACTTCTATCCGTAAGTATTCGTCTGCGCTCGAAGCAGGCGACCGCGAGGCAGCGTCCGCGATCTACCGCGAGACGGTGAAGAAGCTCGACCAGGGCGTTGCAAAGGGGATCATTCACAAGAACACCGCCGCCCGCAAGAAGAGCCAGTTCACAAAGGCTCTTTCGAAGCTCGCGTAAACCGCAAAAAGAAAACACGCGGATGCCGCTCTCACCGGCGTCCGCGTTTTTTTGTTTCCCGTACAAAGAAGAGCGCCCCGGGGCCGCATCTGCGGCTCCGGGGCTGACGTTTGATCCCTATTATGCATAGAAGTTGGCCCCCGCGACGCAGAAGCAGTAGTGCCTGTACGGGCCCCAGTCGATGCCCGTGTACGCCGCCTTGAAGTACAGTATCTCACTATCGTAGAGGTTCCCCGCGAGGACGTCCTTCGCGATGGTGTAGCAGATCTCGGGCGCGTTTATGCCGTCAAGGCTGCCGGGGAACTGGCCCGGCGCATTCAGCACCTCGGTGATATTTGAGCCGAAATACGGGCTTCTGACGCGGTTCACGACAACGGTCGCAACGGCGCGCATTCCCGCCTCCGAGCTGTAGCCGATCTCGCGGCATATCAGTCTCGCGAGCATGTGCAGCTCCTCCTCCGTGTAGCTTATCGGCGCCACCTTCACCGGGTTCGGCAGTCTGTCGCCGTATACGGCGCCGCAGACAGCGCACTTTGACGGGGACGTCGTCGTCGCGGGCAGCCAGGTGTGACCGTTCGGCTCACCCTGTGTTGCGCCGCATCTGCCGCACGTCTGTGGCTGCGAGCAGGTCGCCGCGAGCCACCAGTGGCCGAGCGCCTCGCCCGAGGTCTCACCGCAGACGGTACACGTCATCGGTGTCGTGCACGTTGCGTCGACCCACGAATGGTCGCCGACCTCGCCGCGCTCCTCGCCGCAGATGCTGCACGTCTCGGGGCGCAGGCACGTCGCCGCTATCCAGTCGTGGCCGGCGGGCTCGCCCTCCGTCGCGCCGCAGTTTTTGCACGTCTTCGGGACCGTACACGTCGCCTCCATATAATCGTGCTCGAGCGGGCCCTCGCCGCCGATACCGCAGATCCTGCACAGCGCGCGCTGCGTGCACGTCGGTTTCGTCCACAGATGTACGTGCGGCGTCATGATCGGCATCTCATACGGGAACTCGGGTATCTCCGGCTCCGTTTTGTCCACGCGGCCCGTTTCGGGCGCGGGATCCGTGTCGATCGTGTCGATCGGGCCGGGCGCGTCCGTGCTGTCGCCCGGATCTTCCGTATCGGCGGGCTCCGTCACATTTGCCGGCGGCGCGCCTGTCGGCCCGGAAAACGAAATATGTACCTTAAATTCCGTTTCCTCCGCCGGTTCGGTGCCGTCCGTCACATCGGCTTCCGTATTTTCGGGCACGCCCTGCGTACCCGTGCCGCTTTCGGGTTCGTCCGGCGCCTCCGGCGCGGTTTCACCTCGAAGCAGAGACCCCGTAAAATAGACGATGACCATAATAACAGCGATAACGCATATCACCGTCATAAGGAACCGTATTCTTACGCTCTCCCGCTCGTTGGTATAACCTTTTCCGTTCATTACGGTCACCTCCTTTCATCAGATTTGGGGTATATTATTATACTATGCCGTAAAATCTCTTTGAATTCTCCGCCGCTGTCGCGGCGGCCTCATCTGCGCCGACGCCCCGGAGCTCTCCGAGCGCGCCCGCGGTGTATGTCATGTAAGCCGAGAAATTCAGCTCTCCCCTGTGCGGGACCGGCGCAAGATACGGTGCGTCCGTCTCGAGCATCAAAAGCTCATGCGGTATTGCCCTCGCCGCCTCGCGCGTCTTTTCTGCGTTTTTAAACGTCAGGACCCCGCCGAACGACATATAAACGCCCGCGTCCGCGTACTGCCGCGCCATCTCGGCGCTGCCGGAATAACAGTGCAGGAGCGTTTTTACGTCGCGGAAGCCGCGCAGGATCTCAAAAACGTCCCCGTGCGCGTCCCGGTCGTGTATGACGACGGGGAGCCCGAGCTCCCGCGCCAGCTCGAGCTGCGCGCGGAAGAATTCCTTCTGCGTCTCCCGGTCCGTGTCCGGGTAGTGGTAGTCAAGGCCGATCTCGCCTATCGCGACGACGCGCGGCGTTTTCGCCAGCTCGTAAAGCTCCGCCATCGCATGCTCACGCGACGGATATTTTCCCGTCTCCGTTGGGTGTATCCCCACGGAGGCAAATATCTCCGGCAGCTCGCCGCCGGACGAATGCGAGAGCGCGATACTCGCGCGCGACGTCTCAAGGTCGGCGCCGGAATTGACTATATATCCGACCCCGGCAGCTTTCGCGGCCCGCAGAGCGGCATGGGCGCCGCCCTCGTATTCGCGCGCGAATCTTTCGTCGTCATAGTGCGCGTGGGAATCAAACAGCGTCATTTTTTATCTGACGCGCTCGCCGTTCGGCGTGTCGGGCGCGAGGAATACGACGCGCACCTCGTCCTCGCCGGAGGCGAGTATCATGCCGCGGCTCTCGACGCCGCACAGCGTCGCCGGTTTCAAGTTCGCGACGACGATGACCTTTTTGCCCACAAGGTCCTCCGGCGCGTACCACTTCGCGATGCCGGAAACGACCTGCCGCTTTTCATATCCGAGGTCGAGCTGCAATTTCAGCAGCTTTTTGGCTTTCGGGACGCGCTCGCAAGCGACGACCTCCGCCGTCCTCAGTTCGACTCCCATAAAGTCGTCTATCCCGATCTCGGCGACGCCCTCGGGGCGCTCGGGCTCCGCCTTGACCTCGGCAGCCTTCGCCTTCGCGGCGCGCTCGGCCTCTATCTCCGCGAGGAGCTTTTCTTCATCAATGCGCGCGAACAGCGGCGACGCGTCGCCGACGGTGCCGCCGACGGCGAGACCTCCGAACGTCTCGAGCGCGTCATAATCGCGCGCGTCCGTCCCGAGGGAGGACATGATCGCGTCCGAGGACGCGGGAATGAACGGATAGAGCAGCACGGCGCAGATCCTGATCGATTCGAGCAGGTTGTATATGACCGTGCCGAGGCGGGCGTGCTCCGCGTCCCCGCCCTTTGCGAGCGTCCACGGCGTCGTCTCGTCTATATACTTGTTCGCGCGGCGCAGCGCCGTGAAGATGCACTCGAGCGCGTCCGCGACGTGGAACGTGAGCATATTGTCGTAAACTCCGTCAACGGCTTTAAGGACCGCCGACTTGAGCTCCGCGTCAAGCTCCGTCTCCTCGCCGGGCGCGGGAACGACGCCGCCGAAATATTTCTTCGTCATCGCGACGGTGCGCGAGACGAGATTTCCGAGGTTGTTCGCAAGGTCGCTGTTGTAGCGCGAGGCTATCGCCTCCCACGTGATGCTGCCGTCCTGCGCGTAGGGCATTTCGGACAGCGCGTAGTAGCGCACGCCGTCGACGCCGACGCGCCTTGCGATATCGTCCGCATAGAGGATATTGCCCTTCGACTTTGACATCTTGTCTGTGCCGAAGTTGAACCACGGGTGGCCGAAGACCTTTTTCGGCAGCGGCAGCTCCTGCGACATCAGGAAGATCGGCCAATATATCGTGTGGAAGCGGAGAATGTCCTTGCCAATGACGTGAACCTCCGCGGGCCAGTATTTTTTGAACGCGTCCGGCTGATCCTCCCCGTTTTCGGGATCGTATCCGAGCGCCGTCGCATAGTTGAAGAGCGCGTCGAGCCACACGTATATGACGTGCCTGTCGTCAAACGACACGGGGATCCCCCACTTGAACGAGGTGCGCGAAACGCAGAGATCCTGGAGCCCCGCGTACAGGAAATTGTTGAGCATCTCCTTTTTGCGGGATTCGGGCTCGATGAATTCGGGGTGTTCCTCTATATATTTGATGAGCGCGGGCGCGTACTTGCTCGCGGCGAAGTAATACGCCTCCTCGCTCTTGCGCTCAACCGGCCTGCCGCAGTCGGGGCAGACGCCGCCCGCGACCTGCGTGTCGGTGAGAAAGCTCTCGCACGGGACGCAGTACCAGCCCTCATATGTGCCCTTGTAGATGTCGCCGCGCTCGTACATCTCTTTGAAGACGTGCGCGACCGCGGCCTCGTGGTGCGCGTCCGTCGTGCGGATAAAGTGGTCGTAGCTCGTGTTCATGAGGTCCCAGAGCGCGCGCACCTCGCCCGCCACGCGGTCGACGAGCTGTTTCGGCGTGATGCCCTCCTTCGCGGCGAGGTTCTCGATCTTCTCGCCGTGCTCGTCTGTCCCCGTGCAGAAGAAGACGTCGGAGCCGAGCTGGCGGCGGAACCGCGCGACCGCATCAGTCATTATGACCTCATACGTATTGCCGATATGCGGCTTGCCGGACGCATACGCGATGGCGGTGGTGATATAATATTTTTCGTTCTTGTGGTCGCCGTAATGCTCTCTCATGGGTCAAAGGCCTTTCGTTTCGTCCGCTCTTGGCAGCGATTTATGACGGTATTTATTCCCATCATATCGAGTGGATTATAACACTCCTTCCCGCAGATTTCAAGCCGTTTTTGCTATTTTGACGGATTTTGAACCCTTATTTCACCCGTTTCGGCATCACATAACAGTGTTTTCACACCACTCAGCCGCCAAAACAGCCTCCCCTCAACATATATCGGCGTCAGATATTCCGCGTCCGCGCCGAGCTGAGCGGAGGCGCCCCTCCGGTCAAATTTCATTCTCGGGACGTCATATTCGGCGGGGCGCTGCATATAATATCCGGTCGCGTCGAAGAACCGGACGGCGCCGCCGCGCGCGCATACGCCGACCTTCACCGTCTCGCCGGGGCAGAGGACCGTCTCGTCCGCGAGGCGGAACGTCCCGCAGAAGACATACGCATACCCGTCCGCCTCCTCCGTCTCCGAAACGAACGCCGCCCCGCTTATGCCCGCCTCGCAGATGAACTTCTTCGCCGCAGAAAGGCAGACCTCCCCGTCCCGCACCTCGGCGCCGCCGTGCCTGTAGACGTACATCGTCAAAAGCCTGCCGCCCGCCTTCGTTATATCGGCGGACGCGTTTTTGCACAGAAACGTGTACACCGGCGGGAACGTGCGGCTCTCCGCCGCCGTAAGCGTGACCCCGCCGCCGACAAAATCCGCGGCAAGCCTGTGCGCCTCCGCCTCACCGATCTCGTCCCGGTCGCGCAGCGTCGCCCACACGCCGCTCGCGTCCCCGGCGTCGTCCTCCTGCGGCAACGCTCTGCCCGCCGCCTCGTCCGCGCGCTTTACCGCCTCGTATACGGTGGCGCCGCCGTCAAGCGCGCCTCGGAGCGCCTCCGCCGTTTCGTCCGTGACGCTGCCGCTCAGTATCGCCGCGCGCAGACCGTCCGCCTCCGCGCAACCGCCGAACAGCTCGCACCTTGACAGCGCCTCCGCCGCCGCCCTCATCTCGCGCCTCCCGAGGTCCTCGCACAGCGAGAGATACGCCTCATACGCGCACCTTTCCCTCATTTCGAGCGCCGCCTCGCTCTCCCTCTTGACATAGAAGTAAAATCCGAACGACGCCGCGCACACAGCCGCCGTCAGGAGCAGCGACAGCGCGAGCGCCGCGCCGACGAGCGGATTCGTCCTGTATTTTCTTTCCCGTTTTTTTCTCATATCTGTATTTTGCCGCATATTCGGAAAAAAAGCCGCAGAAATATATGGCGCGCGAGCAAAATAAAGGGGACGTTCACTTTTTCAAACGTCCCCGGAGCTGTGCGGCGTTTATTCTTCTCTCGGCCGCTCCGAGCGCCTACGTGAACATCTGTCTTTTCGATCTTTCACCTTAATTATACTCCTTTCTGCCCGAAATTTCAACCTTTGCGGCTGCTCCTTTACAATCGGGCAAACTTGTGTTATACTGCTTTTACTATATGAAAAGCGCACGAAAAGTGTTAAAACCGATCTATAAAGCGGGAAAGGGCCGAATATGGGTACCGAAAGCAGGACGCCGACAGCGTCAGTCATCACGCTCGGCTGCAAGGTGAATCAATACGAAAGCGAGGCGATCGCCGAGCGGCTGCGCGCCCTCGGCTTTGAGCTTGTGCCGGAGGGCGGGGACGCGGACGTTTACATAATCAACACCTGCGCCGTCACGGCGGAGGCGGAGCGCAAGAGCCGCCAATACATTCGCCGCGCCGCGCGCGGCGGGGGCGCCGTCATCGTCTGCGGCTGCTATTCGCAGTCCCTGCCGTCGGCTGCCGCCGCCATCGGCGGGGTCGCCTCCGTCATCGGCAACAAGAACAAGCTGCGCGCCGCCGACGAGGCGCTCGATATTATCAAAAACGGCGTGCCGGACAGCCCCCGCGTCCTCGTGTCTGACGGGGATATCGCCGATATGCGGAAGATCGAGCAGATGTCAATATCGCACGCGCCGCGCACGCGCGCGTATGTCAAGATCTGCGACGGGTGCGACGGGAGGTGCGCATACTGCCTCATTCCCTCGATGCGCGGCCACGTCCGCTCCCGGGCGGAGGAGGACATCACGTCCGAGGTCACATCTCTGGCGCGTGGAGGCGTGCGCGAGGTCGTCCTCACCGGGATAGAAACAGCGTCATACGGGCGCGACACGGGCGGGACGCTGACCGGCCTTATCCGCCGCGTCGCCGGGATCCCCGGCATCGAGCGAATACGGCTGGGCTCGCTCGAGCCGACCGTTATCACGCCGGAGTTCATCAGCATGGCGAAGGAGACGCGCGCCCTCGTTCCGCACTATCACCTGTCGCTGCAGAGCGGGTGTTCGCGCACGCTCGCGGCGATGAGGCGGAAATATACGGCCGAGTCCGCTATGGCGCGCATGGAGGCGCTGCGCACCCAGGTGGTGTTGCCTGTATTGGGGGATGTGCCTGCGCTGGACGCAGCGCAGT
>CANROT010000068.1 GCA_947632285.1 uncultured Clostridia bacterium
CGGCGGTGAGGAAGTTGTCGCGCTCGGTAGCGTAGGCGATCTCTTCAAGAGACTTGCCCGTGTTCTTCGAGAGGATTGTGTTGAGCCTTTCGCGCGTGCGGAGAATGTGATCGGCGTGTATCTTTATGTCGGACGCCTGCCCCTGCATGCCGCCGAGCGGCTGATGGATCATGATCTCGCTGTTCGGCAGCGCGATGCGCTTGCCCTTGGCGCCGGAGGAGAGCAGGAAAGCGCCCATGCTCGCCGCCATGCCTATGCAGATCGTCGACACGTCGCACTTGATATAGTTCATCGTGTCATAGATCGCGAACCCCGCGGAAACGGAGCCGCCGGGGGAGTTGATATAGAGCGAGATATCCTTGTCCGGGTCCTGTGCCTCAAGGAAGAGAAGCTGCGCCACGACGAGGGACGCCGTGACGTCGTTTACCTCATCGGCGAGGAAAACGATCCTGTCATTCAAAAGGCGCGAGTATATGTCATACGCGCGTTCGCCTCTGTTTGTCTGTTCGATTACGGTCGGAACGAGTGCCATTATTATACCTCCATAGCATTCTTTGATCGTGCACAACAGTATATTATATACCCGCTGCGGGAGAAATTATATATGTGCGCACGTGTTTTTTATATGCAAATGACCGCCGCCGTTGTCGGCAGCGGTCACAGCAACGCAAAATATCGCTTATTCTGCCGTGTGATCCGTTGCCTCGGTCTCGGCAGCCTTTTCTTCGGGAGCGACCTCGGTGATGACGGCGGCGCCCTTTATGAGATCGACGGCAGCCTTCAGGCGGAGGTCGGCGGCAATGTCTTCCTCTTCGATGGCAGCCTTGACTCTTTCGACTTCCATGCCGTACATCTCGGCCATGCGGGCATACTCAGCCTCGACAGCCTCGTCGTCAACCTTGATGCCCTCTAACTTCGCGATCTCGGTCAGCGCAAGGCGCGTCTTGACCTGGCGCTCCGCCTGCGGGCGGACCTGCTCGCGGAGCGTGTCGAGCGTCTGGTTCGTGTATTTCATGTATGTCGAGAGATCGAGCCCCTGGCTGCGCAGGCGCATGTCGTAGTCGCGGACGATGTTTTCGGCCTCGGCGTCATACATGGGGGCGGGAACGTCCGCCTCGACGTGCTCGACGAGGTAGTCTATGAGCTGTTCCTCGACCTCGGCGTCCGCATTCTTTTCCTTGCGCTCGCCGATCTTCTTCTTCATGTCCTCGCGGTATTCCTCGAATGTGTCAAATTCGGAGACGTCCTTCGCGAATTCGTCGTCAAGCTCGGGGAGCTCGTCATGCTTGATGGCGTTGAGCTTGCACTTGAAAACGGCCGCTTTGCCCGCGAGGTCTTCCGCGTGATATTCTTCGGGGAAGGTGACGTTCACGTCGAATTCGTCGCCGACGCTGTGGCCTGCGACCTGTTCCTCAAAGCCGGGAATGAAGCTGCCGGAGCCGAGCTTGAGGTCGTGGCCTTCGCCCTTGCCGCCCTCGAACGCGACGCCGTCACAGAAGCCTTCATAATCTATATTCGCCGTGTCGCCCACCTCGGCGGGGCGGTCGGTAATGTCGATCTCGCGCGCGTTATGCTCGCGGACGTGGCCGATCTCGTGGTCGACCTCCTCGTCCGTCACGGTGTACGTCGTCTTTGTCGCCGCGATGCCGCGGTAGCCCTCGATCTTCACCTCGGGCATAACGTATGTGACGGCCTTGATGACGACGCCGCTGTCATCGACGGAAACGACGTCTATCTCCGGCTGACCGACGATCTCGATCCCGGACTCTTTGACGGCGTCCTCGTAATAATCGGGGACAAGCTCGTTGAGAGCGTCATCGTAGAACACGCTCTTGCCGTACATCTTCTCGATGATGGCGCGCGGCGCCTTGCCGCGACGGAATCCGGGCACGTTGATATTGCTCTTTTCGCGGTTAAAAACGCGCGTGCAGGCAGCCTCGAACGTGTCGTGGTCGATCTTGAACTGCAGCTCGTGCCTGTTCGATTCGATCTTCTCGTTTTTGATAAGTTCCATGTTTATATTTTTCCTCCAAAATTGTCAACGGTGATAAAATAAGGGGGATATTTGCCTGTGCAGGAAAATTTGCACGGCCTCACTCGGCTATTATATTATGTTTTTTTCGCTTTGTCAACAGCAAAGCGGGGCTGAAAAAATAATTCGTCGAAAATACGGCGCTTTTTTGCGTTCACTCAACGAGCCTCGGCACAAATCCGAGGTAATCGGCGGCGACGGAACAGTGCAGCATGCCGCCTGCCTCGTATGTGCTCGGGTATGCGTAGTTACCGTGGACATGCCCGAAGTATACGCGGCTTATGCCGCGCTCGCGCAGCACGTCCATTATCGGTGTGCAGCTCTCGCCGCCGAATATGGCGGGGAAGTGCAGGAACACGCGCAGCGGTGATTTGTCGCCGCCCGTCAGCGTCAGCCCGGCGTCGATGCTCGCCGAAAGGCGAGACGCTTCGCGCCGCGCGATCTTATCGTAGTCCGTATCGAACGAGGGCGACTGCGCAGATTCGGACGAGAACCAGCCGCGCGTCCCGCAGATGACAAAGCCGTCCGCGGCTATCGCGCCGGCGCGCAGCGGCGTGATCGATTTTATGCCGTTTCCGTTGAAAAAAGCGTCGAGCTTTGAGGCGGTCTGCCACCAGAAATCGTGGTTCCCCTCGATCATTATTTTTTTGCCCGGCAGCGAGTCGAGGAAGAGCAGGTCCGGCTTTGCGTCTTCAAGCGTCATTGCCCATGAGATGTCGCCCGCGATGACGACGGTGTCATTCGGCGACACGACCGCCCGCCATGAGCGCTCGAGCTTTGATTTGTGTCCGCACCAGCGCGGGCCGAATTTGTCCATTGATTTGTTGATCCCGGAGCCTCCGGGAAGATGAAGATCGGCGATAGCAAAAACTGACACGAGGGCTCCTTTCGTCTTTACTGTATTACAGAGATGTCAGCGGTTAAAATAATATCATGACCGCACTATACAAAGAGGTGATAAAGATGGCAATGTTCGGACCGAATGAGTATTTCAATGTCGAAATGGGCGAAGGCCGCCCGCCGCAGCATATACGCGGCATCGTCTGCGATGTCAAAAACTGCGCGTATCACGACGGCGACAGCTTCTGCACCGCGCGGCGAATACAGGTCGGGCCGACGGTGGCAAACAGCTCCGCCGAGACCGTATGCGCGACATTCAAACCGAAAAACAGGATATGAACGGGGGCACGCCCCCGTTTTTTATATAGGAGCAGTTGTGAGGGCGCAGCTCAGCGCCTTCTTTTATTATATCCGCTCTTTGCCGTGACCGCGGAGCGGATTTGATGAACGCGCGGAGGCGCGCCGTCCTCGAGGAAAACCTCGATGACGTCTATACGGGCGCTGCGCCCGAGGAGCAGCTCGGGGTGCAGCTTCATGTATCCTTCTGCCGCGAATATGAGGTTTTTCTGCTTTTTCGGGCCGACGGACGACGCCGGCCTGCCGAATTTCTCGGCGACCTCGAGCGTGCGCGTCTTTACCTCGACGAAGACGAGAACGTCTCGCTCCGGGGAGAGCGCGATAATGTCGAGCTCTGCGTGGCTCGTGTAGTGATTGCGCTCGATTATTTCGTAACCGCGCGAGCGGAGGAAATCGGCGGCGGTCTGCTCGCCTATGTCGCCCGTCGCGCGGGAGCCGTTCGTCATCTGTGCCTCCCTTCGCGCGTCAGAAACGACATGAACGTCTTTCTGTGGCAGGCGGAGACGCCGTATTTGCGTATCGCCGCCTCATGCTCGGCGGTGCAGTACGCCTTGTGCTTTGCGAAGCCGTATTCCGGGTATTCGCGGTCGAGCTCGACCATCAGCCTGTCACGGTATACCTTTGCCAAGATCGACGCCGCAGCGATGGACGGCGACGTCGCGTCCCCGTGGACTACCGGGACGGCGCGCACGTGGAAACCCCGCGCGATGTTCCCGTCAACGAGAATTAGGTCCGGGGCGGGGGAGAGCTCCGATACGGCGCGCCGCATTGCGAGCTGGGACGCCTCGAGGATATTCATGCTGTCTATCTCCTCAACAGATGAGGACGATATCGCGTATGAGAGTGCGCTCACGGTTATAACGTCATACAGCGCCTCGCGGCGCTTGGGCGAGAGCTTTTTCGAATCGTTGAGTCCGTCTATCATGAGCCCTGCGGGCAGTATGCAGGCGGCGGCGACGACCGGACCGGCAAGGCACCCGCGCCCCGCCTCATCAGTGCCGCAGATGACGGCATACCCTTCAGCGGCGTATTTGTTTTCAAGCGTGTATTGAAGCATATACTATGCCTCCGGCGGCAGCTCTATCGTGATCCTGCCGATCTTTGCCGCGCGGAATTCGTCGAGCAGCATCAGCGCGCACCGCTCCGTGTCGACCTCGCCTGCGGAGACGAGAAAGCCGCGCTTTCTGCCTATCGCCGTGAGCAGCTCGAAATTGCCGACCCCGTCGTACTCCGCCATGTCGCCGAGCTTGTACCTCTCCGAAAGGAGGGCGGGGTACATGCGGCGCAGCCGACCGACGAGCGCTGCGGCAAGCGTCTCCGTATCGAGTATTTCATCTTTTATCGCGCCTGTGAACGCGAGCGATTCTCCGGTCGCCCTGTCCTCGAATTTCGGCCAGAGCACGCCGGGTGTGTCGAGCAGATTGAGCCCGGTTTTCGTCAGGACCCACTGGGACTCCCGCGTCACCCCGGGGCGGTCCTCCGCCTTTGCCTTTTTCGCGCCAACAAGGCGGTTGATAAGCGTTGATTTGCCGACGTTCGGGATCCCGAGTATCATGACCTTGATGCGCCTGCCGACCATGCCGCGCTCCTCCCACCGGGCGAGCTTGTCCGCGAGCAGCGTGCGCAGCGCGGGCGTTATCCTTCCGACGCCCTCGCCCGTTACCGAGTCTATGAGCAGCGGGGTCTGCCCGCACGATCTGAAATATGTGAGCCACGCATCGTTCGCCGCCGGGTCGGCGAGGGAGGATTTGTTGAGAAGCGTCAGTGACGGCTTGCCCGCGAGCAGCTTTGTGATCTCCGGGTTCCGCGATGAGGCGGGAATGCGCGCGTCCAGGAGCTCAAGGCAGGCGTCGACCTGCTTTAAGTCTTCTGCTATCTGTCGGCGCGTCCTCGCCATGTGGCCGGGGAACCACTGTATGGTTTCACCGGGCATTTTTAAAATCTCCCGAATATTCTGAACTGCGTGATCGGCGATATCCGCATTATGACGCGGCCGAAAACGGTCCGCTCGTCGATAAGCCCGACCTCTCGGCTGTCGGTCGAGTGCTTGCGGTTGTCGCCCATGACGAATAGCTCGCCCTCGCCGACAGTGACGGGGAATTGCATTTTGTCACGGTTGGAGCCGTCCGGGGCAATGTACATATATCCGCTCTCGTCGATCACTTTACCGTCGACCGTGACGGTCCAGGTGTCAAAATCTATGTCAACGGTCTGCCCCTCGGTCGCGATGACGCGCTTTACGACGACCTCGTGCTCGGGGTAGCTGTCGAACTTCTGGAAGACGATTATGTCCCCGTATTTGGGTTCAAACGGAATTGCCGATACGATAAGAACGTCTCCGCCGGAGAGCGTGTGTTCCATTGAATAGCCCGACACCACGGCGGCGCGCACAAGGAGCGTGAAGACGAGGACGACCATACAGACGGCGGTGGCGAGCGCCTCCGTTATCTCGTAAAACAGCACGGGAATGTTGACGGTATCGTTATCTTCTCCCGCTGCTGCTTCTTCGTCTTCGTTTACATTTTCGTTCTCGTTTACGCTTTCGTCGTCGGACGCCGCGACGGAAACGTTTTCCGCATCGTCATTCGCAACCCTGACATTACTGTTTTCGCCGTCCGCGCTGCCCGCGCCGTCAACTTTGCTGCCGTTCTCGGAATCTGCACCGCCGACTGTCTCCGCAGGCATCGGGCGGACTGCCCGCCGCCTGATCCGCACCTTGTAGATCTCGGGCGCCGGGGCATCGCTTCCTCTATGTGTCATTATATCTTCATCGGTGAGACGCTCACCTGAATGCATGCTGTTTTTTTCGCTTTCCATCAGAAATAACAGGCGATCCTTTCCTGATATACACTCATACATGATATTCTATCATAACGGAAGGAAAATTACAATCATTTTTTCGTCCACGCCGCTCGGAATATGAAAATTTTTTCAGAAAAGCCCTTGCCATAGGAGATGTTTTATGATATAATCATCAAGCGCGTGCGGTATGCGCGCGCCGAAACGGTCCTCTGCCGCTCTGCATGAACGCTTCGATATTGCAAAAAAGGATAGGTCAGAAAGATGAACAACAAGATCGACATGCTTGTCAATGAGCAGATGAAGACTGAGATCCCTCAGTTCAACATCGGAGACACCGTAAGGGTCTACAACAGGATCAAAGAGGGACAGAGAGTCCGTACCCAGATCTTCGAGGGCACGGTGATCGGCCGCCGCGGCGGCGGGATCTCGGAGACGTTCAAGGTTCGCCGCGTTGCTTACGGCTGCGGCGTCGAGAAGACGTTCCCGATCCATTCGCCCAACGTGGAAAAGGTAGAAGTTATAAGGCGCGGTAAAGTTCGCCGTGCGAAGCTCTACTACCTCCGCGACAGAGTCGGCAAGAGCTCCAAGGTCAAAGAGCGCATCTGACGGTCCGAAAAGAGCGGCATCGCATCACGCGGTGCCTTTTTTCGTGCAATTTTGTCATGCGCGCTTGCCGCGTGTCGCTTTTTGTGGTATAATATCTTCACTTGTTTGCTCCGCAAACCTCAAAAGTTTCGCTTTTGCTGCGGCTTGCGCCGCAGGTTCGATATTGACGGCTAAAAGGCATCGGCTCCGCCGCTGCTCGCAGGCGTTCCGCCTGCGTCGGCTGCTGTCGCAGCCGCTTTTATGGTATAATCTCTTTTGGCGGCGGTTTGTCATATTGCCGCGTGAGATGCAAATATATATATGACCGTGTAAGGACGTTTTAAACGGAGGCAGGCCAGATGAAAAAAAGAGCGCTTTCACTGATACTTGCCGTCTTCATGCTTTTGCCGCTCGCCTCATGCGCCGTGGGCGGCGGGGACGGGGGCGGGACCGATGTCCCCGGGGACAGCGCGGCTGCGGAGCCTGAGTACGGTGAACCTATGGAAGAGCTGCGCGGAATATACATAGCGACGGTATGCAACATAGACTATCCGAGCAGTCCCGGGCTTGGCGCGGAGGAGCTGCGCCGCGAGCTCGACGATATAATAGATACGACGCTCAACGTCGGCTGCAACGCGATATATTTTCAGGTGCGCGGCGCGGCGGACGCGATGTACGACTCAAAAATTTTCCCCGTTTCCGAATATCTGACGGGGAAACTCGGCGGCGAGCTGCCGGACGGATTCGACCCGCTCGCGTATCTCATCGAGCGCGCTCATGCGTGCGGAGTGGACGTGCACGCGTGGATAAACCCGCTGCGCGTGACGAGCAGCGGCACCGCGACGGCACCCAAGACCGCGGACATGCTCCCGGAAAACAGCCCCGCGCGCACCTCTCCCGAGCTCACGGTGACATACGCGGGCAACATATATTTTAACGCCGGTGAGCCGGAGGCGAGGCGGCTCATCGCGGACGGGGTCCGCGAGGTCGTTGAAAATTACGACGTTGACGGCGTGCTGTTTGACGACTATTTTTACCCGTATCCCGTTTTCGGCGCCGAATTTGACGATTCGGCAGCATACGAGGAATACGGCGATGGCGAGGAGATTGCCGACTGGCGGCGCGAAAATATAAATAAAATGGTAGAGAGCTGCTACCGGGCGGTCAAGGGAGCCGACGAGGGGTGCGCGTTCGGGATCGCTCCCGGCGGCATCTGGCAGAATGACGACGGCGAAAACGGCGGCAGCGCGACTGCGGGATTTGAGACATACGAATCAATATATTGTGACCCGCTCGCGTGGGTGAAGGGCGGATATATCGACTATCTGGCGCCGCAGATATACTGGCACTTCGGCCATGACCAGGCGCCCTACGCCGTCATCGCGGACTGGTGGTGCGCCGCGCTCGACGGAACGGGCGTCGGCTTCTGCATAAGTCACGCCGCGTACAAATACGGGACGGACGAATGGAGGTTTGCCGAGGCGGTCGGGGAGATGACGGAGCAGCTAAGGTACGCGAGGGATCTTATGTCGTTCGGCGGGAGCATATTTTACGGTTATTCCGCGATAAAAAGCGACACGGAGGGCGTCGCCCGCGAGATCGCGGACGCCTGCCGCGAGCCTATCGTATACAGTGAACCGCTGCTGTCTGACGGGTATATAAAGATCGTATCGCCGGAGTCCGATCACGAAACGGACAAGAGCACCGTGACGATACGCGGCAAAAGCGCGCCGGGCGCGCCGGTCAGCTGCAACGGAACGCCGGTCTGCCGAAAGCGTGACGGGAGCTTTTCGCTTTCTGTCAGGCTCTCGCCGGGGAAGAACATATATGTGTTCGAGTCGGGCGAAAAAAAGGTGCGGTTCGTTATCACGCGCCGAGATGAAACACAGCGGTCTTAACGCAATACGCGATAATGCATAAAACACGCGTGGGAAGAAGCTTTTCCGAAAGCTCTCCTCACGCGTGTTTGTTTTTATGTTTTTCTTCCGCGTTCGCTCTCTTTCCACCCGTCGATGCCGGAGCGCTCTATCGCGCCGAAGATGCGCGTTCTTATCCCGCGATATTCGATATCAATTGTGTCGAGCAGCCGTTTCATCGACTCGCGCTCCGTGTGCTTGTCCGCCGGGCACGCGCTTTTCACGACGGGCAGCCCGAGCGACTCGGCCAGGCGGCGCGACTCGTATTCGTGGACGTAGATCAACGGGCGGATCATGTACAGGTCGCGGCGGGAGAGATATGTGACCGGCTCGAACGTGCCGAGGCGCCCCTCGTGGACGAGATTGAGCATGAACGTGTCGACGACGTCGTCAAAATGGTGCCCGAGCGCGAGCTTGTTTCCGCCGTGCTCCTTGACGGCGCCGTGCAGCGCGCCGCGCCGCAGCTTGGCGCAGAGGGAGCAGGGGTTCTTTTCGCGGCGGACATCGAAGATCAGCTTGCCGATCTCGGTCTTTACGGTATAGTACGGCACGCCGAGCGTGCGGCAGAACTCGTCGACAGGGGAGAAGTCCATGCCGTCAAATCCCATGTCCACCGTGACCGCGAAGAGCTCAAAGCCCCCCGAGATGCGGCGCAGATCCGAGAGCGCCGAGAGCAGCAGGAGAGAATCCTTTCCGCCGGATATCCCGACGGCGACCGTGTCTCCGCGCTCTATCATGTTATAATCCGTGACCGCGCGCCTTACGGCGCCGAGCACATGCTGATATTCGTCCATTTTTTTAAAATTCCTTTTTTTATATGTCGCCCGCCGCCCCGGGGCGGCATATTATGTAGAGAGCACAGCTTTGATAAGGGGTGAAAGACAAGAGTGATAAAAATATTTATCGATCAGGGGCACAACCCGCAGAATCCGAATTCGGGGGCGGAGGGAAACGGCTACCGCGAGCAGGACCTTGTATACGAGATAGGGATCATGACTGCGGACCTATTGCGTGAGAACGGGAATTTTGACGTTCGGGTCTCGCGGCCGACGCCGACAACGCAGCTCGGAACGAGCAACGCCTCCAGCCTGCGCGCGCGCGTCGACGCCGCGAACTCATGGGGCGCGGAATGGTTCATAAGCCTGCACGCGAACGCGTCCACGGACGCGTCCGCGACGGGGACGGAGGGGTACGTGTATTCGCTCAGCTCCGAGGCGTATCCGCTCGCGGTCGATATAGTGGACGAAGTCTCGGCGGCGACCGGAGAGCCGAACCGCGGCGTTTTCGCGAGGCCGACGCTTTATGTCCTGCGCCGCACCGCGATGCCCGCGACGCTGATAGAGCTCGGCTTCATCACGAATTACCGCGAGGCGACGCTCATGGCGGAGAGCCCGGGGCTCTATGCGCGCGCGATATACCGCGGGATCCTGCGCTTTTTCGGCCTTGAATGATCTATCCGCCGATCATTTCCTTCAGCGCCGCCTCGTCAATGACGGGGACGCCGAGCGCATTTGCGCGGTCTAACTTCGATCCCGCCGCTTCACCGGCGACGACGTAACTCGTCTTTTTCGATACGGAGGAGGAGACCTTGCCGCCCGCGCTCTGTATGAGCGCCTGCGCCTCGCCGCGCGTCATGTTCGGCAGCGTCCCGGTCAGAACGAACGTCAGCCCGGACAGCTTATCCGAGGTCGGCGAGCTGTCGGCGGCCTCCATTGTGACGCCGGCGGCGCGCAGCTTTTCGATATATTCAAGGTTGCGCGGCTCGGCGAAGTATTCGCGAATGAGCGCGGCGGTGACCTCTCCGATGTCGTCGACCTCGCAGAGCTCCTCCTCGGACGCCGCGATGAGCGCGTCTATATTGCGGAAGCGGTCCGCGAGCTCCGCGGCGGCAACGGAGCCGACCTGCCTGATCCCGAGCGCGTATATGAGCCTTGCGAGCCCGGCGGACTTCGATTTTTCGACAGCGGCGAGCAGGTTTTCCGCTGATTTTTTACCCATGCGCTCGAGGGCGGCAACGTCCTCGGCGCGCAGCGAATAGAGGTCCGCGGCGTCTGAGATGAGCCCGGAATCAATGAGCAGCGCTGTCACGGACGGGCCGAGCGATTCGATGTCCATCGCGGCGCGCTCGGCAAAGTGTTCGATGTTGCGCGCGCGCTGAGCGGGGC
>CANROT010000069.1 GCA_947632285.1 uncultured Clostridia bacterium
CTCGTCATAGAGCGTCACGTCCGGGCGGACGATGCCGCCGCACTCGCAGCGCGGGACGCCGGCGGACGAGGTGACGTATTCGACGCCGTATTTTTTTCCGCAGCGCACGCAATAGTTGCGCTCGACCGTGCCGTGCAGCTCATATACGTGCTTCGACCCCGCCTTTGTGTGCAGGCTGTCTATATTCTGCGTTATGACGCAGTCGAGATATCCCGCCGCCTCGAGCGCCGCGAGCGCGGTGTGCGCGCGGTTCGGCTTCGCGTCCGGGAAGCCGAGGTGCGCGCGGTAGTATTCGAAAAACGTCTCCGGGTCGCGGGCGAAAAATCCGCCGCTGATTATCTCCTCCGGCGACAGCGTCCCGTATTTTTTTGAATATATCCCGTCCGCGGAGCGGAAATCAGGTATGCCGCTCTCGGTCGAAACTCCGGCGCCGCCGAAGAAGACGACGGGCCCGTGTTCCTTTATGATGCGTGAAAGCTCGTTCATTGTGTTCCCCCTTGCAAAATTTTGTGCTCACCTTAATTGTACCACCGATCGACGAGGTTATCAAGACAAAAAGCAGCATGATCCGCCGCATTTGTGCGGCGGATCATGCTGTTGCGGGGGATCGCCCCCGGTTATTATTTTAATTTATGACAGGCTCACGAGGTTGTCGAACAGGTCGGCGCACTCGCGGAGCCTGGCTTCGCTGCCGATCGTGCAGCGATAGCCGTCCGAGACGACGCGGTCGATCATGTCGGCGGCGGCGCGGAGGTCTTCGACCGTGACGTCGAGCGCCTGTTCGCGCTCGCGCTGTACGTCCTCGAACCGCCTGCCCATGAGGTAGGCGTCCATCGAGGACTGCGCGATCTGGCGCGTCGTCTTCGGGAAGTCGAGGGACGAGAACGTACCGATTATGAGCTTTGTGAGCTCCTGCTCGCTCGGGTCGAGATTGCGGACGAAGTCGCCGGCGCGGCGGTACACGTCGTATGTCGCGGAGAGCTGCGGGTCGCGGTACGAGGAGAACGTGACCTGCCCGGTCACGGGGCCGAATCCGCAGGACTGCCCGTAGGCGCCGCCCTTGACGCGGATCTCCTGATAGAGATAGTCGATGCGCAGCGAATTCGCAAGGACGTGCAGCGCGCCGGAGTATTTGAATCCGTCATCGTACATGTTCCCGGCGCACGTCACATAGTTGACGTCTATCGGCATCATGAAGCCCTCGTTCCGTTTTACGGGCACGACCTCGGAGGAGCCCGTCGGGCGCGGTGCGGTGCGCAGCGAGGCGAGCAGCGCGGGCATACCGTCCCCGAGCAGGGAGAGCGCGCGGTCGTCCGCGGCGACGCTGATGATGAGCCCTTCGGGGCGGAAGATATAGTCGACGGCGGCGGTGAGCTTTTCGATGATCGCGTCGGCGTTCTTTTCGTAGTCCGCCATCTGCTCCTTTACGGCAAGGTAGCCGCCGATGCCGTCGAGCAGGTCGTTGACCGTCTCGGTCTTCGAGAAATATGACTGCGCGCGCAGGGAGGCATAATAATTGCCGCTGCCGGAAATGCTTGAAAGCCTGCCGGACTGCACCTCGCTTATGATCTCGCGCAGGCGCTTTTTGTCGCCGAGCTTCGAGGCGCCGATGATCTCGCCCGCGAGCGCGAGCGCGGTCGGGAGCTTGTCGGTGAGCGATTTTATCGTCACGGTGCCGTTGACGCGGCAGCCGTCGCGGACGCCGGCAAGCGGCGTCGTCCCGACGCCGAACCAGACGCCGCCGGTGTGGATACCGATCTCGTTTGAGAGGTCGAAGTAGCCGTGGTTTTCCGTGTCGACGCTGCCGAGTATGCTGCCGAGCAGGCCCGCGTAGGGCAACAGCTCGGTCGGAATGCCGTCCGCATTGAAGATGAGCCTCAGGTATACGACGCCGTGCGTGTCGAGCTTGTGGCGGACGGCGGGGACGCCGCCGACCGTCGTCTCGGTGTTGTAGAACGGCTTTGCGGCGCGGTCGATGTCGCATCTCTCGAGCGAGGGAATGCAGTTCAGCTCCTCCTCCGTCGGCGGCGCGGACTGGTACTCGCGCAGCCCCTTCGTTTCGGCGACGATCTTTTCGATCTCGTCCTTCGAGAGCGACGCTTTGTAGGCGGCGAGCTTGTCGCGCAGCTCGGCGTTTTTGCGGTCGAGGAGTCCGCGCTCCGGCTCAAGGTCGTAGTGGAGGACGTGGTCGGAATTGAGCAGATATTTCTCGACAAGCTCCTCGAAATAGCGCGTATCGAGGCGCGACTTCAGCTCGGCGTAAACGGTGTTGAGGCGCATCGAGTCAAACGGGGCGTCCTCGTCGTAGAGCCATGTGCCGAGAGAATTGATGATATAGAGCAGCCCCTTCGGCGTGCCGCCGAAGTCCGCCTCGCGCCAGCGGAACTCGGACGAGTTGATGAACGACAAAAGCGAGGCGCGGTCAATGCCGTTTTTCACCTGCTCGCGCAGCGTTTCCTCGATTATGGAGAAGAAACGGTCGCGGTCGGCGGCCTTCGCCTCCTTTGCGATGATGGCGAACGAGGGCTCGAGCATGTGATCCATGTAGCCGCCCATGATGTCGTTGCCGATGCCGGCGTCGAGCAGCGCCTGGCGCACGGGAGCTCCCGGCGCGTAAATGAGCGCGTTCGCGAGCGCGTCCCACGCGACGGCGTCTGTCATGTCGGGGCGCGGGAGAAGGACGCCGTACCCGAAGTACGACTTGCCGTCCGTCTCGTCGTCCGCGGCGACGGAATAGGAGCCGCGCTCCTCGCGGACGCCGCCCCAGCGCGGCTGCGGGTCGATGTGCGAGTCGAGCTCGATCGCCTCAAAATCCGAGAGATAGTTTTCGTCGAGCCACGACAGCCGCTCTTCGACGTCGATGTCGCCGTATATATAGATGTAGCTGTTGACGGGGTGATAGTAGCGGCGGTGGAAGTCGAGAAAGCTCTCGTAGGTGAGCTCGGGAATGTGGTCCGGGTCGCCGCCGGAGTTGACGCCGTAGGTGTTGTCCGGGTACATCTTCTGCTGCATGTTCTCATATATGATCGAGTCGGGAGACGAGAGCGCGCCCTTCATCTCGCTGTAAACGACGCCGTTGACCTTCAGCTCGTCCTCGGCGGAGTCAAGCTCGTAGTGCCAGCCCTCCTGCATGAAGATCTCGCGGCGGCGGTAGATGTTCGGATAGAAGACGGAGTCGAGGTAGACGTGCATCAGGTTCTTAAAGTCGCGGTCGTTGCAGCTCGCGACGGGGTATATCGTCTTGTCCGGGTACGTCATCGCGTTCAGGAACGTGTGCAGCGACCCCTTCACGAGCGACATGAACGGGTCGCGCGAGGGGAAGTGCTTCGAGCCGTTCAGCACGGTGTGCTCGATGATGTGCGGGACGCCGGTGCTGTTCTCCGGCGTCGTGCGGAAGCCGGCGCAGAAGACCTTGTTCTCGTCGTCGTTTGAGAGAATGCAGACGCGGGCGCCCGATTTTTTGTGGCGCAGGATAAGTCCGCAGCTCGAGATATCGTCGAGGTATTCCTCGTGCACGAGCTCGTAGGCCTCGGGAATGAACGAAAGCTCGGCGGAGCTTTTGATATTTTTGGACATTTTTATTTCTCCTTGGCATTTTTGAGAGGTTATAAAAGAAGTATACCATAGAGAAAACGCGTGCGCAAGTAGTTTCGGGTGCGCGCGAACAAAAAAACAAAGTTTTTTGCGGCTTGAAGAAGCGCGATTTTTATAGTAAAATATGTTGCGGAGAAATAACGCTCGGAGCGGCGGAAATTATGATAAATGTGACACTTGATACAGACGGGGCAAAGCGGACGCTTTCATATCCCGGGCGCGTGTCGCTGTATGACGTGCTGAGGGACGCGGGCGTCCCGATATGCGCGCCGTGCGGCGGCGTCGGCAGGTGCGGCGGCTGCCGCGTCACGGCGGCGGGCGAGCTGTCGGATCCGGACGGGATAGAGAAACGGCTGCTCGGCGAGGCGCTCGGGCGCGGCATACGGCTCGCGTGCCGCACGTTCGCGACGGGGGACGCCGAGATATACGCGGTGCCGGACGCGCGCCGGAGCGCGCCCGATGTATCGCTCCTGCCGGAGGGGGAGTACGGCGCGGCGCTCGATATAGGGACAACGACGGTCGCGGCGTCGCTCGTCGACATGAGGACGGGGGAGCGCGTCGCCGAGGCGTCTGCGTACAATCCGCAGTCCGCGTGGGGCGCGGACGTGATATCGCGCCTCGGCGCGATATCGGACGGGAGGGCGACGGTCGGGGAGATGTCGCGCCTTGTGCGCGATACGGCGGATTCCCTCTGCCGTGCGCTCGGCGCGCGCGAGGACGCGCCGCGCGTCGTCGTCGGGAATACGGTCATGTTGTCGCTGTTTGCCGGTATCGATCCGACGATGATAGGGCGCGCGCCGTTCACGCCGCCGACGCTGTTCGGCGAATTTCGCGGCCGCGACTTTTTTCCGAGGTGCGCGGGCGCATACTTCGGCGCGGACGCCGTGGCGGCGGTGCTCGCCGTGCGCGAGCGGTGCCGCGGGGATTTCATGCTCTGCGATATCGGGACGAACGGCGAGGTCGCCGCGTATACGGGCGGGCGGCTCCGCGTATCCGCCGCCGCGGCGGGCCCCGCGCTCGAGGGCGCGGGGATATCGTGCGGAATGAGGGCGGAGCGCGGCGCGATAGATTCGGTAAAAATAGAGGCGGGGCGGATATCGTGCCGCGTCATCGGCGGCGGCCGCGCGATGGGGATATGCGGCAGCGGGCTTCTGGACGCCGCCGCGTGCCTGCTCGCGCTCGGCGTCATAGACGGGAGCGGTTTTATGGCGGAGCCGTACACGCTCTCGGACGGGGTGACGCTTTTGCCCTCCGACATACGGGCGCTCCAGCTTGCGAAGGGCGCGATACGCGCCGCCGTCGAGATATCGGGGTACGGCGGGGACACGCCGATATATATGTCCGGTTCGTTCGGCTCCTCGCTCAGCGTCCGCTCATGCAAAAGGATAGGACTCATACCGAAAGACGTGCGCGAGGTGATACCGATAGGGAACGGCGCGTTGCGCGGCGCGGAGCTGATGCTCGTCTCCGACGAGGCGAAAGAGGAGGCGCGCCGCCTCGCGGACGGCGCGGAATACAGGGAGCTGTCGGGAGATGCGGAGTTCCGCCGCATTTTCCTTGATTCGCTGAATTTTTGACGGCTGCATAAAATTTTGCATCAAAATTCGACAAATGTAAAATAAACGCGTAAAAATGATGCGGGAGAGGGCGTTTTTGCCCTCTCCCGCATCATTTTATGATCGGTCACGTTATTCGGCGCCGCCGATAAATCCCTCGTATGCGGGCTTTTCAGAGAGGTCCGCGTTGAAGAGGAGCGGCAGCTCCGTGGGGCGCCACGTGTTCCCGTCCGAGACGCCCCAGACGGTGACGGCGGTGATGTTCGCGCCATCGGTTTTCAGTTTCACGAGCCCGGAGAGCAGGGAACGGTAAAACTGCCCCTGCCGCTCGAAATCGTCCTTTGATTTTACGCCGACGTCGAGCTCGGAGAGCTGCACTTCGTACCCCTCATCGGAAAAACGCTTTGCGGCGGCGAGGAACTGCGGCACCGGGTCATCGACGGAGAGGTGCGCCTGCATTCCGATGCCGTCGATGAGCCCATCGTCCTTCACGCGCGAGAGGTTGTTCAGGATCAGGTCGACCTTCCACATGCAGGCGTAGTCGTTGTAGAAGAGCCTGACGCCCTCGGGCGCGTATCGGCGCGCGTACAAAAACGCGTAGTAGACGAAATCGGGCCCGACGACCTCGTACCATTTGCTGTTCTTCATTCTGATCCCGTTCACGTCGCCGTCGCCGACGTCGAAAGCTTCGTTCACGACGTCGACGGCGTAGATGAGGCCGGGATAGTTTTCGTCAAAATATCCGAGCACGGAGGCGATGTAGCTCTCCATTCTGCCGAGCATGACCTCGCGGCTGACGGGCGCGCCGCCGTCCGTGTAGTCCTCGGTGAAGAACCACGCGGGCGTCTGCGAATGCCAGACGAGCGTGTGCAGGCGGAGGCGCTTGCCGTGCGACTTCGCGTATTCCGCCGCGAGCTTTGCGGAGGAGAAGTTCACCTTCGGGGAGGTATAGTATTTTTCCGGGTCGGCGGCGTTCGCGGCGCGGTCGAGGAGCGCGTCCGGCTTTGTTTCGTTTTCGCACGTTATAAGGTCGAATTCGTCGAGCACGTCCCCGTATTTGCCGAGGTCGGAGAGTACGGTGTTCGGCACGGCGACGCCTATCGGGAATATTCCGGAGTAAGCGCCGGAAAGCGTTGCCGGACCTTCGGGCTCGTCCGTTTCGGCGTCGGTCGCCGTATCGGTTACATCGCTCGTGCCCGTATCCGACGCGGCGTCGTCGGTCACGTTCCCCCCGCCGCCCTTCGGCACGCAGCCGAGGAGGACGCCGAGCGGCAGCGCCAAAAGAATGAAAAACAGTATCCGTTTCATTAAAAATCACCTCGCTTTATAAGACATTTTACCTCATATCTCTTGACAAATCACGCCGCCGGACGTATCATAAATAGACAGAATTTTTGTTTTCGGCGGTGCGCGATGTTTTTCTACGAGGAGCGCCCGGACATCGGGCGGAACATGTTCGCCATTGAGGACGGACCGGACGTTTTATATCCGATGCATCTGCACAAGTGGTACGAGCTCGTCGCCGTGACCGAGGGACGGCTCGGCGTGATGCTGAACGGAACGGAGTACACGCTCGGCAAAGGGGACACGATGCTGCTCTTTCCGAATCAGCCGCACAGCTACACGAGCGCGGACGGCTGCCGCCGCCGGCTCGTGATCTTCAAGCCGGAGCTCATCGCATTTTTTGACGCGCGCACGCGCGGTACGGTCCCGAGGGAGCCGAAAAAGCACATCGAATGTGCGCCGTGGTTCGATATGCTGGCGGCGCTGTCGAAGGATTCGCCGATCGAGAGCGTGAAGGGCGTGCTTTACGCGTACTGCGGCATCATCGCCGGGGACGCGTTCGTCAATGTTTCAGAGAGCGGCGTTCCGGACGATCTTGACCTTCTGCACCGTGTGTTCGTGTTCGCGAGCGAGCACTACACGGAGAGCTGCACGCTCTCCGACCTCGCCTCAGGGATAGGGTACGATTACAGCTACCTTTCAAAATTTTTCTCGGAGAAGATCGGATATTCGTTCACCGAATATGTCGGCAGCCTGCGCCTCGACCGCGCGATGTACCTTTTGAAAAACACTTCGATGCCGGTGCTCGATATTTCGGAGAGCTGCGGTTACGGCAGTCTGCGCTCGTTCAACCGGAATTTTTTGAAAAAAACGGGTATGACGCCGCGCGAATACAGGCGCGGGTGAGCGATAAATCGCGCCGGACTCCCCCGATTCTGCGCCGCCGGGGTTGACAAACGCGCGCGGATAGTGTAAACTATATTAATGTATAAGGTCATTTTACGGAGTTTTTATGGCAGACAAGGTCAACGGAAAATATCTTGAATATAAGGGCAGGCCGCTCGTCCGCGAGGGCAACCTCATCTATTACGGCAACATGGACGACGACTACGTGCTCCTGTTCACGATAATGACGACGACGGAGTTCATGGGGAAATCGGTCCCGGACATGATCGTCGTTCAGATACTTTCGACGAAGGAAAATATGAAGATCGTCAAGCAGGACGTCACGCACGGGTTTTACGACGCGTTCGACAAGGGCGTCATCTGGCTTGAGCGGTACGTTTCGGACGCGGAATGAGGCGCCCGCCGTCCCGGAATAAAAAAAGGAGAAAATGATAAAAAATATCCTTGACAAACGGAGCGCGATATTGTATAATAGCAGAGCGCTCGTGAGTGGGGCGGCAGATGCTAGTGTGGCTCAGTGGTAGAGCAGTTGATTCGTAATCAACAGGTCGTGGGTTCAATCCCCACCACTAGCTCTTCTGAAAAGGTCTCGGAAATGCTTGGAATTCAAGGATTTCCGAGACCTTTGTCTTTTACCGGAAAATTTATGTATGGCGGTGTTTCGGCAGATGGAAAAACGGAAAAACAGGTCGGTGGACCCGGGGGAGCCGGTCGCGGTTGCGGAGATCCGGGAATATGACGCGGACAAAATTTACGGCGCTCTGTCAGAGGCGGACGAGGCGTGCCGCATATTTGAGGCGCCGCTTTCGGGGAAAAAGGTCGTCATAAAGCCGAACCTCGTCGCAAAGCGCGCGCCGGGCGCGGCGGCGACGGCGCACCCGGACGTTTTGCGCGGCGTGATCCGCTGGCTGCGGAGCCGGGGCGCCGACGATATCACGATCGCCGAGAGCCCGGGCGGCGTTTACAATCAGGCGCGCCTGCGCGGGATCTATGAGGCGACAGGTGTGGCGGAGGTCGCGGAGGAGCTCGGCGTTCGGCTGAATTATGATTGTTCATTCTCCGAGGTCTCGGCGCCGGACGGCGCGCGCTGCCGCCTGTTCGAGCTCATATCGCCGATCCTCGACGCGGACGTCGTCGTCGACGTCTGCAAGCTGAAGACGCACGCGCTCACGGGAATGAGCGCCGCCGTCAAGAATATGTTCGGCTCGATACCCGGCATCGTCAAATTCGAGATGCACTCCCGCTACCCGGACTACGGGGACTTTGCCGAAATGCTCGTCGATCTGTGCGAGCTTATCGCGGACCGCTCCGAATTCGTCTCGGTCACGGACGGCATCGTCGCGATGGAGGGCAACGGGCCGACGGCGGGCACGCCTGTCACGCTCGGGGCGCTGCTCGTTTCAAAAAATCCCTTCGCCTCGGACGCCGAGGCGGCGTACCTGATAGGCAGGGAGGGAAAGATCCCGACCGTCAATATCGCCATAGAAAGAGGGATCGCGGCGGCGAAGGCGGCGGGCGTAAACGTCGTTTCGCTCGGCGGCGCGGACGCGCCGCAGCTCGCGAGGTCGCTCGCGATGCCCGATTCGGTCGAGAAAAACGGGATCGAGCGCATGAAAAACCTGTTCGGCGGGCGGATATATGATATGTTCCGTCCGTACCCCGTTATAGATTACGCGGCCTGCGTCGGGTGCGGCGAGTGCGCGGCGTCCTGCCCGCAGCACACGATAGAGATGACGCCCGCGACGGACGCGGGCTCGCAGGCGCGGCGAGCGAAGGCACGCCGCGTCCCGGTCATCGAACGGGAGGGGTGCATTCGCTGCTTCTGCTGCCAGGAATTATGCCCGCACGGCGTTGTGAAGATACGCAAGAATCCGATCACGCGCTGGCTCAGCTGAAGAGGGGAATATTATATGAAGCTCACGGCATATGCTAAGATAAACCTTTTCCTCTCCGTCCGAGGCAGGCGGCCGGACGGCTACCACGATATCGAGAGCGTCATGCAGACGGTGTCGCTCGGCGACACGGTAACGGTCGACGCCGAGGCGGCGGAGGGGTCGGAGATCGCGCTCACGACGACCGACCCCGCGCTGCCGACGGGAGAGGGAAACATCGCGTACCGCGCGGCGCGCGCGTTCCTTGACGAGGTGCATGCTTCGGCGCGCGTGCGCATACATATTGAAAAAAACATTCCGGTCGCGGGCGGGCTCGCGGGCGGAAGCACGGACGGCGCCGCCGTCCTGCGCGGGCTCAACGGTATATTCGGCTCGCCGATGGGCGCTGATGAGCTGTGCCGCGTCGGCGCCAGCATCGGCGCGGACGTTCCGTTCTGCATCGTCGGCGGAACGGCGGCGACTTACGGAATCGGCGAGATCGTCGAGCCGACGGCGCCGCTGCCGGACTGCATCGTCCTGATCGTGCGCCCGCACGAGTCCGTGTCGACGGCGGAGGCGTACCGAAAAATAGACATGCTCCGGGGCAGGGACGAAAAGCCGATGGGGGATATGCTGTCCGCGCTCGGCGGGGGTCGGCTCGACGGCGTTATTTCGTCCGCGTACAACGTGTTTGAAAAGGTCATGCCGAAGGATTCCGAGGTGTTCCGCGTCAAGGACGCGCTCTGTTCATGCGGCGCGCGTCTCGCGATGATGAGCGGCAGCGGCCCCTCCGTGTTCGGGATATTCGGGGACGAGGCGTCCGCGGACGCGGCGGCGCGCGCGCTGTCAGCGCTCGGCTATGATTCGGTCAAAACAAGGCCGGTCACGCCGGCTTTTTAGAAAAAAAGGAGAAAACGCGGCGTTTTTTTGCGAAAAACGGACGCGGGACGACCTTTTTTTCATAAATTGCGTCTGTTTTGTTGACAAAGCACGCGCGACGTGATAAAATACATTTATGTATAACCTTTTATGAAGCAGAGGTCACATATGTCAAAACAATGTCTGAACTGCGGCCGCGAGATAAGCGGCGAGGGCAGAAATAAAGTATTCTGTGACGATTGTTTCCGCACCGTATCTTCTTTTTTGCGCGAGGTCCAGTCTTCGGACGAATCCGCGATGAGCATTTTCAACCGCAACCACGCAAGGTTTTATGAAGCGGGAATAAGCATAGAGACAGAGCGTTACATAGAAAAGTGCTGCCGTCGGTACGACGAGAAAAAAGCTGCAGCCGCAGGCGCGGCGGCGGGAGTCGCGGCTGCATCGGCCGCGCGCCCCTCGGGACAGGCTCCGGCAGGCGTGCCGGGCGCACAG
>CANROT010000070.1 GCA_947632285.1 uncultured Clostridia bacterium
TTGCGTACCTCGGTCTTACGCAGAGCGGCTGTCTGGATAGGGTTGATGACGGCGAGCTTGTAGCCGGATTCGTAAAGAAAACAGATGAGGTTTTCGGAATAGATGCCGGTCGATTCAAGACCGATCAGCAAATCGTCTTTGCCAAACACTGACAGCTTTTTCTGCAAAAGGGCGAATCCTTCGGCGTTGTTGTCAAACGCAAACGGCTTGACAAGGACGTTGTCGCCGTTGTCCTTCACGGCGGCATAATGCGTAGTTTTGGCTGCGTCGATACCGACATAGATCATGATTTCACCATTCCTTTTTAAACGTATTTTTGCACCGCGGCATATCCACCGGACGTTATCCGCATAAACTTGCGCGACATAAAAGATCGGGCATGAGCCTGTCTTATCCAGCTATCAATATTCAGGATAGATCCCGTGGCTTTACACTCCTTCGAGCCGTCGAACGGCAGGCAATCATTAAAAGTCCACGGTGCTGTTAACAGTATACCACAATCCCGGCGGCGCGGAGCGCGCCGCGCACGGAAAAAGTCTCAGTCGCTACGCTCCTTCAACTTTTTCCGTGCCCCATACCGAAGCGAGCGTAAATCTTATGAAAGGGTATGATATCGGGTAACTATATCATACAAGATCAAATATGTCGAAAAAAGGTATTAATATTCACAAAAGAAATGACGGTAGATGGGAGGGGCGATATAAAATAGACCAACTATGAAAAGTCAACCCCTGCGTGAAAAATATTTTTCACGCAGGGGTTGAGGGAAACGTAAGCAAGCCAAAAAAGCCCGTCGTTCGGCGGGCAGAATGAGAACAGAATTAGTGCTTGATGTACGGCCGGTTTTCTTTTAAAATGGCAAAAATGATGTAACAGAGTTTGCGTTCAACAGCACCGATAGCGGTTTTGTGATGCTTGCCTTCGGCAATCTTCTTTTTGTAGAACTCAGAAAGTTCAGCATCGTTAAAAGCAGCTGATGTCGCGGCCTGAAAAAGCGCTTTTCTTAAGTATGGCGAACCGCGCTTGCTCATCCTGTTGTTCGTAGATGCATATTCTCCCGATTGCGAAACAGTAGCATCAATGCCGGCATAGGCAACGATTTTTGGCGGGTGATCAAAACGACTTATGTCGCCAAGTTCGCCAAGTATTACTGCACCTGTAACCTTCCCTATGCCGGGGATCGTAGTGATCGGAGAATTCAGGTCGTCCATAACACGCTTGATTTCATTTTCCGTGTCCTTGACCTGCGATTCGATAAATTTCATCTGTTCGATCATCATACGGAGCTGAAAAGTGAAACTGTCACGGCAAAAGGTTACTCCAAAGGAATTAGCGGCAAGCTCAGAGAGATTTTGTGCGGTATCTGCGTCGATCTTCTTCCGGCTCAGATCGGAAAGCAGCTGCGCTAATGTGTCAACAGAAACATTTTCAAAGTCTGCAGGACTTGAGAATTGAAGAAGTATTTCCTTCGAGGTCTTGCCGAAAATGTCAGAGAATACGCTTTGATACTCCGGAAATACTTGGTCGAGAACACAAACGACCTTGCGTTTCAGATCTCCGATAGAGTCGATCAGATAGCTGCGGAAACGTGTCAGATTCTTCAAGGTAAGGTACGATTCATCCGATAACTGTGTTTCGATAAAATCACCATACCGAATAAGGTCGGCGATCAGCTGGGAATCGATAATATCGGTCTTGCGCTTGCGTATTTCGATGCCTTTTCGCCAACCGTCGGTCTGGATTGGGTTGATGACATGTATCTTGTAACTTTTGTCATGGAGATACGAGTAGACTGACAGCCAGTAATGTCCCGTCGCTTCCATGCCGATCTCCAGCTCATCAGGAACCGCTCCGAACGTTTCGATCTGTTTGAGCAGGCTTTCGCCTCCCTCGACGGTGTTTGAGAAAGAGAATGCTTTAAAAACGATTTTGCCGTCGCTGTTCAGCATGGACGCTACGTGTGTGTTTTTTCCGATATCGATGCCAAGATAAAACATATCCTACCTCTTCTTTCTGTCGGAGAATGTTTTCCTCTTGACCGACAAGCGCCACAACCTTGTGGTAGATTCGAAGCGATACTTAATCCTTCATCCAACTCATTCGCAGCCTGCCTGCAGGCAAGAGGCGCCACTCTTTTGTTCACGAGACTTTCTCTCAGGGGTGCGGGGCGGCGCCACTCTTCCAACAGGTCAATTATACCTCATTTGAGGCATATTGAGCAAGGTTATTTCTGGTTTGAGTTACCTTCAACAACCTAAATACATTATACAAGACCAACTATCATACGCTGCGCCACACTTTCGCCACCATATGCATTGAGGCAGGTGTTGATGTAAAGTCACTGAGCGAAATGCTTGGGCATGCAAATGTCAGAATAACACTTAACACATATGTACACTCCTCCATGGACATGAAACGTATGCAAATTGAAAAACTGCATGTCGCAGTTTAAATTTAGTGGTCAAAGATACGGTCAGTGCTATTGAAATAGTCCTTGCTTTGCGGTACCTTTTGCCCAATTTGCGTAGAAGTATTGGTTCTACGCAAAAAAGCAGTTGTTCCCATAAAAAATAACTGCTTTTTCATTTTCAATTTTTTAACAACGTTACGATATCAACCAAAATTGTAATCCAAGTTCGCTCATACATCAACAATGTTAATGCGCAGCAATTGGCATTAACAGAAGAAATGCTTGTTCTCGTTCAAATTATATTAAAAACTGACTCTTTCTTTTATCAGTTTAACCTATCCATACTGTATATTTCGTAAACAAACAGACATAAGCCTGGAAGAAGTACTTCTCGTGTGACGTATTCAAACATACGCATATCATTTCCACATTCTGTTATGGATAAATCCTCACTTACGAGTAAACAATAACCTTGTGAATAAATCTCTCACAAAAAATTACGCCGCCCGTTCGGGCGGCTGAGGCAATATAAAGAAAGGTTCGGTTTTATCCTATGAAGGCTACCGGAATTGTACGGCGCATCGACGACCTCGGACGCGTCGTTATACCGAAAGAGATCAGGCGCACCATGCGCATTCGCGAGGGCGACCCGCTGGAAATATACACAGACAGGGACGGGGAGGTCATTTTCAAAAAATACTCCCCGATCGGCGAGCTTACGACGTTTGCGGCGCAGTACGCCGAAACGCTGCACAAGACGTGCGGGCTGTCCGTCATTATCTGCGACCGCGACACTGTCATCGCGTCCGCGGGCGTTTCAAAGAAAGAATACGCCGAGCGCAAGCTCTCGGGCGAGCTCGAAAATATAATCGAGTCGCGCCAGCCATACAAATATAACGAATTCTCCGGCGACTCAAAAAAGCTGTACGTCGCAGACGGCGCCGCGCACTATATCCGCGTCGCGGTCCCGATCATCAGCGAGGGCGACCTTGTGGGCTGCGTCGTTTCCGTCTCCGCGGGGGACTCGGGCACAACGCCGGTCGACGGCGAGATCGAATCCAAGCTCATAACGACCGCAGCGTCGTTCCTCGGTAAACAGCTTGAAGCGTGACACCGAAAAGGGCGCGCCGCGCCCGACAGACAAAAGGCTGCGCCCTGCCCCAACAATGCTCGTCGAGCACGAGTGCCAGATGAGGCGCGAGCCCGTACCGGCGATAAAGCACCGCGACGGAACGGTCCGGTGCGTCTGCGCCGAATGCTGCTCTGACTGCCGGGACGGCATGCTCTGATCGCCCGCATACTAAAAAAGGCGGCCGCGCTGTGCGCTGCCGCCTTTTGCCTCACGCGAAAAACGCGTGATTCCCTATCGAAAGAATATACGGACGGTTCCGCCCCATCCAGCAGTTCGGCCGGACCGCCTCGGTGCAGAAGAACAGCATATCGCTGTTATAGCGATACCCCTCCATGCACAGCTTGGCGGCGATGACGCTCTCCTCGGTCGGCTCGCGGTATATCTCCGCCGTATACGCCGGCGTGAACTGAATGCCGTATTTCATATCGAATATCACATCGTACACATTATCGGGGTAGAGCTCGCTGTCGACCCTGTTATATATGACAGCCCCGACCGCAAGCTTTCCGAGCAGCGGCTCGCCGCGGCTCTCGGCGCTGATTATGCGCGACAGCCAAAAGAGCTCGCTTTTGTCATAAAACGCGTCCGCAGACGCTATCGGCGACGCGTCGCCGGTGACAAAAACGTGCCTTTCCTCACCTTCCCACTCGACGTCGACGCCGAACGCTTTCGCCATCGGGCGGACGGCGACCATCATCGTCCCGTCCTCGATATAATTGTCGGCGATGCAGTATATCGCGCGGCCGTTCGCGATTATGTACGGCTCCCCCGCCCTTGCGGTCACGGTCATTCCGCGCCAGGTCGCGACGGCGGTACTCGTTTCCGCCTCCCAATCGACAACGGCCTCCCCGCCCGAGATCTCACCGCAGAACTTGCGGAACGGAACGCGCGTCACCGAATCGATAAGGACGCACTCGTCAGATGCGAACGATTCGCCGTTCACATATACGCCGACATCGTACACCGCGCTTTTCACGTCCCCTTCCCCGGACTCGGCGCCGACGGGGGCGGCGAGCGACGCGCAGAGCGCGAGCGAGCAAAGCGATACCGCTGCCGCTTTACAGATCTTTTTCATTTTCCTTTACTTCCTTTCGTTTTTTACTCTTTGCTTTCATTATAACGCGCGCGTCGCGCGAAATAAAGGCGAGCTTTTTGGAGCTGTGCCCACCATAATGCAGAAAACGCGCGTCTCTGCACTATATCGGCACGCGCGCCGCTATTTCCCGCGAAAAGTCATGCCGCGCGGAGGCAATACCTGCCGCCTCATCATAAAAAGGCAGAGGACGTTCACCGTCGTCATCACGCCGACCGTTATGTCCGAGGCGAGCCAGACGGCGGGCGGCGCCATGACCGAGCCGAAAAGTACCATTATTATATATGCCGCCGTAAACGATGCCTCCGCCGCCCTCCCGCCGCCGAGGAATCGGAGCGCGACGCGCGCATAATAGTGCTGCGACAAAAGCGTTGCCAAAACGAAGACGAAGACCGAGACGGCGAGCGCAGGCTCCGCCCAGCCACCGAGCACAGACGAAAACGACGCCGTCGCCGTCGACATCGCGTCCCCTGCCGAAATGAGCGCGCCGCCGCCCGCAGAGAGCACGGCGAGCGCCGTAAGCGTGCAGATGACTATCGTGTCCGCGAACACCTCAAATATGCCGAGGCACCCCTGCGCCTCCGGCGAATACGCCTCGGCGCAGGCGTGCGCCGTCGGCGACGTGCCCGCCCCGGCCTCATTCGTTATGACGCCGCGCACGACCCCGTACCGTATCGCGGAAGCGATCATATATCCGCCCACACCGCCCGAGGCGGCGCGGAACGAAAACGCATCAGTGAATATCCGCCCGATCACCTCCGGCAGCGAGTCCCGGCAGATGACGATGACGGCGGCGCACATGAATATGTACAGCGCCGACACCGCCGGGATCAGATATACGGTCACCCCGGAGATGCGGCGCGCGCCGCCCGTCACGGCGACGGCCGTCAGCACGGCGAGGACTATGCCGACCGCGAGCGGCGGCACGGACAATAACTCGGACGCTGAATCCGCGGCAGCGTTCACCTGCAATACCCCGCCGACCGTGAACGAATTAAAGACGCACAGCACGGCGAAAAATGCGCCGAGACCGTGTGCTGCCCGCCTCCCGACGGGCAGCCCGTCCGCGATATAATACGGCGCGCCGCCGTACCAGCGCTCGCCCGGGGCGTCGCCGCGCTGCCTGTATATAACGGCGAGCGCCGTTTCCGCGTATTTGACCGACATCGCCGCCGCTGCCGACACCCACATCCAGAACACGGCACCCGCGCCTCCGGACGCAATCGCTGCGCAGACGCCCGTGATGTTCCCGACGCCGAGCGTCCCCGCCAGCGCCATCGACGCCGCGCGGAACGGCGATATCCCGTCCCCGCGCCGCTTTGCCATCAGGGACAGCATCTTAATCGGGTGCAGCATATAGAAAAACCTGAGCCGAACGGCGAAATATATGCTCGCCAATATTAGTGTCGGCGGCATAACGGCGCCGAGCGCCGCCGAGATCGCTTCAAATACGCCCAAATCCACGCCTCCGCGTCTTTTGATAATACCGTTTCAGTTATAATTATTCGGTGTTTTTGCGGAATATTACACTACAAGAGGAAACATTTGGGCGGATTTTTTGGTTATATTTGCACCTGTGAGGGCAAAATTGTAAACTAAATGTGAACATTATGAAATGGGCTTGATTTTTCCCTCACACTTATATAAAATAGTAGCGTGGATTTAGCACTCCCACTTGTCGAGTGCTAAAAAGATTCACCAAACAAAACGGTATGTTTACATATCTCAACAGTAAGGAGGACAAAAAATGACAATCAATCCGCTTTTTGACCGAGTGGTCGTAAAGGCAACGGAGGTCGAGGAGACGACCGCCGCGGGCATCATTCTTCCCGGCTCGGCAAAGGAAAAGCCGCAGATCTTTGAGGTGGTCGCAGTCGGCCCCGGCGGCGAGATCGAAGGCAAATCCACAACGATGGTGAGCTCGGTCGGCGACCGCGTCATCATCAGCAAATACGCAGGCACCGAGATCAAGATCGACGGCGTCGAGTACAACATCGTCCGCCAGGGCGATATTCTCGCGAAGATCGGCTGAAAAGAATAATCACTAAGGAGAAAAAGCATTATGGCAAAGAACATTCTTTACGGAAGTGAAGCGAGATCCGCGCTTCTCACAGGCGTCGACAAGCTTGCCGACACAGTCAAGATAACGCTCGGACCGAAGGGCAGAAACGTCGTGCTCGACAAGAAATACGGCTCGCCGCTCATCATCAATGACGGCGTCACGATCGCAAAGGAGATCGAGCTTGAGGACCCGTCCGAAAACATGGGCGCACAGCTCGTCAAGGAAGTCGCAACGAAGACGAACGACGCCGCCGGAGACGGTACGACGACGGCAACGCTGCTCGCGCAGGCATTCATTCACGAGGGCATGAAGAACGTCACCGCGGGCGCTAACCCGATGGTTCTCCGCCGCGGCATACAGAAGGCGGTCGCAAAGGCGACGGAGTGCCTGAAGGCCAACTCCTCCAAGGTCAAGGGCTCGGCGGACATCGCGCGCGTCGGCACGATCTCCGCGGGCGACGAAGTCATCGGCACGCTCATCGCGGACGCGATGGAAAAGGTCACCTCGGACGGCGTCATCACCGTTGAGGAATCCAAGTCCGCAGAGACGTACTGCGAGGTCGTCGAGGGCATGCAGTTCGACCGCGGCTACCTCTCCCCCTACATGGCGACCGATATGGATAAGATGGAAGCCGTCATCGACGATCCGCTTATCCTCATCACCGACAAGAAGATCTCCAACATTCAGGAAATACTCGAGCTTCTGAACCAGATCGTCCAGTCCGGCAGAAAGCTGCTCATCATCGCCGAGGACGTCGAGGGCGAGGCGCTCACGACGCTCGTGCTCAACAAGCTGCGCGGCACGTTCACCTGCGTCGCCGTTAAGGCTCCGGGATTCGGCGACAGGCGCAAGGAAATGCTCCGCGACATCGCTATCCTCACGGGCGGCGAGGTCATCACCTCCGAGCTCGGGCTCGAGCTCAAGGACACGACGATCGATCAGCTCGGTCATTGCCGCCAGGTCAAGATAGACAAGGAAAACACGATAATCGTCGGCGGCGCGGGCGACCCCGCCGAGATAAAGGCCCGCATCGGCCAGATCAAGTCCTCCATCGAGACGACGACCTCCGACTTTGACCGCGAAAAGCTCCAGGAGAGGCTTGCAAAGCTCTCCGGCGGCGTTGCCGTCATCAAGGTCGGCGCGGCTACCGAGACCGAGATGAAGGAAAAGAAGCTCCGCATCGAGGACGCGCTCAACGCGACGCGCGCGGCAGTCGAGGAAGGCATCGTTCCCGGCGGCGGCACCGCGTACATCAATATTATTGACGACGTCGCCGCCCTGCTGGGTTCGACCGAGGGCGACGAGAAGACGGGGGTGCAGATCGTCGTCAAGGCGCTCGAGGCTCCCCTCCGCCAGATCGCGGAGAACGCGGGCTTTGAGGGCTCCGTCGTTGTCAACAACGTGCGTGCGAACGGCACGAAGGGCTACGGCTTTGACGCCGCGACCGAGAAGTACGGCGACATGATCGAGGCAGGCATCGTCGATCCGACGAAGGTTTCGAGATGCGCGCTCGAGAACGCCGCATCGATCGCCTCCATCGTGCTGACGACAGAGGCTGTCGTCGTTGACAAGCCCGAGGAAAAGGCCGCCGCTCCCGCCGCAGGCATGGGCGGAATGGACGGAATGTATTGATTTCCCGAAAACCGAAAAATCGTCCGAAACTCATACAATATTAAAAAGCGCGCGCGGCACCCGCCGCGCGCGCCCCGCTTTGCGGCAAAAGCGGCGATTTGCAAAAAATAACACGCAATAAAGGGCCGGTTTCGAGGAATACTTTGATTGGGACCGTTTTTCAAACAAACTATTCACTACTTGTCCAAAATGGACAAAAACCGACTTTAGCAAGATATTTTTTGCATTACTATTGACATATCGACCCAACAAGGTTATAATATAATCGCATCTTTTAAAAAACACTTCTTGGAGGAAGAAAAAATGAAAAAGATCATCTCATTAGTAATGGTGATAGCTATGATAGCGGCTCTCGCCTTTACGGTATCCGCTGATGACACGGCAACCGCTCCCACGGACGGTCTGCTTGCTCATTTCACGTTTGATGATGCTGAATCCGGCCTCACTGGAAACGGCGCAAAAGCGACGACCGCTACTGTAACCAGGGGCGATACGGTCTCCATCGAAGACGCGAGCGGTGTGCCCTATGATGCTGCCGCTCTTGTCCTCGCGGAGGGCGGCGACCCGACGATAACCGACGACGCTGTGGTAGGCGCCGGCGCTTATCAGTTCGACGGTACGCAATGCCTCAAGGTCACGAAAGAGGACGGCAGCGGTCTGCTCGACGGCGTAAATTCTCTGACTATCTCCTACTGGGCTAAGCACGACAACACCACTCAGTGGCCGTTCTTCGCGACCCCGAACGCAAGCGACGGCGGTCCTAAGTCTCAGACGTATCCGAAAGAGACTTACATTGGTCTTCTCGAGAATTCCAAGCTCTCCGCAGAGCTCTACAACAGCCCTGTGAACAACAACGCGAGAACCTACAGCGTCGGAGCAACATTATTCACATTTTTCCCCGATGATTGGCATCACGTCACGGTAGTCATCGACACCGACAACGCAGATACCACTAAGAGAGTTATAACGCTCTATATCGACGGTGAAGAAGACGGCATATCCTCTCCGATCGAAATCGAGCAGCACACCGTCTCCGAGATCCTCGGCACGGATTACTCCGTCTTCCTCGGCTATGCTCCGTGGGGCTACAATGATAATCCGGCTCACGAGGGCGAATGGGCAACCTGCACACTCGACGATATGTATATCTACGGGCGCGCTCTTTCCGCAGATGAGGTAGCGGCTCTCGAGGCTGCTTCCGCAAGGGAAGATAAGACACCCGAAACGGATGCTCCGGCCGACGACAACACGGAGAAGGCTCCCGACGACAACACGGAAAAGGCTCCTTCCGACGACAAGACGACCGATAAGGCTCCCGCGGGCACTACCGCCGGCACCGAAACGGCTGCTCCCGCTGATGAGGGCGGATGCGGCTCGACGCTCGGCGCTGCTGCCGCAGTTGTAGCTCTTACGGCTGTATTCGGCTGCGCTATCGTTAAGAAGCACTGAACACAAATTTAAGCTATCAGAAAAGGCGCCCCCACGCGGGGCGCCTTTTTTACCTTTCGTTTGAGGTTAGTATTGAGGTGCTGCGGCGCAAGATGGGTGCGCACAGAAAGGATAAGGCTCCGGGAAGAGATTCCTTCCCCGGAGCCGATTTTTTTGCGTATATCACCTCGCCGAGTTTCGCCGCCCTTTTTAAACGGCAGCGAACTGGCTCTCCCAGAGGTGCCGATAGAATCCGCCGCGCGCGAGCAGCTCCTCATGCGTTCCCTGCTCGATTATGTCCCCGTCCCGCATGACGAGTATGAGGTCGGAGCCGCGCACCGTTGAGAGCCGGTGCGCCACGATGAAGGCGGTGCGCCCCGCCATCAGCTTTGTGAACGCGCGGCTTATCCGCGCCTCCGTGCGCGTATCTATCGATGATGTCGCCTCGTCGAGTATCAGTATCGGCGGGATCGAGAGCATGATGCGCGAGATCGAGAGGAGCTGCCGCTGCCCCTGTGAAAGCGATTCCCCGCCCTCTCCGAGCATCGTGTCATACCCTTGCGGCAGGCGGCGTATAAACCCGTCCGCGTGCGCGGCGCGCGCCGCCGCGACCATTTCTTCATCAGTCGCGTCCGGCCTGCCGAGCT
>CANROT010000071.1 GCA_947632285.1 uncultured Clostridia bacterium
TGCCCGCGCAGCGTGTGCTCGCTCTCCTGCTCGTGCAGCATGAAGATGTCGATCACGTCGCGCCCGGTGGCGCGCCGTGCCTCATCGACTGCGTCTTTTGCCAGCTCGCGCGTGTACGCGTATGTCTTCGAGGAAATTATAACGTCCGGGTGGCCCGCGAGCTCGAGCGCGCGCCTTATGTAGTCATAATTTTCGTATAGCTGCGCCGTGTCGAGAAAATTTACGCCGCGGGCGAACGCGTATGCGATGACCTCCGCGCCGCGCTCGACGGGCAGATTCGCCTGAAGCGGACCGACCGTGAGCGAGCCGAAACACAGGCGCGACACGGAGAGGGTCGGCGTCAGGCTGACGTATTCCATTATACGTTGAGATAGCACTTCACGAGCTCGTTCAAGAGCTCGTCGCGGTCGATCTTGCGGATCAGGGCGCGCGCCCCGTTGTGGTTCGTGATATACGTCGGGTCCTCGGAGAGAATGTAGCCGACGATCTGATTTATTGGGTTGTAACCTTTTTCGACGAGCGCGTCATATACGGTCTTGAGGATCGCGTGCATCTGCTGCTTTTCGCGGCCGAGCGCCGAAAAAGTCAAAGTTTCTTCCTTGAGGTCTTTCATATAGGAGGCTCCTTGATTTCGAAAGTCCGGGACGCCGTGACTACGGCAAAGAAACGGCGATATCCCACTAAAATATATTATATATTATCGCGCACCGCTTTTCAAGTGGAAATAACATAAATGGCTGTATGTAGTCGCCTTTTTTCGCATATATTCTTAAAAAACGGCGCATTTGTCGCAAAGCACGGCGAAGCCCACTTGTAAAAGTTTGCGGCGCGTGGTACAATATATTTGCAGCGAATAAAAGCATGGGAGGCAGAGCTTTGGAAAAGGTCAGGGGAAAGATAAGACTCAATGAAGACGAGGATATCGTCCGCACCGTGAGAGAAGGACTTCGCGCGCGCGGCGGATACTGCCCTTGCAGGCGAGAGATGAACGAGGACACGAAGTGCATGTGCCGCGAATTCCGCGAGCAGGCGGCGGACCCCGATTTTGAAGGATACTGCCACTGTATGCTGTATTATAAGGAAAAGGAGAAATAAAAATGGCAGCGACAGTTATAACGACTGAAAATTACGAATCCGAGGTAAAAAATTCAAGCGTCCCGGTGCTGATCGACTTCTGGGCGACCTGGTGCGGCCCGTGCAGAATGATGGCGCCGGTCGTGGAGGAGCTTTCGGAGCATACGGACGGGAAGTTCAAGGTCGGCTCGGTCAATGTCGACGATGAGCCGGAGCTCGCGTCGATGTTCGGAATAGACCTGATCCCGACGATAGTTGCCGTCAAAAACGGCGAGCGAACCGGCTCCGTCGTCGGCGTCCAGCCGAAGGAAAAGCTCATGGCGCTCGTTGAGGGGTGACGCCGATCCGTGTGCCGAAAGATAATAATATCGCAAAAGCTGCGAGCCCGAAACGGCTCGCAGCTTTTTTTCCGTGACCGTGCGCGTTCGGTACGGTAAAATATACCTGTAAGACAAAGGTGCGCGCCGCCCTCTTTTGTGTCCGCCGACACTTTAAATTTTTTTGCACAATATATTGACATAATGCAGTCGGCCATGTATAATAAAAGGTTCAAAAATTAAAGGAGGCGGCACGGTATGTCGGATATTATGATAACGGGACGGATATACACAAAGGCGGAGGACAGGGACTCGCTGTCGCTTTTCGCCATGGGGTGCGCCGTGAGGCACGGGATCGGCGCAACGTTCGGGTACAATCTTCCGGATCACGCGCAGTACGTTTGTGACGGGATAATAAAATTTGACGGGTTCATACCGTTTTGCGTGACGGACAGCCCGTATTCGTCCGAATGCGACGAGATATTCGGCAACGTCTCCGGCGGCGAATTTTGGTGCGGTTTGATCGGGGAATGCACTCGGCGCGAGCACACATTCCGCGAGGCAAAGTTCCGCCGCGTTGCGGAGTTTATCGACGAGGTCGCGGAGCATTCGGAGGTCGATGCCGTGCTGTTTGAAACATGCTTTTGTCACGGGTGGCCCGCGGAGGCGGTCGAGGCGACCGTCGGGGTGGGCGAGCTGTACGATCTGCTCCGCCGCACGCCGCTCGGCGGCGATGTGGCGCCGATGGTGAAATTTACGGTAATTTCGGGAAAAAATCGTGTCGGCGCGTAGTTTTCGGCGGGAAATCGGTACTATATAATTGAAGGATAAAAAGGCGGGGGTGAGAGCACATGGCACGCGATATCGCGGAGCTTTTGCTGGCGCATGACGAGAGGGCGCTCGGGGAGGCGGACCGGAGATACGGGACGTATCTGCGGTTTTTGTCGGAGTCAATAACGCACGACGCGCGTGACGCCGAGGAATGCGTTAACGACGCGTTTCTCGCGCTTTGGCGCGCCGAAAACGTCACATCTCCGGCGGCGTTTCTGACCGAAACGGTGCGCCGCCTGTCATACAAACGCGTCCGCAGCGAGAAAACGCAGAAGCGCTCGGGCGAGACTCGCATGCTGACGTCGGAGAGGGCGTGCGAGATACCCGACCGGCGCGAGCCGTGGGACGAGATCGAGGTGGGCGAGCTGCGGGGCGCGCTTTCGGAGTTTTTGACTCGCTCTCGCCGGAAAACAGGCTCATATTCGTGCGCCGTCACCTTTATTCGGACTCGTATTCCGAGATCGGCGGTATGCTGGGCGTCAGTGAAAACGTCGTTTCGGTCAGGCTCGTGCGGATAAGGGAGCGGCTGCGGCGCTTTCTTACAGAAAAGGGAATGATCGGCGCGGACAAATTCGAAAGAGGGAGAGGTGACATGAAAGAGATAAAGTACACGGGCGGCGGGCTCGGCGCTTTGTACATTCCCCTGCCGGGCGATTATTCGGGTATGTCGGGCTTTTCGGAGCAGGGACTTGCGGGCGTAAACAGAGCGGACGGAAAAGTCGGCTTTATTGACGAGTTCGGGCGCGTCCGCATACCGTTTATATACTGCATGCCGGAAAATGACGACGATACGCCCTCATTCGGGAGCGAAGGGCTCGCCTCCGTCGTGGACGGAGACGGGAAGCTCGGATTTATCGACACGGAGGGGAATACCGTTATCCCGTTCGAGTTCGACGGCGGCAAATATTCATATTTTATAAACGGTGTCGCCGCCGTCTGCCGTGACGGTGAGTAGATGATGATAGATACGCGCGGCGAGCGCGTCCATGATAAATATGAAAAAATCGAGCGCGACGGCGAGTTTTACAATGTTATACCCACAGACGAGGGCGAGCTCGTCGCGATCCTCCGCGGCGGGAAGCTCGGGGCGGTCGATGCGGACGGGAAAACGGTCATACCGTTCATATATGATCGCGGCGACGACTACGACCTGTACTACCGGTACTTTTCGGACGGACTGATCAAGCTCACGCGCGGCGGAAAATACTGCTACGGCGGCTTTGTCGGCGGGGAGTGGCGCGAGGTCATACCCCCGCTCGAATACAAGCTGGCGCACAGCTTCCTGAGCGGGTACGCGCCAGTCGCTGTGAGCAAGACGGACGGCGCCGAGCTTCCGGCGGACCCGGGCGAGGACGCGCTCGCTGCCGCGGCGAGGGAGAGAAGCTCGCTGCGGTACGGGCTCATCGACACGAGCGGGAGATGCGTGATCCCGCCGGTGTACACGAGCGTCCGGGGAATTCCCGAGGTCCGGGAGGGCGCTTATCTGCTCGACAACGCGGGCGAATACTCGCTGTTTAAAAATGGGCGCGTAAGCGTCATTTTGCGGGAAGTAAACGAAAAGTATGACCACGTATGGCACAAATACGGTCGGTGGTTCGGCGTTTCCAAAGACGGCGGGGAGGGGATCATAGACATTTACGGGCGCGAGGTCATACCGCCGAAATACGACAGCGCCTCCCCGTCCCTCTCGCTTGACGGCACGCCGGAAAAAACCGTCATCATAGTCCGGAAAAACGGCAAATTCGGAATCACGATGCCGTTCTGCGAACCTCCGGCGTCAGCCTTGATTTTTGATTCTTTAGCACACGTGAGGGGAGATCTCTTTTTCGCCGAAAAGGACGGCGCTCCCGGGATTCTCAGAATAGAGGACGCGGCAAAGCTCACCGTCAGCGAAAGGAAGCTCGCGCCGGGGCGCTCGTACACGACGTGCCCGGTCGAGGGGAGATTTGACAGCATCGATATGTTCCATGACGGGCTTGCGGACGCGGCAAATCATGACGGGAGCGTCTGCTTTATAGACCATGCGGGCAGAGTTGCGATCCCGATGAAATACAAAACGCCGGTCGAAAAGCGTAAATTCGACGACGGCGAAACAGCTTACATATTTAACATGTTTTCTTCATGCGGGCTCGCGTGCGTCTCGGACGGGGAAAAGCTGGGGTACATAAAAAAGGACGGCGAGGTCGCGATACCGTTCATATACGACGACGCAAATCCGTTTATAAACGGGCGCGCCGAGGTAACGCTCGGCGGCGAGCGGCTGTGCATCGACGCGGACGGGACGGTCGTTTTCCGCTTTTCCGACATCGAGCGCGACCCGGATCCGGGGGAGGAGCTGCTTTTGTGGGAGGGCGACCTGATCTGTATCATAAGGGGCGGAAAGCTCGGATATGTTGACATTCACGGGAACACGGTCGTGCCGTTCATATATGACGACCCGTGGGGGAACGGATATCCGTCGTTCCCGCAGGAGGGGCTGATAGCCGTTTGCCGCGGCGGGCGTCCCGGCTATGTCGACCTGTCGGGGGCAGAGGTGATCCCGGCGGAGCTGCCGTATGATTTTGCGACCGGATTTCACGGCATGCACGCCGTTGTCGGTGTGCGCGGTGCGGGCGGTGAGGCGTGGCGATACGGATTGATAGACAGGGCTGGCAGAGAAGCGGTCCCGCCGATATATGACCGCATACACGTCATGTACAGCGTGCCGGGGATATATCTCGGCGTCAACGGCGACCGCGCCGTTATCATTGACGGGGCGGCGGGCTGCCGCATTTCGGGCGAGATACGCGGGAACTTTATCCGCCCGAGAGGCAGGTATGTGGGGGCGATCTGCGGCGGGCATGAGGCGCTCTTTGACCTTTCCGGCAAAATGATCCTGCCGCCGAAATATGAGCGCGTGATCCCGAAGGAGAGCTTTGCGGCGGTGAGCGACGGCGACAAATGGGGCGTCGTTGGGCTGCCGGGCGGGAGCATCATCATTCCGCTCGTGTATGATTCGATCAGCCCCGCGTTCGATGAGGAGGGCTATTCGATCGCTCGCTCGGGGGACGACAGCTTTGTCATACATATCGACTGAAGAATAAAAGCGCCGACGGCATCGCCCGCGGCGGATCTGTTGTCGGTGTCAGGGAGGTGACTATATAATAATGTGGAGAACTATCGGAAGAAAGCTCGGTTACGGTGCGTTTTACGTCTTTATCAAAAGCGTTATAGAATGGCTTGTCGGCTCGGCGCTGCCGATGCTGTTCGCGGCGAGCGTCCTTGTCGGGGACGTCGCGGCCGCGGCGCTGTCGTACAGCTTCCGCGTCGGCAGAGGGGAGCTGAGGCGCGAATATCTATCGGGGCTCAAGGGTGACGGCGGCGCAAAATATGAGCTGCACTATATGCGCGGCTTTGCCGAATTTTGGATAGAAGTTATTATGGCGGTGATTTATTTCACCGCAGGCGAGCTCATTTATCTGGTGGCGGGGGAAGGGTTTTATGTCCTCGACCTGCTCATCAATATAGTTATATTCGTGGTCGCGGACATTATCGTGTGGGAGATCGTACACAATAAATGGAAGTCCGAGCACATCGAGAGGCGGGACAAAAACTGAGACGAAGGAGCCGCAAAAATTGCCTTCAAAAAATTTTTTGGTAAAAAGCTAAAATATTCCTTGACAATCGCATGAACGTATGATATGATTATGCTACAAAGTTAAGGAGGCAAATAACCGGTATGAAAAAGTTTATGATTTCGACGATAGCGGCGGTCATCATTTTGGGCTGCCTGACGGCTTGTGACAGCGGCGGGGGTGTGCCCGCCGGGACATCGGCGGGGACTGCGGCCCCGGGCACGGACGCGCCCTCCGTTACGGATAATACGGAGCCGACGACCGCGCCGGAAACAGCGCCGGACGAGACAGCCCCGCCCGAGACGGGGGAGTCCGGCGGCGCGGCGGAAGACCGCGAACCGAACCCCGGGCCTTCAACGCTTTGGGGCAACAACCTCGGCGAGCCGGGCCGCGTGCGCGCGCCTGCCGAGTCCGGCGGCGATTTTCAGACCGGCACATCGTACCTTACCTGCGGCGTCAAGTTCTTTTACCTTTACGGCGGCGCCGTATTTATGCAGGATCTGAACGATCCGCAGCCCGTGGGAAAGCTCGTCTACAGTGACAGGGACAGCGGATCCGGCGGGGACGTGAGCATGATCGTTGACAGAGAGGCGACGGAGGCGAACGGCGGCGAGCCCGTACTTATAATATTTTACAGCCCCATCGAGGGCAAGGGCAAGATCGTGTCGGTCAATACGAAGACCGGCGAGCAGACCGTCATCTGTGACGGCATCGGCGGTATGCTCTCGTCGTTTACAATGTATAAGGACACGCTCTATTGCGCGACACTGATGATGAGCGGCGACGGAATGGAATTCTATTACACGCTGCACAGCGTCAAAAAAGACGGCAGCGACTATACGAAATCGCAGGGGTTCAATGCGTCCCCGCTGTGGTCGCTCGAATGGATAAGCGGCGACAGAATATACTGCTCCGACGGCAGCGTCGGGCATATCGTATCGTATGATCTCGCGTTCGAGGACGAAAAAGTGTACGAAGGCAAGGTCACCTCGGTCGTTTATGTCGACGACAGATATATCTATTATACGTCCTTCGACGAGGACGCGGAGGAGGCATCGCTTTACAGGTGCGACGTGAACGAGCCGCTGACAGGCGCGCAGGCGCTCCTGAAAACGGAGGACAAGCTCATCATCGGATATTATGACGGGGCGGTATACTATATCGAAAACAGCAGCAGCCCGATATTCGAGTTCAATTTCTCGACGAGAAAATCGAAAAAGGTATTTGATATCGGAGATGTGCCGGACAGTGTCATGGTGATCCCCGTGACCGTCAATGATAAGTACGCGGTCTATCGGGCGATATACATGGCGGGGAGCGAGGACGGCATTGAAACTCCCGGCTACAATCACTATGTATGCGCGGACTACCGGACCGGCAGCATGTGGAAGGTCCAGGATTGACAAAAAACCGGGCTGCCGCACAAAACGTGCGGCAGCCCGATTTAATATGCTTTGATTTATTCGTCGTCCTCGACCTTTGATTCGGCGATGATCTTCTGGGCGATGTTGCCCGGAACTTCCTCATAGCGCACGACCTCAAAGTCGTAGTGGCCTCTGCCCTGCGTCATGGCACGGAGCGCAACGGTGTAGTCCATCATCTCGGCCTTCGGAGCCTCCGCCTCGATGACGGTGTAGCCCTTCTTCGCCTCCCACGGATTCATGCCGAGCACGCGGCCGCGGCGCTTGCCGTTGAGGTCGCCCATGATGTCGCCGACTATCGCATCGGGCACATAGACCTTGAGCGCGCCGACCGGTTCGAGAATGACGGGGTTCGCCTGCGGCAGGCCCGCCTTATATGCGAGGCGCGCGGCGAGCTTGAACGAAATTTCGTTACTGTCGACGGGGTGATACGAGCCGTCAAACAGGTCCGCGGCGAGGTGAACGACCGGATATCCGGCGAGCACACCGTGCTGCATCGCGTCAAGCAGACCCTTCTCGACTGCGGGGTAGTACTGCTTCGGCACCGTACCGCCGACGACGCTCTGCGTGAATGTCAGGCCCTCGTCCTCACCGGGAGCGAACGTCATCTTGACGTGACCGTACTGGCCGGAACCGCCGGACTGTTTCTTGTGCTTGCCCTCGACGGAGACGCGCTTCTTGATCGTCTCGCGGTATGCGATCTTCGGGGCGACAAGGTCGACGGAGACGCCGTAGCGCGACTTCATCTTGGACTTGACGACCTCGAGATGGATATCGGACATGCCGTAGATGAGCATCTGCTTCGTTTCGGCGTTGTTCTCGTATTTGAGCGTGAGGTCTTCCTCGAGCAGCCTTGCGACGCCCGTGGATATCTTGTCTTCGTCGCCCTTTGAGGACGGCTGGATCGCCATGCAGAGGAACGGCGTCGGGAAGACGATCTTCTTATAGCCCTCGGTCCCGCCGAGCGTGTTGTTCGTGTTCGTGTTTGCGAGCTTCGGGATCATGCCGATGTCGCCGGCGGAGAGCTCGTCGACCTCGGTCTGCTTTTTGCCGCGGACCGTGTAGATGTGGGAGAATTTCTCGCTCGTGTCCGTGTCGAGGTTGCGCAGCGTCGTGTCGCGGCGGAGCGTGCCGGACATGACCTTGAAGAAGGACTGCTTTCCGAACGAGTCCGCGACCGTCTTATAGACGAAGACGGAGGGGTCGCCCTCGGCCTTGACGCCGCCCGCGGTGATCGGGTTCGGGAAGCTGCTGATGAGCGCGTCGATAAGCGTTGTGACGCCCCAGAGGTTCGTGGCGGAGCCGCTGAACACGGGGACGATGGATTCGTCAAGAATGCCGGAGTGGATCGCCTCGGACGCTTCTTCGCGCGTGATCGGCTCTTCCATAAGTATCTTTTCCATGAGCTCCTCGCTCGTCATTGAGAGCGAGTCATAGAGGACGGTCTTGTATTCCTCCGCCTCGGCGGCAAAGGACGCGGGTATCTCGCACTCGATGGCGGTGCCCTTCTTCGGGTCGTAGGTGTACGCCTTCATCTCGATGAGGTCGGCGAACATCCCCTTCTGTCCCGTGACGGGGACGACGACGGGGCAGACCGAGATGCCGAACATGTCGCGCAGCTCGTCAAAGACGCGGCGGAAGTGCGCGTCATTGTCGTCCGCCTTGTTGATGAAGAATGCCTTCGGGATATCGGCCTCCGTTGCGTTGTCCCAGGAGAGCTCGGTACCGACCTCGACGCCGGCCTTCGCATCCACGAGGATGACGGCGCTGTCTGCGGCAAAGAGCGCCTCCTTGACTTCGCCGACGAATTCAAGATATCCGGGCGCGTCGAGAATATTTATCTTCTTGCCCTTCGTTTCAACGGGAACAAGCGCCGTCGAAAGCGAATAGCCGCGCTTTATCTCTTCGGGGTCGTAGTCGCTCGTCGTGTTGCCGTCCGTCGTTTTGCCCATTCTGTCAACGGCGCCGGTGACGTAGAGCATCGCCTCGGTGAGAGACGTCTTGCCCGCGCCGCCGTGCCCGAGGAGGGCGATGTTGCGTATGTCGGTTGATTTGTAGGTTGCCATTTGCTTCTCCTTAATCGGTTTTTATGTATATGACGTGCCGTCAATATCCGTGTGTGAACGTGCCGAAAAAACGGTCCGTACCTATCAATTATACACGATTGCGCCCTACTATGCAAGGGGTGTTTCTTCATTTTCAATGATTTTTTCGCGCCGGGGAAGATTTTTTTGCACAAAAAGACGATTTTTCCCGCCTCCGCCGAATATACGGCGCCGCCAGGCTTGTGCTCCCGGGCGTTTTTATGGTATACTTACAGTGCAAATACATGACCTCACGGAGGAAAACCTCATGGGCATATCATTTTTCCCCGACAAAAAAATATTCAAGCTCGACACGTCCGCCTCGTCGTACATATTCAAAATAGGCGCGGGCGGCTACGTCATGGGGCTGTACTACGGCGCGCGCCTCGACGAGCACGACGTCGACTACCTCACGGTGCGCGAGGGGCACGACTCGACCGTGCCGCTCTCCGCCGCCGTTGACGACTGGCGCTTTTCCCCGGACACGATGCAGGCGGAGTACCCGGCATACGGCTCGGGCGACTTCCGCATATCGGCGGTGAAGATAAAAAACGGCGGCGGAAATTCCGTCACCGACTGCCGGTACGTCTCGCACAGGATATATAAAGGGAAGGAACCGATCCCGGGGATGCCGTCGACGGCGGGCGGCGAGGGCGAGGCGGAGACGCTCGAGCTGTACTGCCGGGACGTGACGGGTGTCGGGATCACGCTCGTCTACTCCGTCTATGAACGCCATCCCGTCATAACGCGGCGCGCCGTCATAAAAAACGGCGGCGAGGCGCCGATATATGTGGAGCGCGCGTACAGCGCCGCCGTCGATTTCACGCATCCGGAGTTCAGGCTGCTGCACCTTTGGGGGTGCTGGGGGCGGGAGAGGGCCGTTGAGCGCCGTCCTCTCGGCCACGGCATAACGACCGTTTCGAGCGGGAGGGGCGCGTCCGGGCATTATCACAACCCGTTCGCGGCGCTGCTCGCGCCGGGGTGTACCGAGGAGTCCGGCGAGGCTTACGGG
>CANROT010000072.1 GCA_947632285.1 uncultured Clostridia bacterium
GTTTGTCGCTCTCGCCGACAGCTTTGTTAGTATACCACTTCTCTTTCCCTTTGTCAACACTTTTTTTCAAATTATTTTGATTTGTGAAAATTTGCCGGTTGAAATCGGTTTCGATAATAATCTTATGTGATATTTGCCAGAAAGATCACGGGCCATTCAGCGATATGGGCGTAAAAGCACACGTTTTACGTCGATCGGTGTCAAACGGCCGCGTGCCGGGTCATGTTGGGAAATGACGAGCTTTTCCAAACCTCATGCGCGTATGACGACCTCGTCGGGCATTATTCCCATAAGGATTTCTCCGGCTATCCGGCGGCGCCGTATATCGGTGCCGTCGGATAGCCGTCCCTCCACGGTAAGGAGGGACAGCTTGATTCGAATGTAATTTTTTTACGTCTGACGGCGGCTCAGCCCTTGGACGAGCTCGGAGCGCCCGCGCGAGTGAGATCCAAACCAATCACGCTGAGGATGTTTCCATCTGCGTCATATGCCGTGACGGATATAAAGTCAGCGGGATGAGGCTCGTGATTTCCGAGAGAAACACTCAGGTCGGGCAGCGGATAGTGCGGGAAGGGATATCCCGGCTGCTTATAAGTAGTGTGGCCAAAGCCATCATCACCCAAAACCGCATTCGGATGCGTATTGATCCATTCCTGATCAACGAACCCGTATTGGTAGATCCCGCACTTGACTTCCTGGTTCTTTTCTTCGTGCTCAAAGCTCCAGGTCATGCTCTGGCGGGCAGTACCGCCGATCATTCGTGTGTACGTCACTACATAATGATCTACATTCTCGAGGTCCGAAGCGGTAACGATGGTGAATCCGGGCATATTGTCTTCAAACGTCGTTTTCTTTATCTCAAATGTGCTGTCAACTTTGCACGCAACGACCGGGTTGCCCAAATTATACTTTTCGATGAGCTCGGCTTCATTTTTAAGCGCTTCTGCACCGATAAGAGTTTCGTCTCCGAACGATACATTGATCCTCGTCTCGAAGGTGTACTTTTCGATAGCGACCGCAGAGAACAGGTTGGCCGGTCCGTACTGATCGCTCAAATTAACAATTTGTCCCTCGTTTGAGCAATTATCGATGGTCATCGTATAAATGTCGTCACCGGACCACGCCATAGGCGAGTTTGCCAAGAACATGGCAGCCTTTTTGCCGTTAAAGTTGCCGAAGTTTGTGCAATCCTTAAAGGAAATATTCGCCATGACCAGGTCGCCGGCAAAAATAGCGGAATAATCCGAATTTGTTCCGTCAACGGTCGCATAGTTCGAGCAAGACTCGAAGGTCATGACCGTGTCCTTACCACCGTCCACATTTTTTACAAACAGAGCTTCGTCGAAGTCAAGAACGGCGGAGCCTGTAACGTTGATCTGTTTGAGATGAGAATCGGAGGCGTGGTATGTAAGATAACTGTTGCCGCTGAATTCCAAGGTGAAGTTCTGGACAGTGGCGCCGCCGGTAATCTCTGCGAACAGGCAGTTTGCGCCGCTGCTTGCCGGCATCAGAGTCACCGTGCGACCGTTGCCGTCAAAAATCGCGCCGTTGCTGAGCGCGCCGAAAGCTGCGGTCGGCGCAGCCTTTTGAGGACTCTTTCCGGTATCGAGATGCAGAGCCTCGCATTCCACGGGAGTCTCGGTGACGGTGATATCCCTTAAGAGCGTGATCGTATCGCCATGCCCGGCGTTTGCCACCGCGTTGCGAATGGACGCCATGGTCCCCAGGTTCGTGACCTGCCCGTCTGAAGTTAAGGTAGCAACGGTCACACTGTACACGATGTCAAACTGGCTGAAGCCGTTGATGATGAGTGTCAGATAACCGGTTTCGGCATCGTAGCTCACATCCTTCGCATCCATTTTTTCGCCGCTATGGTATACAGTTACATCGGCGAGACCTTCTCCGATGTAGAGCTTGACCGTGATCGCCTTAGAAGGAACAACCTCCGTGTGGCCTGTCTTTGTATAAAGGCCGATGTCATAGCTGACGGACTTTTCCTCCGCCAAGACGGTCACGCCGTCTGCCACATGATTTTCGGGCTCCACTTCAAGCACCAGACCGTCGCTGCCATCGGTTACGGCACCGTCAGGTACGGTAACCGTCAGAGCCTCATTGCCGAGCACGGTTTCTTTGCCAGCTTCCGGAACAGCCTCATCTACAAACGGCGCGATCGTAAATGCCCCGTCAGGGAATTCCGTTTTTGCGTCGTAATCGTCACTGAAGCTGTCGGACTCAAACGGCGTCTGTGCGGCGTTCAATACCAGTCCGAGGTAAATTTCAGGCGCTGTGCCCTTGCCGTCCCAGTTCGCCTTGTTGTCGACCTGCGTCGGCATATAGACTGCCAGTGTGAAGGTTCTTTGGCTTGCGTGAGTGTCGTCTGCCTTGTCTGCGGGATAGAGTACTGCGCCGGGGGTGGTTAGCTCGTCAAGCTTGCCCATTGCAGTCTTTTCGGCTTCAGCGCCCTCGATCCACAGCTTGCTGCGGTCAGTGACCGTTTCAGTGCCATCAACGGCACGGAAAACAAGATAGTCAGACAGCTTGACGGATTCGCCGTTCACATTAGTGTAGGATTTTTCTTCGCCGCCCGTCTCGTCACCGTAAACGGCCGCGCTCAGGCTGTATTTGAGCGCGAGCGAGCCCGCATTACGAATGCGAAGATACACGTACTCGGTGTGACCGGGCTCCCAAAGCGTATCCGCTTTAAAAAGATTTGTCGTGGATTCGACTTTTTTCCAGTCGCCATCGGCTATCGTGCCGTCTTTTGCGTCTTCCGCCGTAGCATACTCGAGCTCGACGTCGAGGTTGCCGGCGACGATCTGATTCTTGCCGCTCGTAACGGAATCGGTGAACCACGCAAACGTGGAGCCGATAAGCATCGAGACGCACAGCAGCATCGAAAGAGCGCTTGCAAGCAACGCTTTTTTCGTGTGTTTCATTATTATTTCACTCCTGTTTTGTTTCTCGGCATTTCGGGATTGAGACACGACCCCGAAAAATGCCGTCAAAATCAGGGTGTGTCTATGCTTTCTTTCTGCCCGGAGGGCAGCTCTTTAGAATGTCCGGCAGGGCGGTCCAGTACCCCCCCCGTTTTGTTGCATAAATTTCACAAGGGATGCCTCCTTTCCTTTTGCATTTTAGCCTATCGGCTATCCGGCGGCGCCGCTATGCGGTGCCGTCGGATAGCCGCCCTCCCCGAAGGGAGGTGCGGCTTGAATAAATGTTGGATTAAACCGTTATTCAATGACCCATTGGTTGTTATCGACGTCGTCTACGAGCGTGCCCAAGCCGGGGGAAACGGTAACGTCAGATTTATCCGGAACAACTTCTTTTGCAATATAGATCTTTCCGTTTGTAGCGACCATACCGAGATAGGTCACTCCTGCTTCGATCTCGTTATAGCAATTAATGTGCGCAGTTTTCTCAACCGTGATTGTCGAGCCGTTTTGAACACAGCCCATGTACACATAACCTTCGGTACCGTATAGATTGATCGTCGCGTTGTCTGTGACTACCACAGAAGCCGGCATCGTTTCCTCTTCGTCAGCAGCAAGGCTGAATACAAACACGGCCTCCCCGCTGCCAAAGGTATCATTTGTTTTCGCCTTAGTGTTTCTCGCGTTGATTACGGCATCTCCGCCAACGGTCGCCTTGCCGCCTTTATTGCTGATAATGAGATACTGGTTGTAATATCTTCCGTTATATTGCTGATCTGTATCGAGATTGAACTCACCACCGGTAATATTGAGCTCACCGTTGGTACAAAGCTCGAACACCGACCCCTCGACGCCGTGTTTCGCATCAACAACGCCGTTCTCAAAATTGACTACACACTTCTCGTCAGTTTCCTCGCCCGAAGGGTTACCGATGACGAAAGCATGCTGCGTGACGCCCTCGCCGACGGTCAGATGTGCGCCGTCAACGGTGACCGTTGCGTTTTCCTTCAGCCAAATACCGTAGGACTGCGTCGTGATCTCTGCGCCTTCGCCCAAAGTCACTTCCGCATTCTCGGCGATGATAGGCGTGCTGCCGCCTTCATCGACCATCTTGATTTCGATATCCTCTATGGTCAGCTTCGCTTTTTGGTCAGCGTCGCCTCTGACATAGATGCCGCCGGTCAGGTCGTCGTCCGTCTTCTGATAGAGTTCGCCGTCTACTTCGTTATAGATTATCGGGCTGTGAAGGGTCAAGGTACCGCCGGACTGCGAGTCTGTGATGGTGACCTCGGCGCCGGGACTGACCAATATGCCGTTGCGGTCTGCCTTTTCTACCGCGAGATCATGTCCGAATATATCAATGACAACATTGCGGTCTTCCGCGACTTCAAGCCCAACTGCATCGCCGAGCGTCATATCGTCGCTGAGCACGACATGTTTTTCGGAGCCGTCATAGGCGGGATCGTTATTGATCTCGTCAAGCACATTTTTCAGCTCGGCAGCCGTCGCCGCGACGAGCGGAGCGTCCTTATCGTACTGATCGTCAAAGCTGTCGCGCTCGGAAGGAACCTGCGTTGCGTTGACGGTGATGCCGAAGCAGATCTGCGGCGCGTGCTCGTCCGGAGCCTTTTCCGCGCCTACCCAGTTCGCCTCATTGCCAACCGATGTCGGCATGTATATGGCGAGCGTAAACATATCGGTCTCCCCGCTTCCGAGCGCGTCCATATGGGTAAATCCTACCGAACTTAAATTGCCGATCGCTTTTGTCTCTTCATCGGCGCTGAGCCAAAGCGACTCGCGCGCGGTGACGGGGTCAGCATTTTCTTTCAGGTTTGCCACGAGGTGCTTTGAAAGCTTCGTTTTGCCTTCGACGGTCGTATATTCCGCCTCGGGATTTCCTTCCTTATCGCCGTATACCGAAATACCGAAATTGTACTTGAGCGCAAGCGAACCAGCGTTGCGCACGCGCAGATACACGTACTCGGTGTGACCGGGCTCCCACAGCGTATCCGTTTTGAAAAGCTCGGTCGCGGATTCGACTTTTTTCCATTCGTCATCGGTAATTCCGCCCTCTGCGTCTTCTGCCGTAGCATACTCGAGCTCGACGTCAAGGTTGCCGGCGACGATCTTGTTCTGTCCGCTCGTCACGCTGTCTGTGAACCATGCAAATGTGGACCCGATGAGCATCGAGCAGCACAGCAGTACCGACAGCACGCTTGAGAGCAGCGCTTTTTTGGTGTGTTTCATTGTCATCACTCCTATGTAGTTTTTTCGGCGTTTCCGGGACAGACACGCCCCGGTAAATGCCGTCAAACTCGGAGCGCGTCTATTTTCTCTTTTCCTTTCCCCAAAGGTTGGTGAAAATCACCTGCAGGGAGCGGCATACCCCCCCCCCTGGATTTTAACTGTTTGTACAGTTTGCATAAGGTTCCTCCTTTTGCATTTTAGCCTATCGGCTATCCGGCGGCGCCGTATATCGGTGCCGTCGGATAGCCGTCCGCCCTGTCGGGCGGGACGGCTTGATCGTTTGATCGTGCGGATCATTCAGAAAACTGCGATTCGCGATCTATGCAGATATAGTCAACGGATTTGTGACAATATCTCAGTCGTGTGTAACATTACCGTTGTTGAACTCGGAATAATTAGTCAGACCGGTGCAGTTTTCGAACGTCACGGTGTAAGAGCCGTCAACCGTTTTGGGATCGATGCTGACACCGTACTTGGTGTTCTCAAACTTGCAGTTCCTGAAGATAATGTTGGAATGATTATCTGCGCTTTCGCTGGGGTTACCGCACACAGCAGCGTAGAGATTCTTAAACGTGCAGCCTTCAAACACGATGTCAACATTGGCATTGAAGCCAATGACCGCTGCAAACTGACCGTTTTCAACAGCAGCATCGCCCTCGAACACAATGTTGCTAAGGTGCAGCGTGCCCTCATTGATGCCCTCGAGACCGTCTCTGTTATTGAACGCCGTGTGTTCAACATTGACGGTGTGATTGCCGCCGTCCATCGTCACATCGGAGCCGTTCGCGACTTCCATACCGTCGCCCTCAAATTCGACGTTATCGCTCAGCGTGGTATTTACGCTGCCCTTGAGATTAATAACACCGTTGCCGAACTCGGAATATTGATTCGGAGTGAGGCCGGTGCAGCTGTCATAGGTAACGACATAGCTGCCTTCAACAGAGGTCCCGTCTATGCCGACGCCGTACTTGACGTTTTTAAACGTGCAGTTCTTAAAGGTGACGTGGGAAACCGTGTCGCCTGTGGTGGGGTTGCAGTACACCGCGTCATAGAGATTATCAAACGTGCAGTTTTCAAAGACAACGTCTACCCGGGAATCAAAGCCCAGGACGACGGCAAACTGGCCGTCCAACGTATCAGACTTTGCGCCCTCGAATACGATGTTCTTGAAATTCAGTGTGCCATCGTTAATGCCTTCGAGACCGTCGTAGTTATTGAACGCGGTATGCGTAACGGTAAGAGTATTGCCGTTTCCGTCGACCGTCACATCGGAGCCGTTCGGTGTTTCAACGCCGGTGGGATTTGTAAAGGTGATGTCTTCGCCGAGCTGGACGTTTACATTGCCGCCCTTTGCCGCTTCCTCAAGCGCGCCCTCGTCTTTTACATCGGACCAGGTGATGGTCACATTCTCGAAGGTGTTTCCGGTTTCGGTCTCTTTAAACTCGCGGTTGCCGAGGATCTCGCCGGCGTTCTGAGAATGACCGTAGTCGTTTTTGTTGGAAACCGTGATCTGAACGTTTTTCACGGTATTGTCGGTCACTTTATTCTGATTATGAGAATGACCGATCAGTCCGCCGATATCGCGGTAGCCGGTGAGAACAGCGCCGTCAACGGTGTTGCCGCTGATCTCATAACTGCCGTCGGTGACCTGACCTGCCAGAGCGCCGGCCTTGTCGCCGTCGTCATATTCGCCGCTGTCGACCATGTGCGGCTCAATATAGATGGTGATATCCTTTACGGTGCAGTTTTTGATGCTGCAATAGCCCTGGCCAAGGATACCGCCGACATAGTGGCAGCCGGTGAGCTCCGCGCCCTCAACGGTGACGTTTTCAACAGTACCCATCGGGAAAGCGCCGCCGACAACCACGCCGAGCTTGGTATCGCCGGTGACCTTCGCGTCCTTGAACGTCAGGTTCTTGATCGTACCGTAATTGAGGCTGTTGACAAAGCCGGCGGTATTGCCGTCTTCATCATGCATGGTCAGGCCGGTGATGACCGCATTTTCTTCGCCCGTCTTCTCACCGTCAATGGTGCCCTGGAACGCAACTTCCCCGCCGATAGGAGACCAGTTGGCGCCGCTCAGGTCGATATCTTCCGTGATCTTGATGGTCCAGCCCTTCATGCCGTCCGTTGTAGTGCCGGCAATGTCCGCAATAGCGGCAAGCTCTGCGGCGCTGCTGACATTTATAACTTTGTCAGGTTCCGTCTCGGGATTTTCAAGCTTATCCTTGACCTCTTCTTCGAACTCCTCGTTGCGGAGGTCCGTCCAATCGATCAGCTCAGCGGCGGCGTCCTTGTCATAGTCGTTGCCGAAGCTGTCAGACTCATCGACTGCCTGCGTTGCCTTCAGAGCGATACCGAGATCGATCTGCGGAACGTCGTCTGTTCCGGAGGCGCGATAGTTGGCCTCGTTGCCTACGGTGGTAGGCATATAAACGATCAGCGCGACGTATGTATCGTCCTTGGGGAGCAGCGTGCCGGGCTTCGCGTATCTGCCGAGGCCGAGCGTCGAGCCGGCGTCTTTCCACGCCGCCTCGCGGTCGGTATACCGATCGATTTTATCCTCACTCTCTTTCTGGCCGAATACCAGATAGTTGGAGAGCTTGCAGTCCTCAGCGCCAAGCGCATTTGTGAACGTCGTCTCGCTGTTAACGGTCACCGTAAGCTGGTACTTCAAAGCAAGGGACCCGACGTTGCTGATCCTGAGATATACGACCTCGGTGTGGCCGGGCTCCCAGAGGTTTTCGGTCTCGCCGTCTGCCTCCATGGAGCTGAACAGTTCAGTGGCCTCCGTCACCTTATGCCACGTCCCGTCATCAGCCATGTACTCGAGCTCGACGTCGAGGTTGCCGGCGACAATTTTGTTTTTGCCGCTCGTCACGCTGTCTGTGAACCATGCAAATGTGGACCCGATAAGCATCGAGCAGCACAGCAGCACCGACAGAACGCTTGAGAGCAGCGCTTTTTTGGTGTGTTTCATTGTTTTCACTCCTCTTTTGTTTCTCGGCATTTCGGAGGTGGAGACGCCCGCCGGGAAATGCCGCAAGATCGGGGAGCGTCTATTTCGTCTTTTTTGCCTCAGGGCAGCTTGTCGGTACCCCTAAAAGCGAGGGAAAGTACCCCCCCCACGAGGTTTTTACCGTTTTCGATTTTCATGAGAGGTACCTCCTTTCTTCTTGTCTTTTTGTCCTTCGGCTATCCGACGGCGCCGTCAAGCGGTGCCGTCGGATAGCCGCCCTCCCCCGAGGGGGAGGTACGGCTTGGGAAAATTTTGTTTGATGATTTTACAGTACGCGACGCACTGTCGTCAGTCAGAAATACGATACATGGAAGGTTCGTTTGTAGTACGCATGTACTCTCCTGCCGTCAATGGATCGCTCAAAATAGTCGGATCCACCGGAGTACCGCCGGTCGGTCGACCGCCCGGCAATACTGTGCCGGTTCTAATCCAGTTATCGGTCTTCTCAAAATGAACTTCTTTGAGATTTGCGCAGTATTCAAAAACATATAATGCGAAGTGGTCAACGCTTGCCGGAATATAGATTTTTTCCAAATTCTTAAGGCCGCAAAAAGCGCGATTCCCAATATCCTCCACATACTTGCCGAGATGCACTTCTTTGACTTTGTCAAACTCTTCATTTTCAATGTTAATGTCGCCGTCGAAAAAAGCAAACTGTGCAATCTCAACTACATTTTTACCGGCGATAGTATCGGGGATCGTAAGAACACCGTCTTCTCCGACTTCGATATTGCCAAGTCCGGTGATAACCGCACCCGTCGTATAGCGCGGCGTAGAATACTTGAAGCCGTGACCGACTATGCTGAAGGTACCAACCTCCTTGGTGCTGAATGTGACATATCCGTCCTTAAATGTGACATCTTCTGCGGCGTCATCAGCCGACGTCAAGCTGATACCGGCGGCATGCTCCTGCGTCACATGGTCGCCCACCTCTACACGGTTGATATAGGCGTCGGCCGTCTGATACCAGTCTCCGATGTAAACTTTGACTGTTATGGGGCTTGGCAGCGTATCCATCAGCGGGGTGACGCTTATGGTGTAAGACTTGCTGCCGTCGCCGTTGCCCTCATCGCAGGCAATACCTGCGGGCAGGCTGGTTTCCCGCACGGACAGCGTTATTTTTTCGGTATCGTCAGCAATATCATCGGCAGGAACGGTCACCTGTACGGCGCCGTCGCCGAAGTCAAAACTAACCTCGCCTTCTGTGGGAACATTCTCCGAGATCTCGCCTGCCACGATCTCATCGTCTTCCGGCTGGGCGTCTTTGTCGTAGTTCTCATCAAAGCTGTCGGACTCATACGGTGTCTGAGTCGCCGTCAGGTTAATGCTGAGATCAATGGACGGGGCAGTTTTACCGGTCTGATAGTTAGCTTCATTGCCTACTTCCTCCGGCATGTATACAACAAGCGACACATATTCGCAGCTGTCGGAGAGCAGAACTCCCGACTCTTCATAATCAGAAAGCTTTTTTGTGTCCCCCGCAGCCTTTTGCGCCGCTTCTCGGTCTGTGTACGGCGTCGGTTCGACTTTAGAAATCTCCTGCCCGAATACCAAATAATCGGAAAGGCGCAAAGTCCCGCCGTCCTTTGCAGATACAGATGTAGTCTCCTTGGCAACTGCGACAGCAAGCTTGTACTTGAGCGCAAGGCTTCCCTTGTTTGTCACCCGCAGGTACACGACCTCCGTGTGGCCGGGCTCCCACAGGCTCTTGGTGCCGTCAACGACCCCGAACAGGTCCGCCGTGTCACCGGTAACAGGCTTCCACTCGCTCAGCTTCAGCGCGCCGCCGTCACCGGGTATCGCCTTGGCATATTCCAGCTCGATATCGAGGTTGCCGGCGACGATCTTGTTTTGTCCGCTCGTGACGGAATCTGTGAACCATGCAAACGTGGACCCGACGAGCATCGAGACGCAAAGCAGCATCGAAAGCGCGCTTGCGAGCAACGCTTTTTTCGTGTGTTTCATTTCTTAACACTCCTTTAATTTGATTTTTCGGCTTTTCCGGGACAGACCCGCCCCGGCAAATGCCGTCAAATCCGGAGCG
>CANROT010000073.1 GCA_947632285.1 uncultured Clostridia bacterium
TTCCGAATGCATCCAACAAAATCTGTGTTGAAAACTTTCGATATTGGCTGGAGGTATATTGGAAACCTTCTTTTGAACCAGAATGAAAGTTGAGATGAGCGATAAAGGCGGTTTGTTGATTGATCGAATGGCACATACTTTGATGGAGTTTTCGCCGACAGCGAACACTTCCGGCAGTACAGTAAAAGACGGATATATAGCATTTTATCATGATGATAGGCTGTATTCCGTAAGACATATTGAGAGTGGCGTTTTGGTGCTGATTTATGCGGACAGTCCTTATGATGCGATTAAAAAAGTGAAAAGGAAGGAGGTATTGGAATGAAAGAAGTATGTGGAACATGCAAATACAACACGAGGCAGTATGACGGTCATTGTAACGCTGAGTTTTGCTGCGGCAACGAAGAGTCTGAATATTATGCCGTTCCTACGGAATACAGCGACACCTGTGACGAATGGGAAGAAAAGGAATGATTTTATCATAGGATTAGAGTATATGAAAATGGGAGCCTTTGTATTATTATTTGCAATACCGTTTATTATTGCCGCAGTAATTAACCTCGGAATAGGCATAAGCGATAAAGCCTTTGAAATTTATGAAAAGGTAAGAAGAAAGCTTATGAAAAGGTAGGAAGAAAGCGAGGCGGCGGAATGGGATTATGCGAGGAAATATGTGATGAGTGCGGGCGTTGTCCGGACTGGAACGGAAATGTGCGTCACTGCATGGACGTCTGCGCCAAGCCTGCGGACGCATTACAGGAGCTTGTTGAATACAGGAAAATCGGCTCCGTTCACGAATTGAGGCGTCTTAAGGAGACGTCCGAAAAGATTAAGGCCGATGGAGCCGGAAGGGAGAACGAGCATGGATATTGATAAAGCAATTAGTGCTTTAAGGTGCGAAAACGATTTGACGCTGTTTGATGCGACAACGGGAGAAACGAAGGAATATTGGACCTTAAGGGGGCTGAGTAAAGAATGGTACGACGCGCACGAATTTTGCATCAGCGCCCTGACGGAACTGCAGCAGTACCGTCAGATCGGAACGGTTGACGAGTTCCGCGAAGCAAAGGAGAGACAGATCGCCGAAAAGCCTGATTATGAAGGAGACGGCTATGCAGATGGTCAATTAGTTTATGACACTTGGATTTGCCCTAACTGCGAAGAACATTACGAAGTCGGCTATGACGATCAGGAATACTGTCCTAAGTGCGGTCAGCATATCAAGCACGAGGACTGGGAGCGCGAGTGACGCAGAATGAGAAGGAGGTAAAGAAATGAGCAGATACAGAGAAAGCAAACCATTAGAAGATGAGGACAGATTTTTGTTTGTTGATGCTGAACCTGTACGCCGTGGGCATATTGTATGGAAAGATCGTTTTGTCGGAAGATACAAGTATGTTGAGATAAAGTGCCATAATTGCGGCTCAATAGAACAAGCAGAAGTTGAACACCCGATAAAAACGAAGATCGGATATTGTTCTGAATGTGGTAAACGGCTTGACGATACTTTTATGAAATACTGCCCGAATTGCGGGGCGAAAATGCAGGAGAGAGGAGAATGAGTATGGAAATTAAGGATGCAGTTGAGTTTTTAGAGGGACAGTATAAGCATATGTCCTGTTATATTGACTCTGCCGATTCATTGCGGCTGTATAATCAAACAATCAGTCAGGTCATAGACCTTTTAAGCGAATTACGGCAGTACAGACAGATCGGCACGGTTGAAGAATTGTCCGAAAAACAGAACGATAGCAGGTGGATTCCTGTGGAGGAAAAACTGCCGGAAATATCCGTAATCTGTTGCGGAGACTGTGCCGATAAGTCATATTCCGAAAATGTGCTTGTTGCTTTGCTTTGGAATGATGGAAACGTGACGACGGAAATCGGCTGGTATTACAGTGACGGAACATGGTCTTATGATTATGATAAGAAGTGCAAGGTTGTTGCTTGGCACCCCTTACCTCCGGCTTACGAGCCCCTTGAGGAAGGTCGGAACGAGGTACAAACGCCGCAGGGCGGCCGAAAGGAAGAACCTGCCGGATCGTTCCCTATAGGCAGAATCGACTACCTCGGCAATGACGGTACGGTCAGAGAGAGCGTCGAGTATACGAGCACCCATAAACTTGAGCGCGACATAGAGGAAGAAAATTATTTCGGCACGCCGATGGCCGTTACCCTCTATCGGGACGCCGACGGAAATACGATTCCGCACGATTTCATCGCTCAGCTTGATCCGCCGCTGCAAGGATTCTATACAGCAGACCGCCCGAAGGCAGGGAAGGTCCATGATTTGAATAATGCAAAGGAGATGATATATGATGAGACAGAAAGATGAATATAACGAAACAGTAAAAGAGTTAAGAGGGCTTGCGGGACAAGTTGTCCTCGGCAACACGCTTGCGGGCTTGGACGAGGTGTGCAGGAAAGCCGCGGATATGATCGAAGAACTGTCCAAAGGGCAGAACAACGGCAGATGGATTCCCGTAGAAGAAAAGCTTCCGGATATATCCGTAATGGGTTACGGAGACGCTAAGATGTATTCTAAAGACGTGCTTGTTGCTTTGCTTTGGTACGACGGAGATGTGACAACGGAAACCGGCTGGTACAACAGAAGCGGAACATGGAGTAATGACAGCAAGAATTGTAAGGTAATCGCTTGGCAGCCGCTGCCGCCGGCTTATGAGCCTCTTAAGGACAGGAATAGTCGCAGCAATGACCGCAGATGGGAGAAAGACTCCTTCCGTGCGTACTTATTCGGAAGATGAAACTGAAAGATGAGCGGCTGTGTAAGCTGATGCCGAACCCGCTGCCTGCGGAAAGCGGATAGGCGCGGAAGCGAAGGAGGAAAAAGTATGAGTAACGCAATCAATCTCCGTCCCTGTCCCTTCTGCGGAAGCGCAGACGTAAACCTTGTCTGCGTAAGCGGGGCGGACGGAGAAGAACGCTGTATTGACGGCGAAGAAGAACTGAATGATGAGTCTGTTTTTGCCTTTGTTCACTGTCATTCCTGCGGCATTGATTTTATATCGGATGCGGGCAGGACGCCGAAAGACGTTTTTGAGGCATGGAACAGCAGGGCATAAGCGCATATCGAGAAAACGGAAGTATTGAAAGAGCGGTCTGCGGAGAAACAGGGAAAGGGAAAGATGAAACGAATTATAGATGTGTGTTGCGGAGGGAAAATGTTTTGGTTTGATAAACACAACCCGGATGTGGAATTTTGCGATATACGGGTGATGGACAAGACCGAGTATTATCCCGGAAGATACATAGAAATCAATCCCGATACGGTATGCGACTTTACGGAGCTGCCCTTTGACGATAACAGTTTCCATCTGGTTGTGTTTGATCCTCCGCATTTGGAATATGCCGGAGACACGTCAATTATGGCACTAAAATATGGAAATTTGCGCGGGAATTGGCGGTCGATGCTGAGCTCCGGTTTTGACGAATGCATGCGGGTACTGAAACCGAACGGCGTTTTGATATTCAAGTGGAGCGAGATACAGTTCCCGTTGAGCGAAATTTTACCGTTGTTTTCTCAGAAGCCTCTTTTTGGAAACAGATGCAGGAAAAGAGGAAACAAGACGCATTGGTTATGCTTTATGAAAGACGAGGTGTGAATATCAATGAAGCTTTTTAAGGCCTGTGCCTGTGAAGACTGCCCGTTGTCTTGGGAAGACAGAAGCTGTGAGGGAGAGTGCAGTGACTGCGGCTGCCTTGTATACAAGGATTTGTATGAGGGCAGTAAACCGATATGCCGTCTGCCTATGCGGTTAAAACGGACTATTGCGGGGGCAAAACAGCGGAAAATCGACAAGGCCATGGCTCATCGGTACGATGGAGTAATTGAATGGTACGAGGAACAGCAGAAGAAGGAATGGGCTATGATGTCTGCCGTAAATGATGTTCTGAAAAAACGAGGGATGTTTCTGTGCTTCCATTGCGAGGATCAGGACAGATATTACCCGATAGGAAGCATCTGCGGAAACGGATATTTTGATGCAGGCTATGGTGAAATATCCGATATCATCAGAAGTTACGAGGAAGGTCTGAAGCGGCAATAAGCGCAGGGCGGAAGGGAGGACCCGCAGACTTTAAGCATGGAGGGAATGAATAAAATATGGATAACTGCGAAATTGTGCGAGAAATCTATTTAAGAACCGGACTGCCGGCCAATGAGTTCTGCGGGCTTACGGGGGTAAAGCCCGAAACGCTGCGGAGCTGGCTTGAGGGCAAAAGGCATCCGCGCGACTACACCGTGCAGTACATAAAGGAGAAGGCGGGGGATTACCTTAAGGATTCCCAAGGTTCATGCCGATACTGCAGGAAGTGGAAGGAAGGGGGCGCCCTTACCCTTACCGACGATGACGGGAACACGGCGCGCTTTTCAAAGTTCGCCTTATGTCCGTACTGCGGGAGAAGGCTCGTAAGCGGCAGGGACAGGACCGTATACGTTAGGAAGAATATCCGTCACCCGTACTTTAAGGAGTTTCTGCGCGGCAAGGGCATGGAATCCGGCGGATATGTCAATCTACGGGAATACGGCGAGTGGCTGAGGGAGAAGCTGGGCGCCGCCGATATATCGGATATCTGAAAAAATCAATAAGCCTTCCGAAAAAGAAGGATTTTGTACCGTATTTTTGATTATTTTGCTTGAAATGCGGAAATTAAAGGTATATACTTATCATCAGCAATGCGGAAATGCGGAGGTCTCGAATGAAAGAGTTTTTTTGCACGAACATAATGAAGGATGATAAATATTTTTACTTGGACGCATACTATGGAGACGCCGGAAAGCGGATGAGGTTTTACGGCAGAACGGAAGACGAAGTATACGATAAGATAGCCGCGCGCAGGGAGCACTTAAGACGGCAGTACGGGGAGCTGATTCCTTCGCCTCCGTACCTGTCGGACTGCATCAGGTTTTATCTTGACTGCAGCAAGGCGAGATACGGCAGGCAGAGCAGGGAACGGTACGAAAAGCTGTGCAGGGTATATATCCTGAATACGTTTATTGACAAGGACGTAAGGCAGATAACCGCAGAAGACAGGGCCGCCTTCTGCGAACGCCTGCTGGATGACTGCTATGCGACCACGGTGAAATCCGTCAACGTCCTTATCAGCAGGACGCTCGAATTTATCCGCCTCTGCGGCATCGAGGACGTTCCTGCGTGGGATGAAGACGGAAGCAGGACGGGAGCTTCTGCAAAATCCGGAAGCGAAAAAAGCGGGCGCGCTCTTTCCAAGGAGGAGCATGACGCCCTTATCGCCGCCGCCGACAACCGCGACGTGAGGAATTACAGCGCCGCAAGAGCCCTCATATGTTTCTGCACACTTTCGGGGCTTAAGTTTTCGGAAGCGTCCGAGATGCGGTCCGAAGACATCGACGCAGAACGCTCCGCCGTAAGGATAAAGGACAGGAGCTTTCCGATATCAAAGGAGTGCATGGAGTGGCTTCAGCGGTACATGAAGGAATATCCGGGGGACGGCTACGTGTTTAATGCCGGAGGAGCAAAGCTCACCGGCACGAACGTCAACAGGGTTCTTGACAGGCTGTTAAAAAGCGCGGGGCTTCCTAAATCAATAAACGGCAGAAGCATACAGCGCTACAGCATCGCCGCCGATTACAGCGCGGGCATGAGCGCCGACCAGCTGGCGGAGAAGTACGGCAAAAACAAACAGGCCATTTATTCCTCGCTTGTCAAGGAGTGGCAGCAGAAGGAACAGAAGGAGCAGAAGGAAACAGGGGACGGCGAGAGGCAGAAAAGAAGTCAGGCGTAAGTCAGGCGCAGAGGCATGACAGGGGGTATAAAGGGTCAGGTGTAACAAGGTATACCTGAGTTCGGAATCTTAACAGGGTGCGCCCGATCATTGGGTCTTTCTCCGCAAAAGGCATGTCTGTCTTTTTTATGACGGCATGCTTATTTTTTTGATAGCAATCCAATCCGTACTGTGCTATAATGCGGAGGTAAAATAAGCTTAGAAGGCGAAAGCGGGTTAATATATGAAATCCCTGACAAAAAACGAGTTTTTCTACAACATGCTGCGGCTTGAAAACATTAACGTGCATTTTGAAAGCGTGCCGATGCTTCTCAACCGGATGACTACTGACGATGTGACGTGCGAAGACGTCTGCAAGATCGACAACCTCCTGAATACATGGAAGAAAATAGGCTCTAAGTCAATTCCGTCCGAAAGTCTTGAAGGGATAACCGAAATAAACCGGACGGTACAATACGGGCTGTACGGTCCGGATGAAGAAGAAGGCCGAATACGGACGGAGGGCGTCAGGATATCGGGTACGTCATGGCAGCCTGCGGTCCCCATCAAAAAGGATGTTGAGTCAGACGTGCGGCGCATCCTTTCGCTTGACGGCGCAGTCCGCAGGGCGGTGGAGATGTTCCTGTATCTGGTTAAGGCGCAGCTATTCTATGACGGGAACAAGAGAACTGCGCAGATGGCCGCAGCCGGACTCCTCTATGATGAGAATAAGGTCATCAGCATCCAAATGGCGGATCAGATGCGTTTCAAAAAAATGCTGATAAGTTTTTATGAAAGCGACGAGTCCAAGGATGCGATAAAAGATTTCCTGACGGAACGCTGCATCTTTGAACGCAGTTTTGGCTGAGGAGAGAAAAATGGATATTGAAAAGAATATATTGCTGGCGAAGAAGCACATTGTAGAAAACATCTACAGCAGCGTAAGGGTCGAGGGCTTGGCGATAACCTTCCCCGAAACCGAGCAGATTTTAGAGGACCGGAGCGTGAAAGGGCGCTCCCATGACGAACTGTATTTCGTGAACGACCTAAAGCACGCATGGCAGTACCTGCTGGAAAACGTCTCCGAGGAAATAGGTATAGAAACCGTCAGGAAGATGAACAGGCTGGCAGGCAGGTTCACGGTTGACAATGCCGGTTCCATACGCTCCGTCTGGAGCGAGCCGATAGCCGTGTACGGCATGAAGGGCGAACTCGTATATACGCCGCCCGTGCCGAAGCCGGCCGCCGTTCTGGACGGGGAGATAAGGGAGCTCTGCGCGCTGCCCGACAAAACGGATGCGGCTCTTGAGCTGTATATGTATATCGCAAAATCACAGCTCTTTAACGACGGCAACAAGCGCACCGCTTCGCTGATCTGCAACATGGCGCTGATACAAAACGGAGAGGGGCTTTTCATAATCCCTCCCGAAAAAAGCCTTGAGTTCAAGACAAGGCTGATTGATTTTTACACAAGCGGGAAAGGGCATGAATTTAAGGAATGGCTGCGCGGCAACTGCATACTAAAGCCGAAGGAATATACCTTGGGGCAGAAGATACAGATGCTGAGGGAACGGCTGAATCTCAGCAGGGCTGAATTTGCCGCCATGCTGAACGTTTCGGAGGAAACGGTGCTTGATATTGAAAAGGACCGCGCCGAACCGCCGGATGAGGCGGTGGAGGTTATGGCCGATTATTTCGGAATAGACAAAGAGGAATTTAAGAGCGATGCGGTTTCTCTGCGGGAACAGCAGGAAGCGTATGGAAAGCGGAACGGACGGGAAATGCCTGCAGGAGAAGAAAGATGACGGGTCACGACGCTCCGTAAGCCCGCAGAATTAATTTGTTAAACGCTTTGCGGACGAAGCCATGCGAATACCCGCCGAAAACCGAAAAACCGAATACGGGCGTCTCAGGACGTCTGACGGAGGCAGAATAAAAACCGCCGGGAAAAATCCCGACGGTCTTTTTTTATAACCTTTCATATGCAGGTCTCAGCGTTCAGGCTCGGCGCCTTCCTTTTCCTGCGTCTTCTGCGGCTTAAGCTCGCCGACCGCCTCGCTCAGTATGGCGCGGACGTTTTCGTTTTTGATGCCGGCTTCAACCTCCGCAGGGGAGTTGAGGAAGCGGGCTTCATAGACGGTCTTTCCGGTGGCGGGGTCGATGACCGCCTCTCCCTGTTCCGACAGCTTAGGCTCGGTGAGGCGGAAGAAATAGGAGCCGTCAGAGGCGAGGCCTACCGTCACCCTCTGCGAGTCGGAATGATTGCCGATGGTGATGCTTTCCGGAGACATCGCCGTGGTTCCGTCGCTCCTAGTGTACTCCTGCGGCTCATTGTAAATGCTGTACTCGGAGTTTACGAGCTTGCCGTCCTTGTTGGCTACGAGGCTGCTGACCTCCGAAAACCTCTTGTGGAACTCCCAGTACAGGCTTCGTATGAGGCTCTGCTCCTTAGGAAGGTATTCGGAAATTGAATCCATGAATTTCTTCATGTCTTCCGACGCCGCATCCGTTATTTCGCTTATTCCGCGGTAGGTCTTCATCTTAAAATCCTTCCCCTGCGTGCCGGAAACGACCGTCATGTCGGCATAGCTGAGCTTTATGCCGTCCGCGCTGTCTGCAGTCCTGCTGCCGGCGTAAAGCCTGAGCCTTTCAGGTCCGTGCTCTACTGAGAGGCAGCTGTCGTAGACGAGCTTGCCGTCGTCGCTGTATACGGGTTCCTTTTCTTTCGTATAGTTTCCCGCTTCATCCTTCACGCTTTTCATTCTCGGCTCAACGCTGATGCGGAAGCGGTCCGGAGACGTATAGGTGGTTCCCGGTTCGTTTTTGCTTTCCTTTTCGCTTTCAAGCACGGCGCCGGCTTCCTTTGCGGCATTAAACAGCTTTACCGCAAGGTCCTGCAGATTCTTCTGCGCGGCAAGGATGTAGGCCTTTTCGTCCGAAGGGATTCTGAAATCCTGCTGTGCGTCGGTCGTTTTCTTGCTGACGTAGTACGGAGTAAATGAAGTCCTTTCGGCGGGTCTTTCGTTTTTGGTGTTCTGATACTTTGCGAAACTCATAATGGTTTCTCCTTTCTTTTTCTACGGTCGTACCGTTATTTTTTCTATGTTTAGCGGGAGCGGCTCCCGTTAAATCATTTTTACCTGACAGTTACCCTGATTATATCATAAAAAGGGTAAAAATTCAATACTTATATACCGTATTTCTGATTATTCTGCGCGTGATCAGGTCCTGTTGACTTCCGGCGCGGGAGAGTCCTTCTCCCTGTCTTTTTCGTCCGCGGTTCCCGCCGCCGTCAGAGAGAGGCGCACGTCGCCGCCGTAGAAGTCGGCTTCCGGCACGGCGAGGACTGACAGCCTTCCGTTCTTGTCCTGCGCGTATGCTTCCGGAGAGTAATCGAAGCAGGATATGTCAATTGCCGCTTTCTGACCGTCCGGCTTTATCCTTATCCTTTTCCATATCTTTTCCCTGCCGAAAAAGAGCTTGTCCCTGTACTGCTCCTTGCCGGTTATCTTAAGGGGAGGTATTTCAAGCCCGCTGCCTACCGGTTCGAGGGCGATCAGCTTTTCAAGCAGCTCGCCGTCCGGCTTTTCGTCGAGGAACAGTTCGGGCTTTCCCACCTTAAAGCCTGCCGAAGCCTCAAGAACCGCTTTTGTAAAGATCCCGATATCGCTTATCCCGCTCACGCCCACCGCATCGCGGTGTCCGCCGAACTTAAACGCAGGACCGAGGGCCGACCCAGCCTCCCCGTCGGAAAAGGCCTTTGCAAGAAGCCCGTACAGGCTGTCCGAGCCTGCCGGATTCCTTCCGCTGCCCGCATATCCCGAAGGCGTGTTTACGACCGCAATTACGGGCTTGCCGCAGGATTCGCACAGCTTTCCGGCAATCGGTCCGCAGAGGGACTTGGGCGTTCCTTCGGGAGCGACGAACACGCCTATGTTTGCTTCCCCGTTTTTTATCTCCCTTACTGCGTCGTTATACTGCCCTGACGCCCTGACGGCGTTTAAAAGGTTCTTGCGCTCCTCGTTCATTTCCCGCATTTCGGATATGCTTATGTAAGCCTCCATGTCGTCGGGAGAGGATAACAGAGCGTCAAGTGCAAATTGCGCCCCGTTTATGTTCCACACCTCGCCCATGCGGGAAGCGGCGTTTATAAACGGCGCCGCCGTAAACGATATCTTTCTTGCCGTCACCCTGTCGGTCCCTATGCCGCAGGCTGAAAGCATATGGCCGGCGACGAAATCGAAGTTCTGCGGGGAAGCCCCGTCTATCGCCTTCAGGCCGTCCCTTACTATGCTGCGGTTGAGGGAGTGGGCGTCGAGCAGGCTCACCACGTCCGCGC
>CANROT010000074.1 GCA_947632285.1 uncultured Clostridia bacterium
GACGGCGGCGTCGGAGGACGTCGGCACAACGGCGGAACCGGAAGACGTCGGTACGACAGCGGAGCCCGAAGACGTCGGCACGACGGCAGCGCCGGAAGACGGCGGTACAACAGCGGCACCGGCAGCATAAGCACGGCTGCACCGACATAAAACAGCATTTTTTACGATATCCGCCGCGGCACGGTATACACGCGGCGGATATTTTTTCCCGCAGCGCCGAAAAAAGTGAAAAAAGCACTTGACAGCGGCGGGGACGTCTGCTATAATCTGTAAAGTGATTTGCTTTACAGCGCTCGGGAGGTCACGGTTACGGAAAAGGATCTGTCATACGGGATTCTCCTCGACTATTACGGTTCGCTTTTGACCGAGCGCCAGCGCGACCTGCTCGCCGCATATTACAATGACGATTTTTCGCTCTCCGAGATATCCGAGAACACGGGGATCTCGCGGCAGGGCGTCAGGGACGCGATCAAGCGGGGCGAGGCGGAGCTTGACAGGCTCGAGGGCGCGCTCCACATCGCGTCGTCACAGTCGTCCCTGCGCAGAGAGGCGGGCGCCGTCATCGAAGAGCTCACCTCAAAGGCCGCCTCGGTAAGTGACGGCGAGAGCAGGCAGGCGCTCCTGTCCGCCGCGGAGAAGATACGGTCGCTCTTCGGCGACTGACACACAGCACAAAAGGAAAAAACGATGTTTTCAAGTCTTTCGGATAAGCTGAACGCGGCGCTGAAAAAGTTCCGCAGCAAGGGCAAGCTGACCGCGGCCGACGTCAAGGAAGGTATGCGGGAGGTCAAGCTCGCGCTGCTCGAGGCGGACGTCAACTACCGCGTCGTCAAGGATTTCGTCGCGGCGGTGACGGAGCGCGCCGTCGGCAGCGAGGTTCTCGAATCGCTCGTCCCCGCTCAGCAGATAGTCAAGATCACAAACGAGGAGCTCACCGCCATCATGGGCGGCACCGTCTCGAAGCTGACGATATCCTCAAAGCCGCCGACGATAGTGATGGTCTGCGGGCTCCAGGGCGCGGGCAAAACGACGCACTGCGCAAAGCTCGCCGCAATGTATAAAAAACAGGGCAAGCGCCCGCTGCTCGCCGCGTGCGACGTTTACCGCCCGGCGGCGATAAAGCAGCTCGAAGTCCTCGGCGAACAGATCGGCGTCCCCGTCTTCTCGCTCGGCACGGACACGTCCCCGGTCGAGATCGCGCGCCAGGCCCTCGCCCACGCGAACAAGCACGGGCACGATATGCTGTTCCTCGATACTGCGGGGCGCCTGCACATAGATGAGGCGCTGATGGGCGAGCTCCGCGAGATCAAAGCCGAACTCAACCCCACCGAGATCCTTCTCGTCATCGACTCGATGACGGGTCAGGACGCCGTCAACGTCGCAAAAGCGTTCAACGATCAGCTCGATATCACCGGCGTCATTCTCACAAAGCTCGACGGCGACACGCGCGGAGGCGCGGCGCTCTCCGTCCGCCACATCACGGGCAAGCCGATAAAATTCATCGGTACGGGCGAAAAGATCGACATGATCGAGCCCTTCCACCCGGACAGAATGGCGCAGCGCATACTCGGCATGGGCGACGTTTTGACGCTCATCGAAAAGGCGCAGGAGCAGTTCGACGAAAAGCAGGCGATGGAGCTCGAGCGCAAGATGCGCGAGGAAACGTTCACATTAACAGACTATCTCGCCCAGCTCGCACAGCTCAAGAACATGGGCAGCATTGAGTCCCTGCTCGGAATGATCCCCGGCGTGAACGCCTCCGCGCTCAAGGACGCAAAGGTGGACGAGCGCGCCCTCGCGCACACCGAAGCGATGATCCTTTCGATGACGCCGCGCGAGCGCGAGCACCCCGAGATCATAAACGCACAGCGCAAAAAGCGTATTACCGCCGGCAGCGGCACAAAGGTCGAGGAGCTGAACCGTCTTTTAAAGCAGTTTGAAGCGATGAAAAAGATGATGAAGCAGATGACCGGCAAGCAGGCCGCAAAACTCAGGCGGCGCATGAACAACGGTAAACTCCCATTCAGTTTCTGAAAACGATAAAAGGGATTTTATATTATATTTTATTTTCGGAGGACATGATAATGTCAGTCAAGATCAGATTAAAACGCACGGGCGCGAAAAAGCAGCCCTCGTACCGCATCGTAGTCGCGGATTCGCGCTTCCCGCGCGACGGACGCTTCATTGAAGAGCTCGGCTACTACAACCCGCGCACGGAACCCTCGACCGTCAAGGTAGACGAGGAAAAGGCGAAGAAGTGGCTCGCGAACGGCGCGCAGCCCACAGATACCGTGAGAGCGCTTCTCAAGAAGAGCGGCGTCATCGAGTAATCACCCGCACTCCCCTACTCTTTAAGAAAGGAAGATTCTCTCGGGTCTCCGGGGCGAATCGAAAAATTGAGCATGATCGACCTTTGCGAGGTTCTTTCAATTATCGCGAGATCCATCGTCGAGCACCCGGACGAAGTCTCCGTCACTGAAGAATCAAACGGAAACACCGTCACCCTGACGCTCAGCGTCGCTGAGTCCGACATGGGCATGGTGATCGGCCGCCGCGGGAAGATCGCCCGCGCGATACGTTCGGTAATGAAGGCAGCGGCGACCGCCGCCGGCAAAAAGGTGAACGTGGATATCAAATGATCAAATGATCAAATGATCAAATGATCAAGGACAAGCCCGCCGGTATTTTGCCACTGACGCATAAGGAAGTAATTTGAAAACATCATTCAAATACAACCGAATAGGCGGCAGTAAGGGCAAAAAGGCGGCACAGAGAGCAGAAATGCTTTCTGTGCCGCCTTTTTTAGTCATCATCTTCATCGTTAGACCAACCGGATATAATGTGCAGCTCTCCGGAATCCATATCCATTGCCATATGATCTCCCATTCGCATCAAAAAATCTCCGTCGGAATTGATTGCCATATTATCCGAGATTGGACGCGCAAAATCGCCGTCGTCATAATCAAAAAAATGTTCGCCCATAAACAGCGTCCCCCTTGAAAAATTATATTTGTTTATTTCTAAACCCCTGTCGGTTTCGTTATTATTGTTATCAAATCTTGTCCCGCAGTTGATACAGTATGTTGCCGAATCATCAATTATTTTACAGCAATTTCTGCAATACATTTAAATTCCTCCTGTCAGTATTTTTTGAATTTGGGTAATTGACTAATTAACACGTTTATTTCCTCATCACTTGTTTCTATATCGGCGAAAATAATCAGCTCATAAAAATCATTATCATTGATATTTTTTAATGCGCCGAGTTCATTACAAATATAATTATAGCAATTATTAAAATCTATGGCAGCGATTTTCTTTCGGTTATAGTCAATCCCGAATTTTAATATTGCAAGCGCTCTTTGCTTATATTTGTCCAAGTGCTCCAGCGCATATCTCAGGCAATTATTTATGATCGGGTTAATGGAACGGTATGTAATAGAATCAACTTGTTTTTTTCTTTTAGCGGAATTGCTTAATTCTAATACATACGGTTTTTCATCAAATATTGATTGGAATAGATTCTCGTTATCCAATATTAATTCCAAATAATCGTTATTGCAAAAAATGCAATCATCAACATCATAAAAACCCAATCTGTAAAACATATTATAAGAATCATAAATGCTGTTAAACAATTCGGCGTCGTTCATACTTGCAACAAGACGTGCAAACTCAATACAGTTTTCAAAATGAATCCATGTTATACCTTTGTCTTTCCTAAATTCAAATTGATTATGATACCATTTCAATTTTATTCCATATTCATCGTGAAGGTATCTGACGCCGTTAACCGAATGATATTCAACTACATAATCGAGGAAGGTTTTGCCAAATTCATCAGTTTGCGTAAGGATAGATCTCCCATCATTTGCAAGCAGCACATCGAATTCATCTTTATATAATTTCGGATCGTCTAAATATGCGTAATATCTAAAACCTTTATTGAACGGTACGTTTTCCTTTTCAACAGGCAATTTGTACGCATCTTCATATAGCAACCGGGCCAATGAAATACCAAATATTTTTTCCAAAGGGATAATAAAGTCGTATTTAAGCGGTCTTTCTTCTTTCAGCATTTTTGAAAAGTTGGATTTTTCTCTGTCTGCAAAATCATATGCGGCTTGTCCGTTGATTCCTAATTCGTGTGCAATGTCAATCAGCAAGTGACTATACTTCTTTATACTTTTTAAATTCATGTAATGGTCAATATTGTTTTTCAAATTTCCCATAATTTTACCCCCATAACTTGTATTTGCTTGTATTGTATCACAATTGCAAAGAAAATAGTAGTCATTTGAGACAACTTTTGTTGTCAATTTTGCTTTTGTTTATAAATCACGAAAAAAACACATCGTCAAATTTGACTACGAATTAACATCACGTAAAACCAAAGCCATTTGTCGGTGAGTCGGCATACAATGCGTGAACCGTAAACGAACGATATGGAACTTGTGACAGCGCGTCCCCATGCGTAACGAGCATCTGATTGTGATCCCACAATCCAAATTCCGAAGCCCGCAAAAACCGAATTCACCGCATAAAAAGCGGGAAAGCGCAACCATTAAAACTGCACCTTCCCGATACATCTGAAATTACTTCCTTATCAGCCCGCCGGTATTTTCCCGGCGGCTTTTCTTTTTCGGCGGGACGCTGCATCGGGGCTAAGAGCCTGTTTTTCGCACTTTGGAGCTATATTTTTTAAACCGTCTCATTGCATCGCCGACAAAAACGTGATATGCTTGCGGCAGGAGGTGAACTGTTATGGCAAATGAAGATAAAAAAGATTTTAACACCATGCTGAATGACAGCAAGGACATGCCGAAGATCATAACGATCCGGGACGAAAAGAGCATAGAAAAATACGGCGGGAACAAAATGTATTTCGCGCCGCCGATAGACTATGACAAAATAATGAAACGCGTGCCATACGGGCGCGTGATCACAGTCGGAGTAATTCGCGAATACTTTGCAAAGCTGAACGGCGCGGATTTTACAGAGCCTATTACCGCCGGGATCTTTGTGTCCATAGCGGCGTGGGCAAGCTGTCAGCGCACCGAGGATAAAACTCCCTATTGGAGAACGCTGAAAGCGAACGGCGAGCTGAACGCAAAATATCCCGGCGGCGTTGAGGCGCAGAAGAAAATGCTTGAGGCGGAGGGTCACACAATCATTAAAAAGGGACGCACAAATGAAAGATACTATGTGAAAGATTATGAGAAAGCCCTGTTTTCATTGAATTGACTCCCCCCAATAGCAAAATGGCACGGCCGCAGGACTGCGGTCGTGCCATTCCTTTAATAAATGCAATTGCGCTTATTCAAAATATCCGGTCGTGTTATTGTCGAAGAGATAGTTATACTGGAGCATCGCATATTTGCGGAGCCACTCTTCCCCGTAAACCTCGGAGAGCGGGTGATATACGCCGTCTGCGTCCATAAACGTGTTCGCGGAGATCACAGGATAGCTTTTTCTCATCTCCGAGAGGAACTTCTGCGTGTCCGTCAGCTCGATGTTCACGACCTCGCAGAGCAGCGTCGAGAGATAATTCGCGCTCATCGCCGGGATCTCTTCTTCCTTGATGTCGTAATTTGCCCAGATGAAGAACGGCACCGTATAGTATTTTTCCCTCTCCGTCACGTCCGTCTGATCTATCGAGACGCCCTTCTGCCTCAGCAGCGCCGCCGACACCCAGTCGCCGGGCTGATGGTCGCCGAAGAACACGACTATCGTCGGCTCGTCAAACGATTTGAGCCTCGTTATCAGCATTTCGACCGCCTCGTCCGTGCGCTTTATGAGCGACAGATACTGCGAAAGCTGCTGGTCGTTCTCCCTGCCCACCGCCGTTATGGCGCGGTCGTTAAAGTTGTCGTATTGCTTCGTGTATGCGCCGTGGTTCTGCATCGTCACGTTGAACGCGAAGAACGGCTGATCCGTCTCCCTGTACTGGAGCTCGGACAGGATAAAGCGGAAAACGGATATATCCGAGATATAGTCGCGGATCGCGGTCATGCCGTACAGATTGTTGCGGAACCTCATCTCTTCAAATCCGAGGTTCGGGTAAACGGTGTTGCGGTTCCAGCCGGAGGCGCCGTAAGGATGTATCGCGAGCGTCGTATATCCGTTCGCCTTGAGCTGCGAGGCAAGGCTCGGCCTCTCGCTCTTTATATATTGCTGATACGGAATGCTGCCCGTCGGCAGATACGCCATCGAAAGCCCCGTCAGAAATTCGAATTCCGAGTTCGCCGTGTTGCCGCCGAGCACCGACATATGGAGCTTGCCGCGCACGGTGTCTTCCGTAAGCGAGCGGATAAAGGGCATGTAGTCCTCGTTCGTCTCGAAGTCGCAGAGCACCGAAAGGTCGGAGAACGCCTCGTCCATTATCGCGATTATATTCGGGTGCGTAACGTCCGAATACTTCCCTGTCTCAACCTCGATATCGTCTATCTCGTCGCCTATCGCCTCGAGCGCGTCCGGAGAATAGCCCTCCGGCTTGTCTATCGAGAGATACCGCATATTCGTCATGAACGAAACGGTGAAGCCGTTGCGGTAATAGAGCGTCGTCGGCGTGAAAAGGTACGGATAAAGGCCGAAGTCATCGAAAACGCGCTCGGTGTTGATGTAGAGCCCGTACCCAAAGAAGAGCAGCAGCGCAGCTACGGTCGAGGCGATGCGGACCGTGATGTTTTTGAGCGAATCGAGTTTTGCGCTTACATAAAATCCGACATAGATGACGAAAAGGATCAGCGTGACCGTCAGCGCGAGCGACGGGGTGACGACGAATTCATAATTACCGACGACGGACGCCGCGATGCCGATGCTTGCGAAATCCCACGGAAAGAGCGGCGCCGAGCGGAACAGAAGCACATAGTGCTCGGCGAGCCCGGCCAACAGCGCGTACACGCACGGAACGCATACGGCGATCGAGGTCCGGCGCGTCAGGCACAGCAGTATCGCCGCGACGAGATAAAAGAACAGACAGTTGAGGAAAATGATGTGCCCGCCGATCGAGAACGGATCGTGATCCATGTTTTCGAGCAGGAGCATGGCGCAAGCCGGCGCAAGACCGACGGGGAGGATCGCAAACTGCTTCGGCACCTTGAAGTGGACGAACATAAAGACGAACATCGCCAACGTCAGTGCCGCGGAGATGAAAAAGTTCGTTCTCCCGTCCGCGTCCGTCGGGAATCCGTTCTTCAGCGAAAGGATAATGGCTATGGACGAAAGGCACGGCAGGATCAGGTACGGCAGCTCCCGCACCTTCGGCAAGCGGACGACGCGCGCTTTGGCAGCGCCCTTGCTCCCCCCATCGCCCTCGCCCGGATCGTTTTCGGGCATGTCAGGCTTATTATCAACAGGGTCGGCGTCGACAAGCTCAAATTCGGAATTCTCGTCGAGCCCGCCGTCCCGTTCCTTTTCTTTATTCCGGTCGTTTTCCATATATATCTCCCGTTTTCATAAGCGTGAAGCGCGGCGCAGCATATCTCCCGGACACATCAGGGCGCGCCGCCTTAAAAAATCATTTCGTGCTATTATATCACAAATAATTATTTTGTGAAGTGTCAACATGCCTTTTTCTTTGTAAACTTTTTGTTAACGGTCGGGAAAGCCGCCCTTCAGATGTTCCCTTTTTTCACGGCAATATCAAGTTTAACAAAATTGTTGCCGTCACGGTCTTTTTTATCGTTATATTTCGCGTTTGACATCAACTTTCCGATATGATATAGTATATACGTAGCGTCACGGAGCGTATGTTTTGTGGCGCGTTATCTATGAGAACGAACAACCGGATCAAAGGAAACAATTATCTCTATGGCGTCACTGAAGGAAATATTCTCACCGAAGGATATGTCTGTCGGCTCCCCGGCAATGAGGATAGCGGAATTTGCCGTTCCGATGCTGGTCGGGAACCTTGCGCAGCAGCTTTACAACACCGTCGACACGATCGTCGTCGGCAAATTCGTCGGAGACGACGCGATCTCCGCCGTCGGCGGGGCCGCCCCGATACTCAATCTGATGCTCGCGCTGATGATCGGTCTTTCGACCGGCGTCGGCATACTCGTCTCCCAGTATTACGGCGCGCGTGACCGCAAGATGCTGTCGACGACCATCGGCAACTGTATAACGCTGACAGCCGTCGGCTCCGTCATCATCATGATACTCGGCTCGCTCGTAACGTCGCCGCTGCTCACGGCGCTGAACACCCCGGAGGGCGACATATTCCGGTGGAGCCGCGACTATCTGCTCGTCTGCTTTATCGGCATCGTCGGAATGTTCTACTACAATATCCTATCCGGCGTCCTGCGCGGCATGGGAGACTCGATCTCGGCGCTCCTGTTCCTTCTTGTCTCCGCCGCGCTGAACATCGTGCTCGATCTGTGGTTCGTCATCGGTCTGCACCTCGAGGTCATGGGCGTCGCGCTCGCGACCGTCATCTCTCAGGCTGTCTCGGCCATATGCTGCTACATAAAGATGCTCTATATGCGCGACGTCTTCGACATCAAGCTCCGCTATTTCAAGCTGACGCATATCACGGTCGAAACGCTGCGCCTCGGCGTCCCGTCCGGGCTGACGCAGGCGATCTTCTCGGTCGCGATGCTGCTCGTCCAGTCCCTGACAAACAGCTTCGGCAAGGCCGTCATGGCGGCAAACGTCGTCGTCATGCGCGTCGACGGATTTGCAATGATGCCGAACTTCTCGTTTGGCCAGGCAATGACGATGTACACGGGCCAGAACGTCGGCGCGAAAAAATATGACCGCATAAAAAAAGGCGCCATACAGGGCACCGTCATGGCGGTTTCCGTCTCGGCGTTCTTCCTCGCGCTTATCCTCATCTTCGGCCACCCGATCATGGGGCTTTTCACCGAAACTGAGTCCCTCATTGAGATGAGCTTCGGAATGATGTGCATTCTCGCCGTCGGCTATGTTGCGATGGGCGTCACACAGTCGCTCGCCGGGGTGATGCGCGGCGCCGGGGACACTATGACGCCTATGTGGCTCTCCCTCATCACAACGGTCGTCATACGCGTCCCGCTCGCATATGCGATAGCGTGGATAACAAAAACGCCCGATAACCCGAAAGGCAATTATCTTGCGATCCCGATCTCGCTGCTCGTCTCGTGGCTGCTCGGAATGATCCTGCACGTCATCGCCTTCGTTGCCGGCAAATGGAAAAAGCGCCTGCCCCCGATCGACGAGGCGCCGCAAAAGGCAGAGGAAGCCGAAATATCGGAGTGAATTCTTTATAACAAACACGGCGCGCGGCGAAAGTGCGGTTGGCCGTAAAGCAGTATATCCGATAAAAAGACCGTTGACATTTTAACCGGGAAGCCGGTGTGTCAACGGTCTGTTTCTTGTATTCGGTTTTCAGACTTATCGAACAGCTAAAGACGCGAAACGGGTTTATCTGTTCTGCAATTTACACTGTGGATAGCCGCTGTAGCGTTGCCGTGGGCGTAGTTCCCGGCTGTCGCCTCGGTCGGCGGCTTCTGCCTGCATCAGAGGTGTCCGCCGGACGTTCGCCCTTTAATTTCTAAAGGGGTTTACAACTTTTCAGCAAACCGGATTTTGGTTGTGCGGAATAGAATGCTCACTCTAAGTCCAGCTTATAATAATGGGCATCAAAATAGGTTTCTTCGCCCCATTTTTTATAGCGCGTTTTTCTGTCCTCTGAAAACCCAAATTTGTGAAGAAGCGCAACCGACGCAAGATTTATATCTGCCACTTCTCCCGTGATGGACTTGCCGCCTTCCGCCTTGACCCAGCGAATGACAGCATCGATCACTTCGGTTCCGAGGCCTTCTTTCCAATGATCTTTTGAGATGCAATATCCGATATCGTAATTCCCGTTTTCAGGGAATATGCAACAGGTGCCGACAGGCGTACTATCCTCTTTCAATTCAACAATCAGATAATATCCCTCGGGGTTGTCTTCCATCTCATCGACACATTTGAGATACGCTTCGTCCATGTTCTCGCGGACAGGGTCGCTCATATACTTTCCGTTTTCTTTGTCTCCCCATAGAGACAGCGTAAAGTCTTTATCGGACTTCCGCCAAG
>CANROT010000075.1 GCA_947632285.1 uncultured Clostridia bacterium
CCATGTCCGCGAGGTCGGCCCCGCCGGTCGGTATGCACTCGTCAAGCTCCCCCGTGACGGCGACCGCGTGCGCCCGTTTCTCGGCGGTGGCGGCCTTATATCGGTTGATCGCCTCGTTTCGGGCGATGCGGCAGCCGTATGCGGCGAGGTCCGCCGGGTCGGCGGGCGGGATCGCGAGCCACAGCTTTGCGTATGTGTCGTTTTCGACCTCCTCCGCGTCCTCATTTGAGCGGAGTATGCCGAAGGCGACGGAGCGGAAAAGCCACCCGTATTTCTTCTGCGTCTCGGCGACGGCGTCTTCATGCCGCTTGCGGTATAGATCTATTATTTGAGGATCTGTCACGGTGCATTTCACCCCCTTCCATCTATATAGACAACAAAACCGCCGCTTTTGTGACACGCGCGGCAAAATTTTTTCACCGCGCCCGCGTATATTCTATCATAAACAGTGAAATATAGAAAGCCGAAAATCACGCCGACCGTTGACAAAATGCGGCGCGCATTGTATAATAATCATATAATAGCAGGGCTTTTGACCTAACTGTTTGTGCAAAGGAATAGATAATGGACAACATGGCAAAAAGAGGGAACCCGGTGCTCCCGGGCGAGTACGCGGACCCCGATCTGCACTTCTTTGAAGGGAAATACTACATATATCCGACAACGGACGGATTTGACGGCTGGAGCGGCTGGCAGTTTCACTGTTTTTCCTCCCCCGACCTTTCGTCATGGCGAGATGAGGGCATTATCCTCGACGTGAAGAACAGCTCGCCCGTCGGGGCGGAAAACGAAAACGGCGTGCCGGGCGTCCCGTGGGCGGTCGGCTCGGCGTGGGCGCCGACGTGCGCCTGCCGGGAGGGGAAGTATTATTTCTATTTCTGCGCAAAGCGGCGGGACGGCGTCTCATGCATCGGCGCCGCCGTTGCGGACTCGCCGACGGGCCCGTTTTCGGCGTGCGCGGAGCCGATACTCTCGCCGGAGATATGCGCGCGCGAGGCGAACATACGCGGGGGACAAATAATCGACCCGTCCGTTTACAGTGAGGACGGAAAATACTATCTCCTGTTCGGGAACGGGTACGGGGCGATAGTCGAGCTCGGGGACGATATGATCTCAATTGTCCCGGGGACGATGCACAAATACCGCGGAACGCACGATCTGCGCGAATCGATAATCGTCACGAAACGCGGCGGCAGGTATCACTTCACGTGGTCGTGCGACGACACGGGGAGCGAGAATTATCACATAAACTACGGCACGTCCGACAGTCTGTACGGCGATATCGCGTTCGTCGGGACGCTGCTTGAAAAGCGCCCGGAGGCGGATATCCTCGGGACGGGGCACCATTCGATACTGTATATGCACGATTCGGACGAATACTATATCGCGTATCACCGGTTCAGAACGCCGCTCGGAATGTACCGCGACGGCTTCGGGTTCCACCGCGAGACGTGCATCGACAGGCTCACGTTCGATGAGGCGAGCGGCCTCTTCCGAAAAGTCACCCCGACGAACGAAGGCATTTGACATCATTGACTGCAATAAATATATTGAAAGGAAAAGAGAAGATGAGAAAAACCACACTTCTGAAAGCGGCGGCACTGATACTCGCCGTCGCGATGGCGCTGCCGCTCTTCGCGTGCAGCCCGAAGGACGGAGGCGGCACCACGACGACCGGTGACGGTGAGGGTACCGCCGCTCCGGGGACGGACGCGCCGGACACGGATACGGAGCCGGGCAAGCTCCCCGAGCTTGACGACTGGCAGGGCGTCACGATAAAGAGCTCCGGCAAGTCGTCCGGCGAGGCGACGATACTTGAGCGCGGGCTCTCCGTCGTTTATGACGAGGGAGAGGGCAAAAACGTGCTTTCGTTTGCCTCCGGCAACGGATTTCTCGAGCTGCCCGCCGCCATCTGGGACGGCGCGGAGGACGGATTCACGGTGACGCTGCGCGTTCGTCCCGATGAGGGGGCAAACGCCGCCGCAAAGCTGTTCCAGGCGAACATTCCCGGCTACGATGTCGGCGACACACAGTGGCACGACGCGCCGGAGATGAGCCTGTCGCTCGGCGGAGACGTCCGCATGTACATTGGCGGGCGCACGATAAACGGCACATACAATCCGGCGGCGACGTACAACAACGGCGTCGGAAACGATGACCGCGCGTATGCCGAGCCGGGCGGACACAAGACAAGATACAGCGCGAAAACCGACGCCGCGCCTGCCGTGGGTGAATGGAGCGACGTTGTGATCTCCGTCTCAAGCGATGAGGTCGCGATATACGTAAACGGCGAGGCCGTCTCGCTCAAGGACACGACCGAGGGCGGCGGAGGCGATCTTGCGTCCTCGCTTGAATATCTGTTCGGAAATTATGACGGCGGCGAAAGCCTGCTCGGCAAATACGTCTACGCGTCCGTCGGAAACGGCGTCTACGGCGAGACCCCGAACTTTAAGGGCCTGCTCTCCGAGCTCCGCGTTTTCAGCCGCGCGCTGACGGCTGATGAGGCAAAGTCGCTCCCCGACGGCGCCGAGTTCGTGTGGGATTTTGACACCGAGGACATCGTGACGGAGCCCGCGGACGACGAGCCCTCCGATCTTACGAAGTATAACGGAGAGATCGGCGTGAAGGAAAATACGGCGCTCGCGGCCGCGTCTCCGGACGGGAAGACGAAGGTTAAGGTCGCCTCGGACGACAAGGGCGGATTCTATTATTCCGTCACCGCCGGGGACACCGTCGTTATCGAGAACTCAAAGCTCGGCATGGTGCTCGGCGAGGGCGACCTGTCCACAGGTCTCTCGGTCGTTGACGGTTCCGTTAAAACGCAGGAAATAAAGGAAACATACGAAACGGTCGTCGGTCCCGCAGCGACGGCGGAGAACCATTGTAACGAGGTCCGCTTCACGCTCAAGAACGACAAGGGCAGCTTTGACTTTGTGATCCGTGTGTTCGATGACGGCGTGGCGTACAAGTACGAGAACGTCAAGGTCGGCAGCGGCGAGACGCTTACCGTCAGGGACGAAGTCTCCGAATATATGCTCCCGACGAACACGACGACGTGGGGCTACGACCCGACCGGCACATACGAGGGCGAATACGTCAAGCGCTCGTACACGCTGCTCGAAAAGACGGACCGCAAGATGTCTACCCCGATGCTCGCGAACAAGGGCAAGTATTGGATCGTGTTCACCGAGGCGGGCGTTTACAACAACAACGGCGACTTCTGCGCGAGCGCGCTTGTAACTCCGGCGGGCTCGGCATCGCTCGGCTGGCACTTCGGCGTTGACAGAGACTCGAACGACAAGAACAAGCTCGGCGAGCTCGGCCGCCCCGGCCACTTCGACATCACGAGCATAAAGACGAGAAACGGATTTGCGACGCCGTGGCGCGTTGCGATCATATCGAACGATCTCGAGGCGCTCGCGCTCTCGACGATCGTGACCGACCTCAACCCCGACCCCGATCCCGAGCTCTACGCGGACACCTCGTACATCAAGCCGGGCCGCGTCGCATGGAGCTGGTGGTCCGAGGACGATCAGCAGGCCAATTACGACAAGCACAAGGAGTACATTGACTTCGCCGCCGAGAACGGCTGGGAATACGTCTGCCTTGACGCGAATTGGCGCGCGTTCGAGAATCGCATCGGCGAGCTCTGCAAGTACGCGAAGGACAAGGGCGTCGGCCTCTTCGTCTGGCTCAACTATCTCGATATGATCGACGAGGACGACATGGACGCGCTGTTCCGTAAGTGGAGCGAGGCGGGAGTTGTCGGGCTCAAGACAGACTACTTCGAGTCCGACGCGCAGAACGTCCTCAACGTCATGGAAAACGCTGCCAAGTGCGCGGCGAAATACAAACTGATGATACTGTTCCACGGCTGCGTTATCCCTTACGGCGAGTCGCGCACATACCCGAACGTCGTCTCGATGGAGGCGGTGCAGGGCGAGGAGAACCACAAGTGGTCCGACAAGCCGACGATAGAGAATTCTCTGCTTTACCCGTTTGTCCGCAACGTCTGCGGCCCGATGGACTACACGCCTATCGCAACGCGCATCGTGGCGAACGATTCGACAACGGCGTTCGGTCTTGCGATGACGGTCGTCTATGAGTCCGGGCTCCAGCACCTCGCATACGCTGCCTCGGCGTACAAGACGTATACGGGTCTGTCGTTCCTCAACAACCTGAAGGTACAGTGGGACGAGAGCAAGCTCATCGAGGGCTATCCGGGCGAGTACGTGACGTTCGCGCGCCGCGCGGGTGAGGAATGGTTCATCGGCGCGATGACGCTCGCGTCGCGCGAATGCAAAATCAAGCTCGACTTCCTCGGCGACGGCGAATATAACGCGTATATCTACGGGGACAACGAGGACGGCACGCAGCTTTCGATCTCCGAGAAAAAGGTCAAAAAGGGCGACACGCTCGACCTCGGAAAGCTGCTCGACCGCGGCGGCGCCGCCGTGCTCATCACGAAGCGCACCGTCGACACGACCGTCAAGGGGGCAGAGGAGTACAACGACCCGAGCTTCACGTACTACGAGGCGGAGGACAAGAGCTTTAAGCTCGCGGGCGCCGCGAACCTCCAGAGCTCCGCTCTCTGCTCCGGCGGGCAGAAGGTCGGCTACGTCGGCCAGGGCGCGGGCAACACGCTCACCGCGACCGTCAAGGTCGACAAGGCGGGCAAGTATAAGCTGCGGCTGTGGTACTGCTGCAACGAGACGCGCTCCGTTATCCTGACCGTCGGCGATGAAAAGTATACGATGTCCGGGCTCAACAGCAAGAGCTGGACGAACCCCGCGATGGCGGAGGTCGAAATAGAGCTCGAGGCGGGCGAGAACACGATCGTGTTCTCGAACCCGAGCGCATACGCTCCCGACCTCGACCGCTTCGCGATCTCGAAATCGCCCGTGTGATGGTCTTATAAAAGAAATATCCGGGGAGGAAACTTTTGCAAAAGTTTCCTCCCCGGGCCCCTTCTTCAAAACCTTTTATAGCCGCCGGTACCGTACAATAAAGGCGCCCTGCGGGACTCTGAACCCATACGCGTCTGCTTTTCCGCGACAGCGGAAAAGCAGACGCGCGCGAGCCTGCGCTTCGCGCAGTCTCGAGAAGGGTTTTTCATTGACCCGTATGCTCCATATATCAAAAAGGCACCCCCTTGGGTGCCTTTTTGATATATGGAGACGGAGGGACTCGAACCCTTGACCTGTGCGTTGCGAACGCACCGCTCTCCCAACTGAGCTACGCCCCCGTATTCGGAGTGGCGAGACTCGAACTCGCGGCGTCTTGGTCCCAAACCAAGTGCCCTACCAGCTGGGCCACACCCCGATCCGATATTCTCGCTCGCAAAGAAAAAATGAAAGCGGGTGACGGGAATCGAACCCGCGTTCTCGGCTTGGGAAGCCGGTTTTCTGCCATTGAAATACACCCGCTTGCCGCTTTGCCTGATTATTTTACCACACTCGCCCCCGCGTGTCAAGCATTATTTTCTTCTTTATGCGAATTCTCCGGCGCTTTTTTTATGTGGCCCGCGCCGCATTTTGCGGCAAAACAACTCACGCGTTAAGATTTTCCGCCGTTTTTTCAAATTCTTCTTGCAATCTTTGCGATTATGTTGTATTATGTAAAATGTATAGAAGTAGGAATGATATTTGGGGTTTTGGAAATATCATGGGTGTAGGTGATATTATCGCGCTTCTCGGCGGCGTTGCCATGTTCCTTTTCGGAATGGCGCTGATGGGAGATGCGCTCAAAAGGGTCGCGGGCAATAAGCTCGAGCTTATTCTTTGGCGATTGTCGAACACTCCGGTGAAGGGCGTTCTGCTCGGAACCGGCGTCACGGCTGTCGTGCAGTCGTCCTCGGCGACGACGGTGATGGTCGTTGGCTTCGTAAATTCCGGCATGATGACGGTCCGCCAGGCGATCGGCGTCATAATGGGCGCAAACATCGGCACGAGCGTGACGGGCTGGGTCCTCTGCCTCTCGATGCTGGACGGTATGCAGCACGGCTGGATAACGCTTTTGTCCACCTCGACGCTGACGGCGATCGTGGCGCTCGTCGGGATCCTTTTGCGCATGATATGCAAGTCACAGACAAAGCGGCACGTCGGCGATATTTTGCTCGGATTTGCGGTTTTGATGTACGGTATGCAGGCGATGTCGGCGGCGGTCGGGCCGCTCAGCGGCAGCGATAAATTCGGCAGCATTCTCGCCTCATTCGAAAATCCCGCCATCGGTATCCTCGTCGGCATTCTCGTCACGGCCGTGCTCCAGAGCGCGTCCGCGTCCGTCGGTATCCTTCAGTCGCTGACGATAACGGGCGCGATCAGCTACGCGACAACGCTGCCGCTCATCATGGGCATCGGCATAGGCGCGTCCGTCCCGGTGCTTCTCTCCGCCATCGGCGCGAACCGTGACGGCAAGCGCACCTCGCTCATCTACCTTGTCGTGAACGTGTTCGGCACGCTCATATGCTCCGGCATCTTCTACGGGCTGGCTCTGTTCATAAAATTCCCGTTCCTCACCGCATCTGCGGATTCGGTCGGCGTCGCGCTTATAAACAGCCTGTACCGCGTCGCGATGGTGCTCGTCCTGTTCCCGTTCATCGGGCTGCTTGAAAAATTCTCGCATATCCTCGTCCCGGACAAAAACGGAGAGAAGGCCGCAGATGACGGCGTCACGTTCGGAAATCTCGAGGAGCGATTCATCACTCACCCGGCGCTCGCCGTTGAGCAGAGCCGCCTCGCCATGTGCGACATGGCGAACAAGGTGAAGGACAACCTCTCCCTTGCGATCTCGCTCTTGAAAAAATACAGCCGCGACGGTCACGACAAGATCACGTCGACGGAAAATATAATCGACACATACGAGGACAGGATCGGGACGTATCTCGTCCGCATCACCGGGCGCGAGCTCGGCGAAAAGCAGAACAAGGACGTTTCGCGTTTCCTGCACACCGTCAGCGATTTCGAGCGCATCGGCGACCACGCCGTCAACCTCGCGAAGGCGGCGAACGAGATAAACCGCAAGCACATCGAGTTCACGGCGGGCGCGGGCCACGAGCTGCACATCATAGCCGCGGCGGTGACGGAGATAGTCGATATATCGTTCTCGTCATTTGAAAATGACGACGTACAGCTCGCGTACCGGGTCGAGCCGCTCGAGGAGATGATAGATATCCTCTGCGACAAGGCAAAGCACAATCACGTCGAGCGCGTGCGCGCCGGCGAATGCACGCTCGAACACGGATTCGTCTTCAACGACATGATAACGGATTTCGAGCGCATCGCGGACCACTGTTCGAACATCGGCGTCGCGATGATAGAGCTCGAATCGAATCTCTTTGACACTCACGAGTATCTGACAAATCTGAAGCACCTGAAAACGGCAACGTTCAGCAGATACTTCGACGAGTACGAAAAGAAGTACGAATTCTGATCCGAAAACAATAACCCATAGGATAAACCGTTAAGTCAAAGTCAATAAAAAGTTTTGAAGATAGGGGTCCGGGGGAAGGAACCTTTTCAAAGGTTCCTTCCCCCGTATATTTTGTAATACTGTTACGCCCTCAAACGGAGGCGGCGTCCTTTTTCGCGTCTGCCTCGGCGGAGCGGAGATATCTCGCCTCCCACGGGGCGACCTTATAATAAATGTACATGAGGAGCGAGCAGACTGCCCAACCGGCGGGATAGGCGAACGTGATGACCATGACGGAGGACGACAGCCGCGTCAGCGTGAAGAGATATATCTGCCGGAACAGGACGAACGAGCCGAGCATGATGAGCATCGGCGCGCGCGATTCCCCGGCGCCGCGCAGAATGCCGGCGAGGATCTGATTTACGATGCAGAGGAAGTAGAACGGCGAGATATAGCGCAGAAACAGCGTTCCGTAATACATATAGAGCTCCGAGCCGTCCGGCGTCAGGAACGAGACGAGGTTCCCGGCGAATATCATTATCGGAATGACGAGAATAACGGTGATGACGCACGAGATGACGATCCCGGCGACGGCGCCGCGGCGCGAGCGCTCCGGCTGCCCGGCGCCGTAATTCTGCGAGACGAACGTCGTCACCGCGAGCGAAACGGACTGCATCGGCAGCATCGCGAACGCGTCTATTTTGTTGTACGCGGACCACCCCGCCATGCAGTCGCCCACCTCGTCAAACGCGTTTATGTAGGACTGCACGAACACGTTTGAAAACGCGGTGATCGCGAGCTGGAGCGCGGTCGGTATGCCTATTTTGATGATGCGCGAGAGTATTGCGCCGTCTATCCTGAGGCGCGTCCAGACTATGCGGTACGGCGCCTTCGAAACGGTGAGCGCGATCAGAATGAACGCGGCGGAGAGCGCCTGCGAGATGTCGGTCGCGAGCGCGACGCCGTTCGTCCCCATGCCGAAGCCGATGACGAACCAGAGGTCTAAGATGATGTTCGTGACGGCGGAGATCACGAGCGCGATGAGCGGCAGCACGGAATCGCCGACGGCGCGCAGGATCCCGGAGCCGATGTTGTAGAGCATGAGGCCCGCCATGCCGTAAAAATATATCGTCAGATACGCGGTCGCGTCCGCGACGACGGGCGCGGGCGTCTGCATCAGCGTCACCATGAGCGGCGCCGTCAGCGAGCAGACGATAGTGAAAAACACGCACAGTATGAGCGAGACGAGCATCGTCGTCCCGACCGTGTCGGACAGGCGCTTGTTGTCCTTTGCGCCGTAATAGTGGCCGATGACGACGCCTGCGCCGGTCGCAAATCCGGAGAAGAAGCCGATCGCGGTGTTGAGTATCGGGCCGACGCTGCCGACCGCGGCAAACGCCGACTGCCCGACGTAATTCCCGACGACCCACGAGTCAACGGTGTTGTACAGCTGCTGGAACAGGTTCCCGATAAGCATAGGTATCGCAAATTTTATGAGAAGGGAAGTGATGTTCCCCGTCGTCATGTCCATGTCATGACTGTGATGTTGTTTGACGGCAGTATCTGCCATTTCTGCACCTCTTTGGCATGCTCTTTTTTCGTGCAGAAGAAAGTATATCACAATTGCGGCGTGAATGCAATCACATAAAAGTACATTTTTCGAGCGCGCAATAAAGATGTCACAATTGAAAAAATCTATTGACAAAAACTGCCGATGATGATATATTTAATAGTAGAAAAATGTGCAGTATGCACACAATAGGAAAGAGGTCTTTATGAAAAAAATGCGTAAGCTTATCGCCCTGCTGCTTGCTGCGGCGACGCTCCTTTCGCTTGCTGCGTGCGCCCCTGCTACCGGTGACGGAGGCGGGAGCGGCACAGGCGAGGAGAATGTGGACAGAGGCCCCGCGCCCGCATGGCCGGACGCGGAACCGCCGGAAAAAATGGAATTTCCGGAGCCTACCGGGGCCGTTGAGTACACGAAAATAAACATTACCGCCGACATGGTAACGGGCTCCACGCCGTGGAACAACGGCGGAGACGTTGCCGCGAACGCGTTCGACGGCAACTCGGCGACGTTCTTTGACGGCGTCGAACAGGGCTGGATCCAGGTCGACCTGGGCGAGCGCGTCCTGATCGGCCAGATCGCATATGTGCCGAGAAGCGGATATGAGGGCAGACTCGTCGGCGGCGCGTTCTATGGCAGCCTGGACGGCATCAAGTGGACGCCCATTCTCGCCATAACGACCGGCGCTGCGGCGCGCGTCACGTATGACAAGCTCAGATTCGTCGGCGCGTTCCGCTACATCAAATATTCGAACACGAACGTCAACGAATGCTGCAACATCGCGGAGATCGAGCTCTATTCCGCCGTCAATATCCCGACAGATGTCATCAAGGAGCCCGAGCGCGATGTCTTTGCGGACGGTTCCGCAGTCGTCGCGAACGTTGTTCCCGACGCCGGCATGAAAAAGCTGACTGTCACCGCGGACGATGACAAGCTCACGGACAACAATCCCTCGACGCTTGCCTCGGTCAAGGAGCAGCACACGTTCGACCTCGGCGGCACGTACGCCGTCGGCGCCGTCACGTACATAGG
>CANROT010000076.1 GCA_947632285.1 uncultured Clostridia bacterium
CGCGAGGGGAGCATCGTGACGGAGCTGTCGGACGGGAGCGGAAGGATAGCGCGCCATACGCTGACCTTCCGGGGCCGCGCGGTCGAGGTGACGACGGAGTTCATAAACGGGACATCATCTCCGCTCACGCTCGAAATGATCTCGAGCGGGAGCATCGGTATGCTGTCTCCGTTTACTGCGGGTGAGCAGTCCCGCGCGCTCAAAATCGTGACGTTCCGCAGCCACTGGAGCTCGGAGGGGCGGATATCCGTCGAAACGGCGGAGGCGCTCGACCTTGAGGTGAGCTGGCAGCGCTCAGGCGTCCGCGTCCACAAGATCGGTGAGGCGGGCTCGATGCCGGTGCGCGGATATTTCCCGTTCATGGGCGTCATCGACAGTGAGCGCGGCGTCACGTGGGCGACGTCCGTATCCGCCGCCGCGTCGTGGCAGATGGAGGCGCGCCGCCGCGACACGGGGCTCGCCGTCACCGGCGGGCTCGCGGACTACGACTTCGGCCACTGGGCAAAAACGCTCCCACCCGGAGAGAGCTTCACGACGCCGCCAATGTATCTGACCGCAGTCCTCGGCGGCATCGATGAGGCGTGCGACGCGCTGCTCGACGCCGAGAGGATCAAAAAGCCGCACAATATCACCGAGCTGCCCGTGATGTACAACGAATTCTGCACGACGTGGGGCAACCCGTCCCACGAGAACATAAAGAGCATAATCGGCGCGCTTTCGGGGCGCGGATTCGAATACCTTGTCATGGACTGCGGCTGGTTTCGCAGCAAAGAATACGGCTGGTGGGACACCGTCGGCGACTGGAACCCGGATACAGAGACGCTCTTCCCGGAGGGGCTGGAGAATACCGTCCGAATGATAAGGGACTCGGGAATGGTGCCGGGGATCTGGTTTGAGCCGGAGGTGTGCGGCGAACATTCTAAGATGCGCGAACGTGAGGAGCTGCTCCTGCACAGAAACGGTCACGTCATCGACACGGGCTCGCGCCGATTTTTGGATATGCGCCTGCCCGCCGTGCGCGACTATCTGCGCGAGAAGGTAATAGGACTGCTAAACGGCTGCGGGTTCGGCTATGTAAAAATAGATTATAACGACTGCATAGGCATCGGGTGCGACGGGGCGGAAACGCTCGGAGAGGGGCTGCGGCAGAACATGGAGGCGAGCCTTGACTTCTACCGCGAGTTGCGCATGTCGTGCCCCGGGATCATCATGGAGAACTGTTCGTCCGGCGGACACCGGCTCTCGCCCGCGTTTATGGAAGAATTCGACATGGCGTCGTTCTCGGACGCGCACGAGTGCGTGTATATCCCGATCATCGCGGCAAACCTGCACAGGCTGATATTGCCGGAGCAGTCGCAGATATGGGCGGTGCTGCACGGCAGCGACAGTTTACGCCGAATCCAGTATTCGATGGTGAACACGTTCCTCGGCGTGATGTGCGTCTCCGGCGATATCTACACGCTCGGAGATGACGCGTGGCGCGTCGCCCTTGATTGTATCGCGTTCTATAAGCGCGTCCGCCGTATAATCAGAGACGGCGCCTCCCGCATTTACAGGGGCGGCGTCTCCCCGGAGAATGACGCGTACCGCGACCCGAAGGGGTGGCAGGCTGTCGTGCGAACGTGCAAAGGCGAGACGCTCGCCGTGATCCACGCTTTCGGCGGGGAGCACGGGAACACGATCCGGCTCCCGGTCAGCGCCGACAGGATCGAATCGGTCTGTGCGCTTGAAGGCGAGGCCGAAATATCGCTCCGAGACGGCACGCTTTCCGTTTTGATGCCGGAGGACTTCACGGCGGCGGCCGTGTATCTGAAAAGCGGCTCATGATATGTACCCCTGACGGCGCGCCGTCAGGGGGCATTTTTTGCCCATGCGGCGTCATATCCCCATGCGTGTCCCCATATAAATATAAAAAACAATGTGGGGGTATTTTTATGGGACGGATATGCAGGCGGCTTCTGTCTTTCGCGCTCGCGCTTATTATGGGCGCCTCGGCGCTTTTGCCGCTCTCGGCTGATGAAGGTGAGCCTATTTCGGAAAACAGCACGGAGACATCTTTGACAGTCAACGCAAAGAGCGCGATACTGATGGAGGCGTCCACGGGGACGGTGCTGTATGAGTCAAACGCGGACGAGGCGCTCCGTCCGGCGTCGGTGACAAAAATAATGTCGGTGCTGCTCGTCATGGAGGCGATCGATTCCGGGAAGATAACGCTTGAAGACAAGGTGCCGTGCAGCGAAAACGCCGCCTCGATGGGCGGCTCACAGGTCTATCTCGAGCCGGGCGAGGAAATGACGGTCGATGAGCTGCTCAAATGCGTTCTCATCGCGTCCGCGAACGACGCCACCGTCGCGCTCGCGGAATACGTCGCCGGCAGCGAGGAAGCCTTCGTCGCGCGCATGAACGAGCGGGCAGCGGAGCTCGGAATGAAAAACACACATTTTGTGAATACGAACGGGCTTGACGACGCTCCCGACTCGGAGTCTCACCTGATCTCCGCGCGCGATATCGCGATAATGTCGCGCGAGCTCATAACGAAACACCCGAAGGTGTTCGAATATACGACGATATGGATGGATTCGATAAGAAACGGCGCTTTCGGCCTGACGAACACGAACCGCCTTGTCCGATTCTATCGCGGCGCCACGGGGCTGAAGACCGGGTCGACTTCAAAGGCGGGCTTCTGCATCTCGGCGACGGCGAACCGGGACGGAATGCAGCTCATCGCCGTCATAATGGGCTCGCCGACGCGCGATATCAGAAACGAGGCGGCAAAGACGCTGCTCGATTACGGCTACGCGAACTACGCCGTCTATACGGCGAACGGCGGCGTCACGGACGCGGTCCCGGTGACGGGCGGCGTCGCGGACGCGGTCACGGGCGAGTACGGCGGATTTTCCGCGATGATGAAAAAGGGCGACGAGAAAAACGTGACCGAGACCGTCACGCTCAATGAGTCGGCGTCGGCTCCGATAAAGAAGGGTGACGTCATCGGCGAGGTAGTTTACAAGGTCGGGGAAGAAGAGATCGGAAAGGTCCCCGTAACGGCGGCGGAGGACGTTGCCAAAATAAGCTATTGGGGGCTTTTGCTCCGCATGCTGTACGGTGTTCTGCTTTAAGACTTAAAATATACCGTAGATTGTACTTGAAAACGCGCTCGGAATGTGGTATATTTAAACTGTGCAGACCGCGCGTGTGATTCGCGCGGAAGGAAAGGATAAAATACCATGAGCGTTACACTTAATACAAAGTTTGCCGGTCAGTTCATAAAGCAGCACGAGCTTGATTATATAGCTCCGTCGGCGGAGGCGGCGCTTGCGCTCGTCCGCGCGAAGAACGGCCCCGGGTGTGATTTTCTCGGGTGGGTCGACTTGCCCGTGAACTATGATAAAGATGAATTCACGCGGATCAAAGCGGCCGCCGAAAGGATAAAACACATGTGCGACGTCCTCGTCGTCATCGGCATAGGCGGCTCTTACCTCGGCGCGCGCGCCGTCATAGAGTACGTAAAGTCAAACAATTACAACGCCGTCAGAGAGGGCACGCCGGAAATATATTTCGCGGGAAACAGCATCAGCTCCTCGGCGCTCCGGGATCTGCTCCGTATGTGCGAGGGCAAGGATATCTGCGTCAACGTCGTTTCAAAATCGGGAACAACGACCGAACCGGCCATCGCGTTCCGCGTGTTCCGCGACCTTTTGATAAACAAATACGGCGAGGAGGAGTCGAAAAAGCGCATATTCGCGACGACGGACAGGGCGCGCGGAACGCTCAAGACGTTTGCCGACCGTATGGGTTACGAGACGTTCGTCGTCCCGGACGATATCGGCGGCAGATATTCCGTCCTCACGGCCGTCGGGCTTCTCCCGATAGCCGCCGCCGGGATAGATATCGACGCGCTGATGGCGGGTGCTGCCGCCGCGCGCGAAAAATACCTGAACGCGCCGTTCGCGGAAAACGACGCTCTCCGCTATGCCGCGTGCCGCAATATCCTTTACCGCCACGGCAAGGCGACGGAGATCCTCGTCAGCTATGAGCCCGCCGCGGCGATGCTCGCCGAGTGGTGGAAGCAGCTCTACGGCGAGAGCGAGGGCAAGGACGGGAAGGGCATTTACCCGTCGTCCGTCATATTCTCGACAGACCTTCATTCGCTCGGCCAGTTCATTCAGGACGGGAACCGCAACCTGTTCGAGACGGTCATCGACATCGCTAACCCGAAGGACTCGGTCAAGATACCGTTCGACCCCGAGGACACGGACGGCCTCAACTATATCGCCGGGCGCGAGCTTGACGATATCAACCACAAGGCGATGCTCGGAACGCTGCTCGCGCACGTTGACGGCGGCGTTCCGAACCTCAAGATCGAGACGCCGAACAGGAGCGAGTCCGAGGCGGGCAACCTCATTTACTTCTTTGAGCTCGCCTGCGCCGTTTCCGGCTATATGCTCGGTGTGAATCCGTTCGATCAGCCGGGAGTTGAGAGCTATAAGAAGAATATGTTCGCGCTTTTGGGCAAAAAGGGCAGCGAGGAGCGCGGCAGAGAGCTCTCGGAGAGGATATCCAAGCTCTGATTTTTATTCGACACAAAAAATTCACGACCTGCCGCGTTTTTTATATTGAAATGCACATGTAAAATGTGGTACAATAAAGTACAGGCAACACAGAATGCCCGCTCTTGCGGGCGCGAAAGGACACACAATGCTTAAACTTATCATCGGACTCAAGGGGACCGGAAAAACAAAACACATGATCGAGCTTGTAAACGAGGCTGTTGCGCGTTCAAAGGGTTCGGTCGTCTGCATCGAGAGAAACGACAAGCTCCGCTATGACATCAAGTATCAGTGCCGTCTGATCCCGGCGGAGGAATATCTTATATCAGATGCGTATTCGCTTTACGGATTCGTTTCCGGGATCTACGCGAGCAACCACGACATAACGGACATTTTCATTGATTCTGCGCTCCGCATCTGCGGGGAGGACAAGGAAGCGTTCGACGTTTTCCTCGACAAGACGAACTCCTTTGCAAACGTTCACGGTATCAACGTGACGATCAGCTCCACGATAGATTTCTCGGACGCGACGGAGACGATGAAGAAGTACATATGATCCGAGAGACTGCTCTCTTGAAGTAGCAGACATTTCTCCGTGAGCATATCATGAAATTGAAAGCGGGCGCGAAGCACCTTTCGCGTCCGCTTCAAATTTTAAGGAGGAATGCTTCTCCATGCAAGAGAACAGAAATAACAGCATCGGTCAGTCCTGCCGCGAGACTGTCTGTATCGACACATACAGAGTCCTTGATTCGTGCCGCGACAAGGACTGCTTCGAGGACGTAAGAGTATATCTGACTTCGTTCGGCCAGGAGCTTATAAGCCGCGCCGGAAACGTTCGCACCAAATGCGCCGAAACGGTGGCGGCGACGCTCGACGTCTCGCCCGTACCGTTCAACCGCGGTTTTTATCAGATAAATATCCGTATATTCGTAAAGCTGACCTTTGAGGTCTGCGTAAACGGCATGCCTCAGGAGGTCGTCGGCATCACCGCCGTCGAGAAGAACGTGATCCTGTTCGCCTCCGAGGGCAACGTCAACATCTTCAAGAGCGACCCGTTCGACGGGAACCGCTGCCGCCGCCCGGATCTGTCCGGCAATCGCGTCGGCACGAATATGCCCGTCGCCGTCCTCGAGACCGTCGACCCGATAGTCCTCGGCACGAAGATAGTCGAGCCGCAGACGTGCGGCTGCTGCGCATGCTGCTGCACCGCTGACGACGTCCCGGAGTACGTGCTCCGCGACATCGGCGGCAGCCTCTGCGACGATGATGACGACAGATACCTCGTCGTATCTCTCGGATTCTTCTCCGTCGTCAGGATAGAGCGCCCCGCGCAGTATCTCATCAACGCGACCGAGTACACGGTGCCCGACAAGGAGTGCGTCAGCCCCGAAAACGACGACCCGTGCGCGCTTTTCCGCACGATGTCCTTCCCGGTTAACGAGTTCTACCCGCCGTCCTTTATCCCGCGCGATGACGACAAGGACTGTGGCAGAGAGCCGTCCGGCGGCAAGCACTGTGGCTGCGGCAACTGACCGAAAAATCAACTCGCAATACTGAAATGGCCCGCCATTCGGCGGGTCATTTTTTTGATCCGGATCTTAGCCTCTGACCTTTCGTGATCCTTACGGCGGTTCGAAAAAAGTCAAAATCTTTTTGGCACACGAAAAGTTATCTGTTGCTCTGCGTCTGCCGGAAGCCTTTGAAAATGCGTATGATACGCAGTATATCCTTCTGTTCGTCTTCTGTCATCGAGGCGAGCAGAGTGTTTATTTTTTCGACGGTTGGGTTCGACTGAGAAAGAGAAGCTTTTCCGTCGGAGAACAGTTCGGTCACGGAAACGTCGAGCGCCGCAGCAATTTTTTCGACCGTGTCCACCGTCGGGTGCTTGACGGCCCGCTCGATCTGTCCTAAGTGCGACGGACTGATGCTTGCTTTAAACGCAAGCTCCTCCTGACTCATGCGGGCGTCGCATCTGTACTGTCGTATTCTCTGCCCGAGATTTTTTGCAATATCACCCATCACATTCGCTCCCCCGAAAAGGTTGTATATTATAATATTAGGAGCTATCGATAAAACATGCAAGTTTCAAAAGAAACTTAAAAATAATGTCTAAAGTGATTGACAAAAGGAATATACGATGTTAAAATGTAGTCGAAAAAATTCTTAAAGTAACGGAAAAGGGAAAACATGGCGAACAGAGAAACAGACATAAGAAATTTGAAAGCAGTAAAAAGCAAGCTCGAGAAAATAGAAGAACTGGAGAGTGAGATCGAATCCGAGAAAGTATTTATCAGTAACGAGAAAAAGAAAATTGAAACTGTAGATGTACCAAAAGGAAGAGTAGACGATGAAAGAACAACGCGCGAACGTATAAGGCGGCGTCAGGAAACAGAACTTAATGCCATTAAAACAATTCTGGTTGCCATTACAATTATTGTTTATATCATTGCGGCTGCAATTGCGATGTATAAAGCACATGATTTTTTGGTGACCAATATTGCCGACGCCGGCAGTTTTGATTTGTTGGGTATTTATGAAGCTAAGAGCCAGGACGATGTCCTCCTTTTTACATTGAGTGTCGGAGTTGTATATCTGCTTTTTGCCGTAATCACTGTTGTTGTATTGACAAGATATGATATAACAGATATCCCTGGTATTTTAGTACTTATATTATTGGGGTCCAGTTTAGTTTTGCTTGGAATGACCTTTGTAGGTATCCTGTTTTTATTCCAATTCCTAATTTTAACGGGCGCTTTATATTTGATTATTATTCCGCTTGCGGCAAGCGTTGCGATAAATGTTGCTTTTCTCAAAATTTCCTCTGCAAAGTCAAGGCTGAGAGCAGCTGATGAAACGGCGATCGCGGAAGCGCGTTCACGTGATGAAGCAGAGCGTAAGGACTACGAATCTCGGCTGGCGAGAGCTAAATCAGAAGAAAGATCAAGAATTGAAAGAGAAAAAACCGATTCGTACCAAAGGATCGGCAACATGAAATCTCAGATAAACGGGTTACTTAAAGAAATACATGCAATAGACTGCCTTGCAGAAAAAGACCTGTATCTCGAATGTGTTGAACGTCTGATCGATCTTATTTCATCGAGAAGAGCCGATTCTATCAAAGAAGCGCTCCAAATGTATGACGTAGAGCGCGAGAAAAAGATGAATGCCGAAATGAGATTGGCAATGGACCGTATGGAGAACCGTTGGCGGGAGATGAAAGAAGATGAAGATCGCCGCAGAAGGCTTGACGATGCCTTTCGTCAGCTGGAGGAAAACGATCGTCAGAGAAGGATCGAGAAGAACCTCGAGGACATTAAAAAAAGGCTCAGCGAAGATTGATCGCCGCCGCATTACATTTTTAAGGGCTCCCGCGCGGATTTTCGCTGCGGGAGCCCTTTGATTATAAAAAATAAAAATGATGCTTTTTCAAAGATTTTTTATGAAAAAACGCTTGACATGCTCATGGACGTCATGGTATAATACTATGCCGCTTGTGAGCGGGCTTTTTAAGCGCGCGGTTTCGCGCCGCCTGCCGGCAGCGAGTCTATTTTGAAAGTGAGGTGCTTTTCGTGTACGCAGTAATCGAAACGGGCGGAAAGCAGTACAAGGTAAGCGAGGGCGAGATCATTTACGTCGAGCTTCTCGGAGCAAACGAGGGTGATAAGTATACCTTCGATCACGTGCTTGCGGTTTCCGGCAACGACGGCGTCAAGTTCGGCGCTCCTTACGTTAAGGGTGCGACCGTCACGGCGGACGTCCTCGGCAACGTCAAGGGCAAGAAGATCCACGTTCTCCGCTACAAGGCAAAGAAGAACGAGAAGAAGAAGATCGGTCACCGTCAGCCCTATACGAAGGTTCAGATCGCGGCGATCAACGGTTAAGTTGTGACTAAGATCACATTCTACACTCAGGGCGGTTATTATTACGGCTTTGAGGAAGTCGGTCACACGGGCTACGGCGAATCGGGAGACGATGTGCTCTGCGCGGCGCTCTCGGCGATGACGATGCTCATCATCAACGCCGTTGAGATATCGTATGACTCCATCGCGGATTACACCATCGACGATAAGACGGCGGATATCCGCCTCGTCGTCAAGGCTGCGCTCCCCGAATACGAGTCTGACGAGCGGCGGCAGTACGCGCTGTCCGGTCTCATCAAGGCATACTACTATCAGCTCATGGACCTGACGGAAGAGTATTACGATTACCTCGAGGTCGAGGTAGAAGAACGCGAACCCGACGCGGACTGAACACCGCGCGGAGATGTGAAAGGAGAATACCGAAATGTTAAAGCTCAGCTTACAGTATTTCGCACATAAAAAGGGCGTCGGCTCCACTAAGAACGGCCGCGACAGCGAATCTAAGCGCCTTGGCGTAAAGCGCGCCGACGGTCAGCACGTTTTGGCCGGAAATATCCTCGTTCGCCAGAGAGGAACGAAGATCCACCCAGGTGAAAACGTCGGCAAGGGCAGCGACGACACGCTCTTTGCGCTCGTTGAGGGCAAGGTAAAGTTCGAGCGCACCGGCACGGGCAAGAAGCTCGTAAGCGTTTACACAGAGGCGTAAGCGGAATATGCGTATACGGACGTCGCAATAAAGGCGGCGTCCTTTGCTTTAGGAGAAATATAATGGAAAAAACCGAAATACTGTCCCACGTCGACCACACGCTCCTGTCGGTGACGGCGGGGTGGGAAGAGATACGCTCGATCGTCGACGACGGGATAAAATACGGCACGGCGTCCGTATGCATACCCGCGTCATACGTTGCGCGCGCCGCGGAATACGCGGGCGGAAGGATACCGATCTGCACCGTCATCGGCTTTCCGAACGGATATGACACGACGGCGGCAAAGGTATATATGGCAGACGATGCCGTGAAAAACGGCGCCCACGAGGTCGATATGGTCGTTAACCTTGGCTGGGTAAAGGACGGGCTCTATGACCTCGTTCTCGACGAGATAAAAGAGGTAAAAAAGGCGTGCGGAGAGAAGATATTGAAGGTGATAATCGAGTGCTGCCGGCTGACGGACGAGGAAAAGATCATGCTTTGCCGCGTTGTCTCGGAATCGGGCGCAGACTATATCAAGACGTCGACCGGATTCGGCGGAGGCGGCGCGACCGCTCACGATGTAGGACTTATGCGCGAGCACTGTGCGCCGCACGTTAAGATAAAAGCGGCGGGCGGGATCAGGTCGTTTGAAGACGCGGAAATGTTCATCTCGCTCGGCGCAGACAGGCTCGGCACGAGCTCGCTTGTAAAACTGATGAAGGACTCTTGAAAGGATAATTAAAATGGGAGAA
>CANROT010000077.1 GCA_947632285.1 uncultured Clostridia bacterium
TCGGCGCGCACGGCCCCGCGACCTGCTTTGCCACGGCTTGCGCCACGGGGACGACCGCGATAGGCGAGGCGTACCGCGCGATAAAGGACGGGTACGCGGACGCGTTCATCTGCGGCGGCACCGAGGCGGCGGTAAACAGGCTCGCAATATCCGGATTTATAAACTGCATGGCGCTCTCGCAGGCGGAGGACCCGATGGCGGCGTCTCTGCCGTTTGACTCGCGCCGCGGCGGGTTCGTGCTCGGAGAGGGCGCGGCGATGCTCGTGCTCGAGGAATATGAGCACGCAAAGGCGCGCGGAGCGAAGATATACGCCGAGGTCTGCGGCTACGGCGCGACGTGCGACGCGCACCACGTCACGGCCCCGGACCCCGAGGCGAAACAGACGATACGTGCGATAAGAGAGGCGATGGAGGGCGTGGAATTCGACCCCGCGCGCACATACGTGAACGCGCACGGCACGGGCACAAAGATGAACGACAAGGTCGAAACGCTCGCGTTCAAGTCGTATTTCGGGGAGGACGCGTATAAGCTGCACATCAGCTCGACCAAGTCCATGACGGGACACATGCTCGGCGCGGCGGGCGCGGCGGAGGCGCTCGCGTGCGTGCTCGCGCTGACGGAGGATATCGTTCCGCCGACCGTCAATCTTGACTCTCCCGACCCGGAGCTCGACCTCGACTACACGCCCGTCCGCGCGGTATCGGCGCCGATAGACACGGCAGTCTCGACCTCGCTCGGATTCGGCGGGCACAACGCCTGCATCGTGCTGAAAAAGGTGACGGAATGAACAGGGAAGAGCTCATGGAGCTTTTGCCCCACAGGGGTTCGATGATGCTGCTCGACGAGGCCGAGGTGAAGGACGGCGCGGCGCACGGGAAAAAGCTGATCCGGGGAGACGAGTTCTTCCTCGACGGGCATTTCCCGGGGGAGCCGATCGTGCCGGGCGTGATCCTCTGCGAGATCATGGCGCAGTCCGCGTGCGTACTTCTGGCGGGCGACGTCCGTGGAAGGGTGAAGACGCTTTTCACCGGGCTTGACAAAGTGAAATTCAGGCGGCCCGTGAGGCCGGGCGACACGTTTGAGACGGAGTGCGTCATAGAAAAGAGCAAGGGGCCGTTTTATTGGGCGAGCGGCAAGGGGAGCGTGAACGGCGAGACCTGCGTCTCGGCGTCGTTTTCCTTCGCCGTCCTGCCGGACGAGAAGGAATGATTTTTCCCTGCCCTTTGATATATTTGGGAGAAAAATATGCTGAACAGGAAAAAGCGCCGAATTCCGGAGGGGGCGCCCTTCACCGATGAGGAATTCGACGTTGTATGCTCCGGCTGCAAAAGCGTGCACAAGCGCTCGGAGCTTTTGAAGACGGGATATATCTGCCCGGACTGCGGCAGGTACGTCCGCGTGCCCGCGCGCGACAGGATCAGAATGATCGCGGACAGCGGCAGCTTTTACGAGCTTGACAGGGGGATAACGTCAGTCGATTTCCTCGACTTCCCGGGGTACGGGGAAAAGCTCGAAAAGGCAAAAAAACAGACGGGCGAGCGCTCGGCCGTCGTCACGGGCGTGATGCGCGTCCTCGGCATACCGTGCGCGGTGTTCGCGATGGATTCCCGGTTCGTGATGGCGAGCATGGGGTCGGCTGTCGGGGAGAAAATAACGAGACTTTTTGAATACGCGGAAGAGATGCGCCTGCCGGTGTTCGGCGTCACCTGCTCGGGCGGCGCGAGAATGCAGGAGGGCGCCGTCTCGCTCATGCAGATGGCGAAGTGCAGCGGTGCGGTGCGCCGCCACAGCGACGCGGGCCTCTTGTACGTTGCGCTCCTGACCGATCCGACGACGGGCGGCATGACGGCGTCCATAGCGATGGAGGGCGACATAACGCTCGCCGAGCCGCACGCGCTCGTCGGCTTTGCGGGCCGCCGCGTCGTCGAGCAGACGACGGGGACGGCGCTGCCGGACGATTTTCAGACGTCGGAGTTTTTGCTCGACCACGGATTTGTGGACGCTGTCGTCGTCAGGTCCGACCTGCGCGACACGCTCGGGCGCATACTCCGCCTGCACGTGGGAGGTGGTGACTGAATGTCGACGCTTACACCGTATGAAAGATTGAAGACCGTCCGCTCACCGGCGCGCCCGAACGGCGAAAAATACGTCCGCGCGCTGTTTTCCGACTGTGTCGAGCTGTGCGGCGACCGCAGGTTCGCGGAGGACCCGGCGATAGTGTCCGGGATAGGATATATAGACGGTATCGCCGTGACGTATATCGCCGTCGACAGGGGCGAGGACATAGAAGCGAGAATGAAAAAGCACTTCGGCTGCCCGATGCCGGAGGGATATCGAAAGGCGCTCCGGCTGATGAAGCAGGCGGAGAAGTTCCGCCGCCCCGTCGTTTGTCTCGTCGACACGATGGGTGCGTTCTGCGGGGCGGACGGCGAGGAGCGCGGACAGGGACAGGCAATTGCCGAAAACCTGTTTGAAATGATGGGACTGAAGACGCCGATAGTGTCCGTCATCATCGGCGAGGGCGGCAGCGGCGGCGCGCTCGCGCTCGCCGCCGCGGACCGCGTGTATATGCTTGAAAACGCCGTTTATTCGGTCATCTCGCCGGACGGCTGCGCGAGCATTCTCTGGCGGGACGCCGGGCGCGCGCACGACGCGGCGGAATGCCTGCACATCACCGCCGAGGATATGGTAAAGCTCGGCATCGCGGAGGGCGTCGTGTCCGAGCACGGCGGGGATTTTGATCTCTTGTGCGGGGAACTGCAAAAGACGGTCGCGCGCGAGCTGCGCGCGCTGTCAAAGCTGCCGACGGAAAAGCTGCTCGCGGCGCGGTATGCGCGTTTCCGCCGGATCGGAGTTTATGAGGAGGGAGGCGACCGATGACACCTTTATATACCGAGTTCTGCGACGTTGACAGTCGCGGGAACATGACGCTGCACGTCCCGGACGGGTTTAACTTCGCGTTCGACGTCGTTGACAGGATAGCGGCGGAGGAGCCGGACAAGCGCGCGCTCGTCTGGGTCCAGGACGAGAGCGCGGCGCTGTATCCGGTGACGGAACAGCACGAGAGGACGCTGACGTTCTCCGATATTTCGCGCCTTTCGTCACAGACCGCGAATTTTTTTGCCGCGCGCGGCATCGGATTCGGCGACCGCGTCATGCTGATACTCAAGCGGCACTATTCATACTGGTACATCTTAGCGGCGCTGCACAAGCTCGGGGCTGTCGCTATGCCGGCGACGTATATGCTCAATCACGACGACCTCGTATACAGAATGAAAAAAACGGAGGCGAAGGCGGTCGTGTGCCTCGGTGAGGACGGGCTATGCAAAAAGATACGCGCGGCGTCTGAGGCGGCGGGCGTCACGGGGCTTTATACGGTCGGAAACGCCGTCCCGGGATTTGAACGCCTCGACGCGCTGATATCGGAATATCCCGACACGTTCCCGAGAATAAAGAATGAGAACAGCGACCCGATACTGCTCTATTTCACCTCGGGGACGACGGGGCGGCCGAAGATCGTCATTCACGACGAGACATATCCGATAGGGCACATACAGACGGCGCTTTTGTGGCACAACGTGCGCGACAACGGGCTCCATCTGTCCGTCGCCGACACGGGGTGGGCCAAGTCGTCATGGGGGAAGATATACGGCCAGTGGTTCTGCGGCAGCGCCGTGTTCGCGTATGATTTTGACGCGTTTTCCGCCGTCCGCATGCTTGACGTTATCGAACGCTGCGGCGTCACGACATTTTGCGCGCCGCCGACGATATACAGATTTTTCGTCAAAAACGACCTGCTCGACCGCGGATTCGGCCATGTGGAGTACGCGACGACGGCTGGGGAGGCGATAAATCCCGAGATCGTCGAGACGTTCCTCCGCAAGACGGGGTTACAGATACACAGCGGCTACGGGCAGACCGAGTCGACGCTGCTCGTCGCAGACTTTGTCGGCGTGCCCGTGCGCGTGGGCTCGATGGGGCGTCCGTCGTCGCTCTACCACCCAATCGTCGTTGACGAATTCGGCGTCGAGTGCGAGGACGACGAGCCGGGCGAGATCGTGCTGCCTGCGGAGGGCAGGTATGACAGCGGACTCTGCGTCCGCTCGTGCCCGGGGCTCGACCTCGGAGACACGGTGTGGGACGGCGACCTCTACCGCACGGGCGACATCGCGCGGAGGGACCGGGACGGGTATCTCTGGTTCATCGGGCGCGTCGACGACGTCATCAAGTCGTCGGGATACAGGATCAGCCCGTTCGAGATAGAGAGCGTGCTGATCGAGCACCCCGCCGTCATGGAATGTGCGGTCACCGGCATACCGGACGAGAAGCGCGGATTTGCCGTCAAGGCGACGGTCGTTCTGCGTGACGGATATCGCGGCGACCTCGCAATGACGAACGAGCTGCGCGAGTTCGTCCGGAGGCGCACCGCGGACTACAAGGCGCCGAGGATCATCAAGTATGTCGACAAGATACCGCGCACGTTCAGCGGCAAGATCCGCCACGTCGAGATCCGCGAGAGCGACGCGAAAAAGTAAAAAGTTTCCCGGGAAGGCGGCACAGGAGAGCGGTCTTCCCGGAATTTTTTGCAGTTTTAATAAATTCGCTGTTTGCGGGGTGGACTCCCGGGCGCGGCTGTGGTATGATTTTATCATAAAGCGGCGGAGGTATGAGAATGGACAGATACGGAATGGGCAGGTTTCTTTCCGAGCAGCGGCACGCGCTCGGGCTGACGCAGGAGGCGCTCGGCGAGCGCATAGGCGTGACGGGCAAGACGGTGTCGCGCTGGGAGTGCGGCACGTATATGCCCGATCTTGAATCGCTCGAGGCGCTTTCGAAGATTTTTTCGGTCAGCATCGACGAGATAATAGCGGGTAAAAGGCAAGCGCCTAACGATGCTACTACAGTTGCCGAAAATGCGCAGGACACCGAGGCAGGGAGCGCGTCACCGTTTTCGGTAAGTGACCGCATGCGCTATTTCAAGCGAAAGTGGCTGCACGACCACATCGCGGACATCGCGGCGCACGTGTTTCTGGCGGCGGCGCTGACCGCCGCATACGCGGCGTTCGTTGACGCGCCGACGTCCGTCGGCTTCGGCGTCCTCGCGGCGCTGGCAGTATATTTTGTCAACAGGCACAGAATGATGGCTTATGCGGAGGCGCGCTCATTTTTCGAAAAAAGGTAAAATTTGAATAATAAGCGGCATAAAACTTCGTTTCTCGCTTTACAAAATGTGAATTGTGTGGTAAAATAATCGCAATGGGAAAACCCAAAACATCTTACATTATTCTAAGGAGATAGAAATGAAAGTCTGCCCCAATTGCCATAACGCTGTAGATGACAACGTCACATTCTGCCCGAACTGCGGCGCAAATGTCGGCGCACAGCAGCCGCAGCAACAGCGTCCGCAGCAGCAACAGTATCAGCAGCCGCAGCAGCAGTATTCTCAGCCGCAGTACCAGCAGTATCAGCAGCAGTACCAGCAGCGCCCGCAGTACGCAAGCATTCCGAATCCGTATGACCACACCTCGCAGTTCACCGCGGAGGACGTGTCGGCTAATAAGCTGCCCGCATTGCTCGTCTATGCGCTCGGCGCGGTCGGCATCGTCATCGCGCTTCTCGCCGGGAAGGATTCGGAGTTCGCGAAGTTCCACGCGCGCCAGGGAATGAAGATCGTCCTGCTTGAAACGGTCCTCGCGGTCGCGACGGCGGTCCTCTTCTGGACGCTTCTCGTCCCGCTCGCAGGCAGCGTCTGCATCGTGATCCTGCTCGTTGTCAGGATCATCTGCTTCTGCCAGGTTTGCAGCGGAAAGGCCGTCGAGCCGCCGATAGTCCGCAGCTTCACGTTCTTAAAATAAAAAACAAAAAGGGGAGAGCGATGTTTACGCTCTCCTTTTTTGTTTGCGGCTCAGATAATGCGGCAGCAGCGCTTCAGCGTTTCGGCGAGGGAGTAGGCGAAGTCCTTGATCTCGTCAAGGTCGCGCGCGTCCTCCGGAGTCTCGCGGTAGCGCAGCAGGCGGACGCGCGGCGGATCGTACATCGGGACCATTTCGGCGCCCTCGAGCAGGTTCACGATCCATTCCGCCGCCTCGAGTATCTCGTCCGAGGACGATTTTTTGTGGCGGAACACCTCCGCCGAGTCGTTCATCGCGCGCGACAGGCGCGCGAGCGCCTCCGTCGCCTTTCCCTCCTTGTTCGGGTTCGGCTTTACGCGCGACGGCGAATAGTTCCTGTATATCCCCATCATCGCCGTGACGGTCGAGGGGTCGCGCACGGTCCCGTCCGGGTAGAATATCCCGTGTATATCGCCCCAGTAGCCGCGGATCATCAGCTCGAACACGTAGAACCCGACGTGATGATCGCGGGCCGCCTTTATCGACTGCTCATAGGTGTTCGCGCGCCCGATGCAGGACAGCTCGCTGTTGATGAGCGGTTTATTATACTTTTCGGCGACGGCGAGCGCGTCCTCGTAAGTTTTGTTTATGCGCGCCTCGCTCTCAAGGTAGTCATGGACGGAGATGACGTCGACGTATTCGGCGCTCGGGATAAGGTCGCGCGCGAACGTGTGGCCTATCGTGACCGTGCCGTCCGGGTCTATGGACTTGACAAGGGCGCAGGCGTGGCGGAGAAATCCGTCCATCTGCTCCCAGCGCGCGGCGCGCTCGTCGGGAGAGCATTTCATCATATAGTCGTTGCAGGAGGGCTCGTTCATGACGTCCCACATGATGATGCCCGGCTCGTCGCGGAGCGAGGTCACAAGGTCGCGGACGTAGACGTCGCCGACCGAGCGCTGCCACTCGTCCGTCAGCGTCTGCGGGTCGAGCCCGTTGCCGTTATAGATGATCGGCATGACGGTGATGCCGTTTTCGTAAGCGGTGCGTATGAAGGCGCGGATATTGCCGATAAAGCCGTCCCGGTCGCGCTGCCAGCTCTTGTACGAGAGCCATGTGCGGAACGAGTTGACGCCTATCGAGCGCGCGTATCCTATCTCGCGGAGGTATTCTTCGGTCCCCGCGCGCGAATTGTGGCAGACGCCGCGGATAAAGCTGTAATCCTTCATCGGTTTCATGACGCTGTTTACCATTCCTTTCCACAGGAAAGTATAGCACCGGCGGCGGTCAAAGTCAACGAGAAAAATGAAAATAATTTTCATTTTCATATTGAAAAACGGACGGCAAGGTGGTAATATATAAAACGATTGCGATAACTACTCTTTTGCGGGGCAAAAATATGAAATATTCGACGCGGCAGCGCTCGGAGCTGCTTGACTATCTGAGGGCGAACCCGGACCGCTGCTTTTCGGTGCGCGAGATAATCTCGGGCGGAGGGCTTTCGATGGGGGAGGCGACGGTTTACCGCGCGCTTTCCCACTTTGTGGACGAGGGAACGGTCAAAAAATACGTTTCCGGAGAGGGCGGCGGCGCTATATATCAGTATGTGGGGGACGGGGAGTGCGAGTCTCACTTTCACCTGCGGTGCCTTTCGTGCGGGCGGCTTTTCCACACCGAATGCAGCGTCATCGATGAGATGGTCCGCCACATCGAGGCGGAGCACGGTTTCCGCGTTGACGCGGTACACACGACGATATACGGCGTCTGCGCTGAGTGCGAGCGAAAATCGCGGGAGGCGCAGAATTGAAAAGGCTTGCGGCGGCGTTCGTGGTTTTGTGCGTTCTTTTGTCATTTGCGTCGTGCGCGGAGGGGAATCATTTGGACGACGGCAGGCTGCGCGTCGTGACGACTATATTCCCGCAGTATGACTTTGTGCGCGCCATAGCCGGGGAGCGCGTGTCGCTTTCGATGATGATCTCGCCCGGCTCCGAGAGCCACACATACGAGCCCTCCGCCGCGGACGCGGCGGAGGTCGCGGGCGCTGATCTTTTCATATACACGGGAGGCGACGCGGACGGCTGGGCGGAGCCTCTTGCCGAGGCGGTGTCCGGTTCGGGAGTTTTGATGCTCTCGATGGCGGACGCCGTGACAGATGCGCACGAGGACGAACACGGTCACGCGGACGAACACATGTGGACGACGCCGGATAATGCTGTGGCAATACTGTACCGGATCTGTGAGGCGCTTATCTCTCTCGACCCGGACGGGGAAGAGATATATCGGGAAAATGCGGACGAATACGCGGCAAAGCTGCGCTCGGTCGGAGATGAGCTTTCCTCCCTCGCGGCGAGCGCGGGCGGGAAGACGGTCGTTGTTGCCGACAGGTTCCCGTTCGAGGGGTGCTTTGAGCATTACGGCATAAAATATGCGGCCGCGCTCGACGGCTGCGCCGTCGGCGTTGAGCCGTCTCTGCGCGTTGTCGGCGAGATGCTGCGGCTGATAGAGAATGAGGATATACGGTACGTGTTCTATATAGAGTTCTCGGACAGGAAAACGGCGCACCTGTTCTCGCAGGCGGCCGGCTGCTCGGAGCTTTTGCTCCATTCCTGCCATAACGTGTCGCGCGAGGACTTTGACCGAGGCGTGACCTTTTATGAAATAATGGAGCAAAACGTGAAAAATCTTTCGGAGGCGCTTTCGTAGTGGCACTTATTAAATGCGAGGGGCTCGCCCTCGGATATGAGGACGGCGTCGCGGTGCGCGGCGTCGACCTGACGGTCGAGCGCGGCGACTATTTATTTATAATCGGGGAGAACGGCTCCGGAAAGTCGACGCTCGTAAAGGGGCTTTTGGGTCTGATACCTCCCGCTGCCGGGAGGATCGAATACGGGGACGGCCTTCGCCGCGGCGGGATCGGGTATCTGCCGCAGAAGACGGAGATACAGCGCGATTTTCCCGCGTCCGTGCGGGAGGTCGTGCTCTCCGGCTGCGTGTCCGGCGGGTTCCGCCCGTTTTACACGCGCGAGGACAAGGAGCGCGCGCATGAGGCGATGATGCGGCTCGGCATACACGGTATCGGGAAAAAAAGCTACCGCGAGCTCTCCGGAGGGCAGCAGCAGCGCGTCCTTCTGGCGCGCGCGCTGACCGCGACGAAGACGCTCCTGCTCCTTGACGAACCCGCCTCCGGGCTTGACCCGGAGGCGACGGCGGAGCTGTATGAAACGGTGGGCGAGCTGCACCGGCACGACGGCGTGACGATAATAATGGTGTCCCACGATATGCACGCGCTTGCCGCGGAGGCGGAGCACGTGCTGCGAATGAAGACGACGCCGGTGTTTTACGGCACGAGGGAGGAATATCTCACGGCCGCCGGGAAGGGAGAGAGTGCTGAAGATGACGGTCATTGAAATGCTCGGAGATCCGGTGCTTGCAAAAATACTGCTCCGCGCGCTCATCGTCGGCGTCGTCGTCTCGATGTCGTCCTCGGTGCTCGGGGTGACGATGGTGCTGCGCCGCATGTCGATGATAGGGGACGGGCTCGCGCACGCCGGATTCGGCGCGCTCGCGATAGCGACGCTGTGCGGCGCGGTCGGATTTGAGACGGAGGTTTCGATCCCAATAGTCATGGCGACGTCGCTTTTGCTGCTCTATCTGTCGGAGCGCGGCGTCATGGGCGGGGACGCCGCCGTCGCCGTCGTCTCGACGGGAATGATGACGGCGGGCGTCTTGATATTCAGCTTTACGACCGGGTATACCGCGGACATGTGCTCGAGCCTGTTCGGCTCGGCGTCGATACTGACGGTGACGGACAGGGACCTCTGGCTCTCGGTCGCGCTTGCGGTCGCCGTTGTTGCCGTATTTTTGCTGTTTTATACGAAGATTTTTTCGGTCACGTTTGACGAGACGTTTTCCCGCGCCGCAGGCGTCAACGTCTGGGTTTACAAGCTCATGACCGCGGCGCTCATCTCGGTCACGGTCGTCGTCGGCATGGAGCTGATCGGATCGCTGATGATAT
>CANROT010000078.1 GCA_947632285.1 uncultured Clostridia bacterium
CGGCATTATGCCGTCGTCCGCCGCAACGACGATGACGGCGATATCCGTCGCCATCGCGCCGCGCAGTCGCATCGCGGTGAATGCCTCGTGGCCGGGCGTGTCGAGGAACGTGATCTTCTTCCCGTTTATCTCGACCCTGTATGCGCCGATATGCTGCGTGATGCCGCCTGCCTCGCCCGCGGTGACGTGCGTGTGGCGTATCGCGTCGAGCAGCGACGTCTTGCCGTGGTCGACGTGACCCATGACGCAGACGACGGGCGCCCGCTCGACGAGGTCCTCCTCGCTGTCCTCCTCGGACTTGAAGAGCTGGTCCTCTATCGTCACGACGACCTCGCGGACCGCCTTTGCGCCGAGCTCCTCCGTGATGATGTACGCGGTGTCAAAATCGATCGTCTCGTTGACCGTCGCCATGACGCCGTTCATCATCAGCTTCTTTATGACCTCGGAGGACGTGATCTTCAGTCTGTTCGCAAGCTCGCCGACCGTTATCTCGTCCGGGATCTCGATCGTGAGCTGCTGGCGGCGCGCGCGCTCTATCTCCTCGCGGCGGAGCTTATCCATCGCGCGGCGCTCCTTGTCGCGGTCCTTGCTGCTGACGCTCTTTGTATTCTGCTTCTTGAGTTTCTGCTTCGTGACGAGGTTGTCGTCGCGGTCGGAGACGTAGCTCTGGAGCTTTTCGTCATATTTCGAGAGGTCGACGGAGCTTGAGCGCGTGTCGACGATGCGGGTCGCGCCCGTGCGCTGGCGCGCCTCTCCCTGAGCCTCTTTTTTCTGCTTTTTCCCGCCGGTGACGGCGCCCTCCGCAGGCGTCCACGGTCCGCGGTTCTTCTTCGGCGCCTCGACGCGGCCGCGGCCTATCGCCGTGCCCTCCACGGGCGCGGTCTTCGGCGCGTCCTTGCGCGCCTTTTCCGGCTGCGGGGGCTGCTGTCCCTTTGTCTGCTGTCCTTTTGCGGGCTGCTGGCCCTTTGCCTGCTGCTGTCCCTTGCCCTGCGGCTGTGGCTGCTGCTGCGGCTTTTTGCCGGGGAGCACGGGCGTGCCTCTGCCGCCGTTTCTGTTCGGCAGCACCGGCGTGCCGCGCGTCGGCGTCGGTTCCGGCTTCGGCTCGGGTTTTGGCTCGGGCTTCGGCTCCGGCTTGGGTTCCGGTTTCGGCTCGGGTTTGGGTTCCGGCTTCGGCTCAGGTTTCGGCTCGGGCTTGGGTTCCGGTTTGGGTTCCGGCTTCGGCTCGGGTTCCGGCTTCGGCTCGGGTTTCGGCTCCGGTTTGGGTTCCGGTTTCGGCTCGGGCTTAGGTTCCGGTTTGGGCTCGGGCTTCGGCTCTTCCGCTGCGGGCGCTTTCTTCGGGGTCTTCCTCGGGATTTTGGCCTCGCCCCGCACGTATTCGTCGAGATTCGATATCTGGTTCTCCGCCGTGACCGCTTCGATGAACAGGTTGAATTCCGCCGGTTCAAGGATCGCCATATGCGTCCTGCCCTCGAGCCCGAGCTCGGCGAGCATATCGACGATATATTTGCTCTTGAGATTAAAGTCCTTCGCCAGACGGTTTATCCTGTAAGTCGTGGCTTGCTGTGCCATATGTTTCCTCCGTATGATCCCTCTTTTGTGTTATTCGCCGGCGGAGAACGATCTCTCCGCCGCGTCCGAAAGCCCCGCGTCCGTTATATAAACGGCCGCGACGACGCCCGTTTTCCCTATTGCGTGCGCGAGCGCCGCCCCGTCAATGTCGAGACGGCGGAGCTCCGCTCCGTAAAACGCGCACTTGTCCGAGATGCGCTTGACCGTCGCCGCCGACGCGTCCGCCGCAACGTATACGGCGCCGCCGCGCGCGCGGCGGACCGCATCTATCGCCGCCGGCGTGCCGACGGCGAGCTTTCCCGCCTTTTTCGCGAGCATGATGTACCGGACCGCCCCGTTCATTCCCCGCCGCCTATCTCGCGCTCGAGGCGCTCGAGCACGTCCTCCGGTATCGGGACGCCGAGGCTGCGCGAGAGCTGCCCTCGGCGGAGCGCCTTGGTTATACATTCCTCCGAGCGGCAGAGATACGCGCCGCGCCCGGAGCGCTTCCCCGTTTCGTCGACGGAGACGGTCCCGTCCGGCGCGCGGACGATGCGGACGAGCATCGGCTTTTCCCGCCGCTCACCGCAGACGACGCAACGCCTCTCGGGTATCTTTTTCTTTGCAGGAGTACCGCTCAAAGGTCTGCCACCGCCTTTTAGTTGTCGCTCTTTATGTCTATCTTGAACCCGGTCAGGCGCGCGGCGAGGCGGGCGTTCTGCCCCTCCTTGCCTATCGCGAGCGAGAGCTGGTCCGCGTCGACGAACACTTTCGCCGTGCGCTCGCCCTCTATCTCGACCGAATTGATGTTCGCGGGCGCGAGCGCCGCCGCGATATATTCGGCGGGGTCGTCGCTGTAGCGGACGATGTCTATCTTCTCCCCGGAGAGCTCGTCGAGTATATTCCCGATCCGCACGCCCCGGTTGCCGACGCATGAGCCGACGGCGTCCACGTCGTCGTCCCGAGAATAGACGGATATCTTCGTCCTCGAGCCCGCCTCGCGGCAGATGTTTTTGATGAGGACGACGCCGTCCGCGATCTCGGGAATTTCAAGCTCAAAGAGGCGCTTGACGAAGTTCGGGTGAGTGCGCGAGAGGATCACGATCGGGCCGCGCGTCTCGCTCTTGACCTCGGATATATACACCTTGATGCGGTCGCCGACCGCGAATTTTTCGCCCGGGATCTGCTCCTCGCGGACGAGGACGACCTCGCTCGTCCCCGTGTCGACGACGACGGAGCCGTCCGGGTCGACCTTTGTGACCTGCGCCGTGACGATCTCCTCGCGGCGCGTGTCGTATTCGGAGCGGACCTGCTTGCGCTCCTCCTCGCGGATACCCTGGATTATGACCTGCTTTGCCGCCTGCGCGGAGAGGCGGCGGAAGTTCTTCGGCTTCATTTCGACCTCGCATACGCCGCCGAGCGCGCTCTTTTTCGAGATCTTTTTCGCGTCCTCGAGCGATATCTGCGTCTCCGGGTCCTCGACTTCCTCGACGATCTCGAGCTGGCGGTACATCTTTATCTCCCGCTTGTCCTCGCTTATCGCGATGCGGCAGTTCTCCCCGCCCGTCTCGCGCTTAAACGCGGACAAAAGCGCCGCCTCGATGCGCTCGAGCATATATTCCTTCGGTATACCCTTTTCCTTTTCAAGCGCCTCGAGCGCCGAAAAAAGCTCACTGTTCATTTTCTTTTCTGCCTTTCGTATAGTTCAGTCAGTCTCCGAAGTCGTAGACCGTTCTGATGAGCGCGCATTTTCCGCGCGGGATATCGTATTTTTCGCCGCCTGACAAAAGCGTTATGACGTCGTTTTCCTCATCATACGCCTCGATCGTCCCGGTGAGCGATTTTTTCCCGTCCTGCGGCGCGAAGAATCGGAGCTCGACGCGCTCCCCGGTCCCGGTGAATTCACGGATATGCCTCGGCAGGCGCAGCTCCCGCTCGATGCCGGGGGACGACACCTCGAGGTTGTACGCGTTCTCGATGGGGTCGGCCAGATCGAGCAGCGGGTCTATCGCGCGGTGGACGCGCTCGCAGTCATCTATCGTTATGCCCTCGAATTTGTCTATCGTGACGCGGAGGTAATACTGCGGGCCCTCTTTTTCGTAGACGACGTCCCAGAGCTCGTACCCGAGCCCGGTGACGGTCGGCGCGATCAGCTCCGCGACCTTTTCGGCTATATTTTTCTTCGGCGCTGCCATCTTGCCCCTCCCGGGAAATTTCAAAAACAAAGAGCGGGTCGCCCCACTCTTCATTCACTCTCTTTCATACGTACACCTTATTCTACCATATTTTTTCCCGTTTTGCAAGCCCTTTTCAGCTTTTTTCTTTCGATTTTGAAATATTTTTTACCGCGAAAGCAGCTCCCGGAGGTAAAAAACGGTCCCCTCGGCGCGCGCCGCCATATCGCGCGCCGTTTTCCGGGCGCGATATGAGAGCTCGTCCCGCTCATAAACGGCCGCGTCAACGGCGCGCAGGAGCGATCTCGTGTCATCTTCCGCCCCGACGAATGACGCGCCGAGCGCGCGGCACAGCCCCGACACCTTGCGGTCATACGCGATGCCGACCGCCGGCGTCCCCGCCGCCGCCGAATAGATGAGCGTGTGCAGCCTCATTCCGACCGTCAGCTCCGCGCCCGCGAACAGCTCGGCGCTCGCGTCCGCTATCGCGGCGTGCTCCCGCGCGGCGACCGCGCGGCAGATCGCCATGTCCTCCCGCGCCTGCATCGGCAGCATGACCGGCTCGATCCCGTGCGCCTCCCGCAGGTGCGCGGCGAGCGCGCAGCACTGATCCGTCAGCTGCCGCGTCCGACCTCCCCACGGCCTGTATGAAATGACGGCGTATTTTCCGCCGCCATGCGACGCCGACGCCCCGCCCGAGAGCAGAAACGCCGTGTCCGCCGTGACGGCGATCTTCGGGCGGCGCACGCCGAGGTTCGAGAGCGTGCGCGCTGACGCCTCATCACGCAAGGTGATGACGTCGACGCCGTCGAGCACGTCCGCCGCCGCCCTGCCGCCGCGCGCGGTCAGCGGGCCGATCCCGTTCGCGAACAGCATCGTCTTCACGTTCATGCGCTCCGCCGCGCGGAGGAGCGCGAGATAATAGGCGAGGGAGCGGCCGCTCGTCACGTCCTGGATCAGGCTGCCGCCGCAGAATATGAGCGCGGACGAGCGCGACAGCTCCCGCAGTATCGATGCCGCGTCATACCGCAGGATCGCGCGGACGCCGTGGCGGCGCGCCGTCTCCCTCGGGCGCGCCGAGAGGACCGTGACCTCTGCCCCCGGCACCTCGTCCCTTATCCTGCCGAGCACGAGCGAGAGGAGGACCTCGTCCCCGCTGTTCCCATACCCGATATACCCGGCGACAGTCAGCTTTTCCACAGTTTGCAAATTACTTCGTCGAGCGCGAGCACGACAGCACCTGTCGCGAGCCCGAAGACGAGCCCCGCCGCCGTGCGCATAAGCATGACCGTGACGTCCGTGAAGACGTGGCAGAACGTGTTCATCACCGACACGGGCAAGAGCGCCGCCCCGACCGCCGCCGCGAACGGCAGCGCGCGCCCGCGCCCCGCGTGGCGCGCGAACAGCACGGCGCACGGGTACGCAAACAAATATTCCTTCGTCCTCGGCCGCGCGGGCAGCGCGTCCGACAGAAAGCCGCGCAGCGCCGCCTCCGCCGCCGGGATAGAGGTGACGTTCCCGCTGCGGCGCAGATAATAGAGCAGCACCCCCGCCGCCGCCAGCGCGGCGATGCACCACCAGACGCGCACGTTCGCCGTCAGCGCGCGGTGCGCAAGCTCCCGCGTACCTTCATCGCGTTTATCACGCTCGAAAACGATATAATATACGACTGCCGAAAACAATATCGGCAGCGTCAACGATAGCTTGATGCCTCGGAAAATGTCGTTGTTGATATAATACGAGAGCCCGGACGTCAGCGCCGCCATGACGGCGCCGCCGAGCAGCGAAACGGCGAGCATGCCCCCGACCGTCGCCGCGAGGATAGAACCCCACCCTTTGCCGGCGAGCCTCCGCGCCGAGGTGAGCGAGACTGCCGCCGCCAGAGACGGGACCGCGACCGCCAGCGCCGTCGGATACAGCGCGAGCAGCGCGCGCGGCATGAAAAACGTCGCGCAGGCAGAGGCAGCGGCGGCGGCAGCCGTCGCGACGAGCAGCCGCGCCCCGCACGGGTGCAAGAGCTCCGCCGCGAGGCCGAGCGCCGCCAATGTGAACACCGCCGCGAGCGCGGCGACGTACACGGGCCGCCCGTACCCCTCGAGCGAGACGGGTTCGCCGCCGACATCATATCCGAGCGCGGCGAGGCGTCCCGCCGCCGTCCCTACGGCGTCCGCCGTCAGCGACGAGAGCTCCGCCGCCGTCTTCCCCGCGCCGCGCAGCACGGTGACGGTTATAAAGCGAATGTTGCGGTCCGTGACCGAATTTTTGTATTCGCGCGCAAGGTCGTCCCCGTCGTCCGAATACGTCTCAAACGAGCGCATAACGCGCCCGCGCGCCGCGTCGAATATTTTCTCAAAGCCAAACGGCCGCGAATTTGAGAGCTGGTCCGCGTTCTCGGTCAGAACGAGCGTCGCCCCGCCCGAAAGCAGACCCGCGAGCATGTCCGCGTTCTCGTCCTCGCGTTCGTCTTCATCTATTTTTTCCGACATCGCGTCCGCCTTTATATTTATAAAGCGGACGCCGTATTTTTCAACGATCCCGGCGATCTTGTCGATATACCCCGTTTCCCTGAACGGGAACGCGCGCATCGACAGCGCGATATCGAATCCGTGCGCCGCCGCGCGCTCTATCGCCGCCGTGTCGAATCCGGCGCGGATATTGTATGTCTCCGTGTTGCCGTCGAAGAAGACGTAGACCGCGCACCCGGCGGCGTGCCCGACCTTTTCCCATTCGTCCGCCGCGTAATAGAGCGGCAGCCAGAAGTCGAGCGCCGCCTCCGCCGCCTCCCTGCGGACGATGAAGACGTGCGAATCATACGTCATATTTGCGGCCGCGCCGCTCCCGTCGATCAGCGCCTCGATCTCCCCGCCCTCCGCGTCAAAGCGGTGGCGAATGTCGTGCCAGCGCAGCCCCGTCACCTCCCCTCGGGAGATGAGCGCGTCCGCCGTCGTCTCCGGTACGGTGACGGCCGTGACGCCAGCGTCCGCGAATCTGTCAAGCACCTCGTCGAGCGCCGATCCGCTCACGCGCGCCTCGAGGTCCGTATATAAAAGCGAAAAAACGACAGCGTCGTTTTTTCGCTCCGCGCCGACGCGGGCTATGAGCTGCGGCAGCGCCATCGCTGCCGCGAGCAGCATTATCAGGGCGAGGCATAATGCCGTCCGTCCGCGCTTCATTTTTTCGCCTCCGTCACTTGTCCCTTGTCCTTTTTCGCAAAGACGAACACCCGGCTGAAGATATAGTTGCACACGAGGACGACGACGGACGCCGCCGCCTTCGCGCCGAGGTCGGCGAGGTTATACCCGTGAAAGTCCGCGAGCGCGGGCAGCATTCGCGCGAGCAGATACGCGCCGAGGAGCGTTATCACATAGTCGAGCCCCAAAGTCAAAAGCCGCCCCGCGGCGAACGACGCGAGCTGCCGCGCGAGCGCGCCCTCGCTGTCCGTGAACACGTATGCGCGGTTCGTGAAGAACGCGAACAGCACGGCGCACACCCACGAGATGAGCTGCGCCGCCGTGTAAACGGCGATGTAGCGCGGGCCCGTCTCGTCCGCCCCGAGCCCGAGCGCCGCGCGCCCCGCGACCATCACCGCGTAATAAACGGCAAAGCTGACGGCCGTCGTCAGCACGCCGAAGATGATATATAAAACGATCTGCCGGAGGAGCGCCTTTTTTTCGTTCAAAGCGTCCCTCTCGCCTGTCTCTTTCATTCGGTTTCCTCTTTTTCCTGTTCTGCCAGTTTTAAAAATTCGTCCCGGGACAACAGCACGTTCACCGCCGCGAGAAACGCGTTCGGCGTCATGCCGGGGGGCAGCCCGAGAGCTGCCGCGACTCTGTCCCGCCTTGCCTCGGCGCCGTCCGTGCCCGAGAGCCCGCAGGCGTACATATCCGATTTTTTGACGGCCTCTCCCCGCTCCCGCGCCGGCCCGCCGTCCGCAAACGGCAAGAGGAGCCGGTAGAGCGTGTCCCGCTCTATGCCCTCAACGCCGAGCGTTCCCGCGCGGGACGGCGTCTTTTTGCGCCGCTCCTTGCCCGGGACGCGCGGGATATACAGCTGCGTCACGCTGCCCTTCGGCAGCGACGACGTTATATGCGAGCGTATGACCGCGCCCGCGCCGTCGCTGTCCGTCAGGACGATGACGCCGCCGTCCGCCGCGAGCCGCCGTATCAGCGCCATACGCTCGCGGCTGTTGAATATCGCGAACCCCTCCGTCGTTATGACCGTCCCGTCAACGAACGAGAGCAGCTTTTCCCTGTCGTACCGCCCCTCAACGATTATTGGCCGGCTGATCCTCAGCCGCTTTTCTTCTTTATTTTCCATATTTTCCATGTCGGATTCAGCGCCCGATCTCGGCGACGAGCCGCTCGAGCACCGAATATCCCCCGCCCGACGACTTCAAAAGCCTGTCCGTCCGCTCGCAGACGAGCATCGCCGCCTCGAGCTCCTCCTGCGTGCGCGCGTTCGCCGCGCGGACGTAGAGCTTTGCCGTGTATTCGTGCATTCCGAGGCGGGAGGCGACCTCGCCCGCGCCGTCCCCGCGCGAGAGCATCAGCTTCACCGCGCAGAGGTCGGAGATGACGCGCGCGATCCCGCTGCTTATCACGACCGGCTCCGTCCTGCGGCGGCGCTCGTCGCCGATCGCGGCGATCGCGTCGTCCCGCCTGCCGTCAAGGATCGCGTTCGAGAGCGCGAACGCGTTGTATTTTTCAACGGCGCAGCAAACGCGCCGGACGTCGGCGGCGGTCACGCGGTCCCGCCCCGAGCCGCGCACGTATGCGGTCAGCTTGTCGATCTCGCCGGAGAGCGTCGTCATGTCAGTGCCGGAGACGGTGAGCAGCTCGTCCGCCGCGTTCACGTCGAACGCAAGCCCCGCGTGCGCAAAATGGCGCTCGATCCAGCGCCTGAGCTGCGCCGGCGTCGAGAGCGGGAAATATACGAGCGCGACGCCGTCAATCGAGGCGAGCTTTTTATATATCGCGGACGGGCGCTTCGGCGGCGTCCCGAGCTCGAGCGTTCCGGGCATAATGCACCACATCACCGTGACGTCCCCGTACCCCGCCGCCTCATGGAGCGCCTCGCAGAGCGCGTCCGTGTCCCGCGCGGCGAGTGCGGACGGGTCCGCGACCGTGACCTCGACGAGCTTCCCGCCCGCCGCACCCATCATCGGCACGGTGGAAGATGCGTCAACGATCGCGCCCGCGTCCTCGGCGGTCATGTACGGGACGGTGATGTAGTTATACTCGTCCGCCCCCGTGAACGGCGCGCGCGCGAGGCGGCGATAGTGGTTTATCAGATAGCCCTCGGCGCCGCAGAGGATATAGGCGCCGCCCCTCCCCGCGTTCACCGCGGCCTTGTATTCGGATTCGGTATATAACATCACAGCCCTCCCGGCGCGTCCAGCAGCCGCACGGAAACGGTCATTTTGTTGTAGAGAAAGCCCGCCGGCGCCTCGAGGACGTATCCGAGCTCGAGCTCGCCGCCGCTGTCGGTCACCGTATTTTTCACGTTGCGGCCGAGCGTATAGAGGTCCCAGCGGAACCCGCCGGGCGCGATATATTCGCAAACGCTGCGTTCGTCCGGCGCCACCGCGAGCGTCATATTGACGGGGCCGCTGCGCACGACCATCACGTTCTCGCGCGCCGCCTCGTCAAACGAGATGAACGTCCACGTCCCGCCGACGGTCGTCTCACCCTCCGGCTCGACGTACCGTATCTCGAGCTGCCCGCCGCGGCGGCAGAGCTCGCCCTCTGTGTAGTAGTCGGCGTCGATCGAGCTCGGCTCGGTCAGGATCCCGCGCAATATCTCCGCCAGCACGCGCTCCTCTTTCTCCCTGATATCGGCGTCATTACCGCCGTTGCCGCCGGTTTCCCTGAGCATCTCCTCGAACGCGCAGTATGCCT
>CANROT010000079.1 GCA_947632285.1 uncultured Clostridia bacterium
CCGAGCGGCGGGACGGATACGCCCGCCGACGGTACGACGAACGGTGAGCAGACGGACAAAGTCACCGAGGCGCCGCCGCAGGGCGGAACCTCCCCTGTCGGCGCGTTCGCGGCGGACGACCTCTATGTCGTGTACAACGGCGTTAAGCTCGCGGTCGGCGACGACTTTCTGCCGAACGTCGACAAAATCGGAGACGCGAGAGTGGAGGAAGGACAAGCCTGCCTCGGCGGCGGATACGACACGAACTATTACTACGGCGACGAGCTCGCCGTTTACACGTTCGCGTCGGACGGGAAACAGGTGATCTACGATATTTATATCACCGACAGCGGCTTTGCGACGCAGAAGGGCGCGGCGATAGGAAAGTCGACGCGCGACGACGTCGCGGCGCTGTACGGCGCGCCCACGGTGTCGCGCCCCGCCTCCGACGAATATCAGCTCGATGGCGACCCGACGGTCGTGATCTTCACGTATTCCGGCGGCGTGCTTGAAAGCATCGACCTGCTCGATTCGTCGAGGTCCTGACATAATTTTTACTGATTTGAGGTACGGATTTTGAACGCGAAGTATTATACCGTCGCGGGAGCGCGTATCGCCGCGGTGTCGCTTTTGGCGGCGGCGCTGCTGTGCTCATGCTCCGACAAGACGCCGACTGCGGACGACGGCACCGGCGCCGCGGACGCGGAGATAAGCACGGGCGCGAAAACGGACGCGGCGTCCGAGACGGTCGGGGAAACGACAGATCCCGCCGTCGGTTTTGTTGACATTGACGGCGTGATGTTTTACCGCGAGGAGGACAGAACCGTCCCGACGGGGTGGATAGACGTCGACGGCAAAAAATATTATCAGACAGAGGACGAGGGCATCTACACGGGCGAGTGTACTATCGACGGCGAGCAGTACAGGCTCGCGGAGGACGGCAGGCTCGTCGTCGGCTTCGACGACGAAGGCGAAGACCTCGTCTATCGCGACGACCACGGCATCGCGGTCAGCGGCATCATCGAGCTTGAGGACGGCACATACCTTGCCGACGGGGACGGGCGAATACTTACGGGGCTCCGCACATACGAGGGCGACACGTTCTTCCTCGACGAGGACGGGCGCGCGGTCACCGGCTGGAAGGAAGTCGACGGGAAGACGCTCTATTTCGGCGGCGACTTCAAAATGCTGACCGGCCGACAGGATATCGGCGGGAAGTCATACCTCTTCGGCGGCGACGGCGCGAAGCTGACGGGGCTTGCCGAGCTTGACGGCGACACGTACTATACGGACGCCGACGGGGTCATTCTCCTCGGCTGGCAGGACGTCAACGGGGTGAAGATGTATTTCCGCGAGGACGGAAAGCGCGCCTCCGGCTGGTGCGACGTGGACGGCGGCACATATTATTTCGGCGATGACGGCAAGGCGAAGACCGGGCTGCTCTACGTTGACGGGAAGACGTACTATCTCGGGACGGACGGCAAGCGGTACGAGGGCTGGCAGACGTTTGACGGCAAAAAATACCTGTTCGGCGCCGGCGGCGCGATGCAGATCGGGTGGACGAGCTACGGCGGCAAGAAATATTATTTCCGCAGCGACGGGATCATGGTCAGCGGCGACGTCGTGATCGACGGGGAAAAATACCGCTTTGAATCGGACGGCTCTCTGCGCGAGGGCTGGGTCGGCGGAGTTTGCTACCACAACGGATATGAGGCGGAGGGGCTTCTCGCCGTCTCCGGCGTATACTACTGTTTCAAAGCCGGAAAGCCGCTCACCGGCTGGCAGACCGTGAACGGCGAGGACTATTACTTCCTCCCCGGCGACGGCAAGGCTGCCAAAGAATGGGTGTCCGTCGACGGGGGTGAGCGGTATTTCCTTGAGACGGGCAAGGCGGCGGTCGGCTGGATAACGCTCGGCGGCGAAAAATACTGCTTTGAGAGCCGCGGCGTGCCGCTTTCGGGCTGGAAGGATATGGACGGCCTGCACATGTATTTTTCGGCGCGCGGGAAGATGGCGACCGGATTTACGTTTATCGACGGAAAGGAATACTATTTCTATCCCGATAACGGCAATATGGCAAAGCACACGATCATCAGCGGCAAGATGGTGGACAGCGACGGGACGATACCGTTTGAATCCGCGACGGCGGACAACATCTACGACTATGTGTATCTGCTCCTCGACCTTACCACAGGGCGCTCTCTCAAAGGAATATATGATTATCAGAAGGGCAATCTGCGCTACAGAATGAACCAAAAGCTTTCGACGCCGGAGGAGAACGCGGCGCGCTTCCTCAACACCGGCATGGGCGCGTGCTGGGACTACGCCTCCCTCACATACGTGATGGCGAAGTCGCTCGGCTATGACTGTCAGATAATCACGGGCCCGTCCGATACCGGGCCGGAGCACAACTGGGCGCTCATCGAGGTCGAGTCGGGCGTGTGGCGCCACTTTGACTCGGAATGGAGCGACTATCCGGTCTACCTGTTTACGGACGCGCAGATAGACAATATCAACAGGATCGTATATTCCGTGACGGGGAACACCCGCTTCCAGTGGGACCGCACAAAATATCCGGCGGCAGTATAAAAGTATATGAAATTCAGTTCATTCGCATTCCTTTCGTTCTTTCTGCCGCTGACGCTCATACTGCACACGGTCCTGCCCGGCAGGCGGAGCATGAAGGCGAAAAACGCGCTGCTGATCGCGGCGAGCCTGCTCTTTTACGCTTACGGCGAGCTCATATATATCCTGCTGCTTTTGGCGTCCGTAGTGATGAACTACTTCTTCGGGCTCGCGCTCGGGCGAAAAAAACTGCGTTCGGTCGTCGCGGCGGCGGTCGTATTGAATATAGCGATGCTGTTCGTGTTCAAGTACGCGGGCTTCACGGTCAGCGCGGTGAACCTGCTCCTGCCCGAGGCGGCAAGGCTGCCCGTGCCGGAGATACGGTTGCCGATAGGGATCTCGTTTTACACGTTCCAGGCGCTCTCATACGTGATAGACGTCTACCGCGGTGAGGTCGCGGCGCAGAAGAGCTTTCCGAATCTTGTTCTTCCCACAGCTCATCGCCGGGCCGATCGTCCGGTACTGCGACATTGAGAAGCAGATAAACGACCGCGCGGTGACGGTAGACGGCATAAAGCGCGGCAGCTACCGCTTTCTCTGCGGGCTCGGGAAAAAGATCCTCATCTCGGACGCCATGGCATACGCGGCGGACACCGTTTTCTCCCTCGGGAATGCGGAGCTCGGCGCGCTTTCGGCGTGGGTTGGCGCGATAGCGTACGTTTTCCAAATTTATTTTGATTTTTCGGGCTATTCCGATATGGCGATAGGGCTCGGGCACATGTTCGGGTTCGAGTTTCGCGAGAATTTCAACTATCCGTACATATCCGTCAGCATACAGGATTTCTGGCGGCGCTGGCACATCTCGCTCTCGACCTGGTTCCGCGAATACCTCTATATCCCGCTCGGCGGGAACAGGCGCGGCAAGGCGAGGACGCTGCGCAACAGATATATCGTCTTCCTTGCGACTGGCCTATGGCACGGCGCGAACTGGACGTTTTTGCTCTGGGGTCTGTATCACGGGACGCTGCTCGTCCTCGAATCGGTCGGCGTGATCCCGGCGGTGAAGGTCGGAAAGCATAAAGACGGGGAAGGTGAGCCGGAAGAAAAGCGCACGCTCGGGCGCGCGCTCATCAGAGCGGCGTCGCGCGCGTACACGTTTTTGGCGGTGCTCTTCGGCTTTGTGCTGTTCCGCGCGGACACGCTCCCGCAGGCGGGCGCATTTTTCGCCGCGATGTTCGGGTTCGGCGCGAACGGCGGCGTCGGATTTGCGGAGGCGGCGCAGTTTTTGTCGCCGTACTACATATTCATACTTGCCGTGGCGATCATCGGGTCGACGCCGTACCCCAAAAAGGTGTGGGCGCGCGTATGCGGTGCGGACGGCGAGGCCGTCCGGCGCGAGCCGATAATGATGGCGGCGGGCGCCGCCGTCCTGGTGCTCTGCTTCATGGCGCTCGCCTCGAACAGCTACAGCCCGTTCATCTATTTCAGATTCTGACGCGGAAGGAGGGACCCGAGTGACGGAAGAAAGAAAAGCGGAGGACGTCCGCGGCGAAAAAAAGCGCCCCGGCGTGCTCTCCGTGCTATACGTTATAATATTCGTGCTGCTCCTGGCGCTCCCCGCGGTCACGATGCCGTTCTTCCACGAGGACGGCACGGCGGAAAAGCGGGAGCTTTCGCCGTTTCCTTCTATCAAAAAAGAGGACGGCAGCTTCAACGACGAGTTCACCGAGGGGCTTGACGCGTATATCGCCGACCACATCGGCTTCCGGAGCGCGCTCGTCCGCGCGAACGGCGCGTGGCAGGCGGCGCTCTTCGGAAAGTCCGCGGAGGACGGCGTCATCGTCGGCAAAGACGGCTGGCTTTTTTACACGGACACGAAATTTGACTATATGAACGTCCCGACGCTGTCGGAGCGAGCTGTCGCCTGCGTCGTGCGGACGCTCGAGCTGATGAGGGACAAGGCGGGATCGTCCGGCGCGTCGTTCACGGTGGCGCTCGTGCCGAACAAGAACACGGTCTACGGCGATAACATGCCGTATTGGTACATCAAAACGGACGCGGACGGCAACCTCGAGCAGCTGACAAAGGCGCTCGCGGACGCTGATGTGACCGTCGCCGACCTTGCCGCCGCGTTTGCGGCGGAGGACGACGTCTTATATCAGAAGACGGACAGCCACTGGGATTACAGGGGCGCGCTGCTCGGCTACCGCACGATAATGGACGCGGCGGGGTACGCGCACACCGGATTCGACTCGCTCACGTTTGAGCCGCGCGCCGACTGGAGCGGCGACCTCGCCGGTATGCTGTATGCGGACGGCGCCTCGCCGGACGTGCAGTATTATCCCGAATACGAGTTCGCGTTCGACATCGCTTCGCACGAAAAAGCGCCCGACGCAATAACGCTGCGGACGGTGAATCCGAACGGGAACGGCCGCCTCGTGATGTACCGCGACTCGTTCTGCAACACGATGCATGTCTACTTTGCCGAGAGCTTTGCGGAGGCGCTGTTCTCGCGCGCGTACCCGTTCGAGACGGACCTCATAGACAAATATGACGCCGACGTCTGCGTGCTCGAGATCGTCGAGCGCAACATACCGAACCTCGCGAAAAAGGCGCCCGTCATGGAGGCGCCGCGCGTCGAGTTTTCCGCCCCGGCAAAGCACATGGACGGGGAGGCGGTCTTCTCCGAGGTCAAAAACGGATATGTACACATATACGGAACTGTCCCGCCCGGGTATCTCGGTGAGTCGTACCGCGCGTACCTGCTCGCGGAGTCGGGTGGGAAGACGGCGGTGTACGAAGCGTTCCCGATATTCGAGTCCGAGCTGCTCGGTTCTGACGCGGTCGGCGACTGCGGCTTTTCCGCATATTTCAAAACCGAAACGTGGCAGACCTTTGACACGGTCCGCATCATCGTCGAATCCGGCGGCGACTGCTATGTCAGCGATCCCGCCGACGCCGCCTCGTTTGCGGGATAATAGCTTTATAATAAATGCGGGAGAAGAAACTTTCGAGAAAGTTTCTTCTCCCGCACCCTCATCTTCAAAGCTTTTTACAGATTGGTTTATATGGGAGCTGACGTTTGACCCAAAAAAGAAGAAAAAGTTTTTGAAACAGGGGGCGCGGGGGGAGAAACTTTTTCCAAAAAGTTTCTCCCCCCGCATATTAAGCCAAATCCTATAATATCTCCCCGCGGGTCGAGATGGTGACGACGCGGAACGGGACGCCGGCGGGGCAGGCGGCGCGGGCGGCGCGCTCGAGCCCGCCGCAGCAGGGGACCTCCATTCTCGCGACGGTCACGCTCTTTATTTCGCGGCGGCTCATGATGTCGGCGAGCTTTTCCGTGTAGTCGACGGGGTCGAGCTTCGGGCAGCCGACGAGCACCGTGCGCCCGCGCATGAAGTCGCGGTGAAAGGCTGCGTATGCAAACGCGGTGCAGTCCGCGGCGACGAGCAGGTGCGCGCCGTCAAGCGACGGGGACAGCGGCGAGACGAGCCTTATCTGGCACGGCCAGGACGACAGCTCCGAGGCGGCATGCCCCGATATTGCCTCAGCCTTTGAGGCGGCGACGGCGGCCTCATCATAGGCGGGAGCCTCGCGCTCCTCAAACGTTATCGCTCCGGTCGGGCAGCCGGGCAGGCAGTCGCCGAACCCGTCACAGAAATTCTCGCGGACAAGGCGCGCCTTGCCGTCTATTATTTCTATCGCCCCTTCGTGGCACGCCTCGGCACAGAGCCCGCAGCCCGTGCAGAGGGATTCGTCTATTTTGATTATCTTTCTTATCATTTCATGGCACCTCCGATTGCGTTTCCAATGTTGTATCCGCCTCCTCCGGCGGGGCAAAAAGCGCGGCGTATTCGCACATCAAGGCGTCAATCGAGCGCACGATGTTGAAAAAGCCCTCTTTGTTTGCGTCCCAGTAGTTTCCGTCCGTCAAAAGAATGAGAATATATGTGCGTTCGCCGTACACGATGCCGCCCTCGCCGAATTTGCTCCTGTTCCAGCCGGCCTTGACGGCGGTGTCATATCCGAGCGCGTCGTGGAAAAAATGCATCTGCTCAACGTGCGAGACGAGGTCGTACAGCATGCGCCCGCCGTCCGTCTCGTCGCGGTACCTGTATACCTCCGCCCAAACGGCGGCAAGGTCGCGGCACGAGACATGCGGCCAGAACGTCCACCTGTAGCACGGGACGTGAACGCCGAGCCCCTCGAGCATATTGTCCATGTCGACGCGGTCGAGGCGGCGGACAAGCATCGTGTAGCCCTCGTTGTCGCTCGTGTTGAGCGTGTGGTACAGCACGTCGCGCACGGAGAGCTTCGTCCCGAATTCCATGTGACCGATGATGCCCTCGCCGTAGACGTAGTCGTTTTCCGTATAAGTAAGCATTTCGTCAAGGGAGAGCTTTCCCGCGTCTATCTGGCGGAACGCGTAGAGCGCCGCGAGGATCTTGACGGCGCTTGCGGTGTCGCAGACCTCGTCTACTCCTCTGCCTATCGTCATGCCCGTCTCGATGTCGACGGCGTAGAACACGGTCGGCCTGCCGAAGGCATCGATCGCGTCCCCGACGGCTGCCGCCGCCTCGGCGGACGGGGCAAACCTGCCGTCAACGGTGAAATCGTCGTATTCCCGCACCCGGTCCTCGGGCAGGGCGGGCTCGAGCGGCAGCGTCTCCGGCGGCGACGTTTCCGACGGCTCCGTCACATCGACGTGCAGCGGCCTGCTGCCGATGCCCGGCAGCTCCGGCGCTCTTTCGACCGTGACCGCGGGCGAGAACGGCGGCGACGTAACATAGTGCGGTGAGAGCGTTATGAGCGCACTGACAACTGCCGCGAACGCGATGACCACGAGCGCGAGCAGCGCGGGATATAGTGCTTTTTTCATTGCTCCCCGGGATCCTCCTCAAGCTGGAGCTTGCGTATCTCGCTGATGAAGGTCTCAACGTCACGGAATTCGCGGTGCACGGACGCGAAGCGGACGTATGCCACGGGGTCAACTTTTTTGAGGCGGGAGAGCACCATTTCGCCGAGTTCGGCGGAGGTGATCTCGTTGTTGAGCGAGCCTGTGAGGGAGAGCTCGATGTCGTTCGCTATCGCCTCCGCGCTGACGGGGCGCTTTTCGCACGCCTTGAGTATGCCGACGAGGAGCTTGTTTTTGTCAAACGGCTCCTTTGAGCCGTCCCGCTTTATAACGAGCGGGTGGAACGTCTCGATCACCTCGTAGGTCGTGAATCTGTGCTTGCAGGCGAGACATTCGCGGCGCCGGCGTATGTTTGAAAGATCGGCGGAAGGCCTCGAATCGACGACGCGGCTTTCCGTATATCCGCAGACTGGGCATTTCATAAAAATCGGACTGCTCCTTTCGCGCGGACGTAAATGTTCGCGGCTTTATTATTTTATCACATTTTTTTACGGTTGAAAACACATATTGACATTTTTTTGTCAGGTTTTTCGGCGACGAACGGCAAAAAATGCTTCCATCGGACACAATCGGCTATTGACCGCAAAAAAATAATATTGTATAATTACGGGTAAGGGATAAACAGACGTGCGCAAAAGCGGAGACAGCGATGAATAAAAAAGTATTTATAGCAATAATGATAATAGTTTTGTTCATACCGACATACGTCGCGATAGGGTACTATTCCTCGACGCAGACGGGACCGAACAAAAAAAACGACGTTCAGGAGCTCTCGATAAAGGATATGGACGGCGTCGAGTGGCAATTCGCGTCCGGCGACGGGAACGCGGATTCGGACGCCATGATAGAGCTGTTCTTCGGCATCGGCGGCCGCGCGATGAAGGTTGAGTCCCTGCCGGAGGCGCTGATGAACGGCGAATTCTTCCTCGTCAAGGTGAAGAGCTTCGGCACGGAGCAGGACTATCAGTATTATTTCACCGAAACTCCGACCGAGGCGTATTATGTGAACGGCACGACCGGCGACACATTCAAGATAGACGAGAGCGACGCCGCGTCATTTCTGAAGATGACGAAATATTCCTCGAGCGTGTTCGGTGACCGCGCGCTGCCGACGCTGATCGTCGGCGGAGAGGGCGGCACCGAGATCTCGCCGAGCAGCTCGGCGGAGTGGTACTACACGCTGTTCGACGGGACGCAGGCGGCGATCGATGTTTCGAGATTCCTGTCTACGGCGGATCAGGTCTGCGAGATAAGCGGCGGGTTCGACCTCTCGTTCTCGGAGGCGCCCGATTACGTTTCGCTCGTCATAACGGCGGGCGAGGAAACGCTCTTTGACGGGCCGCTTGAAAATATGTCAAAGCTGCCGCTCGGCGAGGTCAAGGATTTCAAGGCGACGGTCAACGCCGAGTGGTACAAAAAGGACGGCCGCAGCTTCCTCGGCAAGGCGACATATACATTTGACGGCCGCGTTGTCGAGCCGGCGGCGTTCTACCTCGGGCAGACCGAGATCAATAACGGCAGCTTCGTCGTCATCGGCGGCAAAAACGTCGACGATCCGTCGAAGATAACGTTCACGTCCGAGCCGTCGATAGACTATACGCCCACATTCTATAAGGAGGGCGAATACGTCTACGCGCTCGTGCCGATCAGGCTCGAACTTGAGGACGGGACGGACAGAACGTTCAAGTTCACGATTTCGTATCGCGGCGGCTCGCAGGAGATGACGCTGAACGTCAAATCGTACACGTATAACGCAAGCTCGCTCGACATATCGCAGTCCGTGGAGGAGCTGACATATTCCGAGACGGCGAGGAAAGAGGCGGAGGACGCGCTTCTGCCGCTCACGAAGGCGGAGGAGCTCGAAACGCACGCGTTTGAAGGGACGATGCTCGAGGACATCATCGGCACCGGTTCGTCCGACGTCATCACCGCCGGGTTCGGCAGGTATATGACGGTCACCGCCTCGGGAACGACGTTCCGCCACTCCGGCGTCGACTACTATGTCGCCGACGGGGTCGAGGTCAAGGCGATGAACGCCGGCAAGGTCGTCTATTCCGGATTCCTCACGACGACGGGATATATCGTCGTCGTCGATCACGGCTGGGGGCTCAAGAGCTGGTATGTGCACCTCTCCGAATGCAAGGTGAACGTCGG
>CANROT010000080.1 GCA_947632285.1 uncultured Clostridia bacterium
GGTGATAGAGCTGATCGGGCGCGCGCAGCAGCCTGACGGATAGCTCAATACGTATTATATCGTCGCTGAGCCGGGGCGCCGCTGGACGAACCTGCGCGACAATCACGAGCTCTACTGCGCCGGGCACATGATGGAGGCCGCCGCCGCTTATTATACCGCCACCGGCAAGCGCCGCCTGCTCGACATCATGACGCGCATGGCCCACCATATCGACACGGTCATAGGACCCGAGGAGGGCAAGCTGCACGGCTACCCCGGCCACGAGGAGATAGAGCTCGCGCTCGTCTCGATGTATCACGCGACGGGCGACCCCGTCATGCTGAAGCTCGCGAGCTACTTTATAAATGAGCGCGGGCGCGAGCCGAGGTTCTTTGATATAGAGGCCGAGGCGCGCGAGGGCGAGAGCGCGCGCCGCTACCGCGACCCGGGGGACTACGCCCAGTGGCACAAGCCGGTCCGCGAGCAGGATTCGCTCGAGGGCCACAGCGTTCGGGCGCTGTACCTCGCGACCGGCATGGCGGACGTTGCGCGCGAAACGGGCGATGAAACGCTGCTCGATGCCTGCCGGAGACTGTACGAAAATCTTGTGCACCGCAGAATGTACATAACGGGCGGCGTCGGCTCGTCTCACTACGGCGAGCGGTTCACATTTGATTATGATCTGCCGAACGACACCGTATACGCCGAGACGTGCGCCTCAATAGCGCTCTGCTTCTTCATGCGCGCGATGCTCTCAACGGAGCCGGACGGCAGATACGCCGATACGATGGAAACGGCACTCTACAACACATGCATCGCCGGAATGTCTCTCGACGGGCACAATTTCTTTTATGTCAATCCGCTCGAGGTATGGCCGGAGGCGAGCCGGAAGAGTCCCGAGCGCCGTCACGTCCTGCCCGTCCGACCGAAGTGGTTCGGCTGCGCTTGCTGCCCGCCCAATCTCGCAAGACTGATAATGAGTATCGGCAAATACGAGTATGTCACGGACGGCGACACGATATATCAGAACCTTTATATCGCAGGGGAAGCAAAGCTGAAGACCGAGCACGCGGAAGTGACGCTGCGGACGGAGACTAAATATCCGCTCGACGGCGATATCCTTGTGACCGCGTCCGCAGGCGAATACGCGCTCGCGCTCCGCGTCCCCGGCTTCTGCCGCGGAAAATTCACACTTACCGTCAACGGGGAGGCCGTGAACGCCAATGTCGAGTACGGTTACGCCGTTATCCGCCGCGAATGGAGGGACGGCGACCGCGTAAGGCTTACGATAGATGTTTCGCCGCGCCGCGTTTACACGCACTATAAGGTGCGCGAGGACGCGGGCAAGGTCGCGGTCGCGCGCGGCCCCGTCGTATATTGCCTCGAGGAGGCGGACAATGAAACGCCGCTCTCCGGTGTATCTCTCCCCTCATCGTCCGAACTCTTTTGCCGATTCGTGCCAGATAAGCTCGGCGGAATAGTTGAGATATCGGCGGACGGCACGGTCCTTGTCGACGACGGGGACGATTCGCTCTACCGCGACACGCCGCCGAAACGAAAACCGGTGAAGCTCACGTTCATTCCCTATTATACATGGGCAAACAGGGGTGCGGGCGAGATGACCGTATACGTAAGAGAATCGTAAAAAAAAGAAAAGAGCCGCGAGGTCATTCTCGCGGCTCTTTTTTCCATACCGTTTTGTTATGCTATGTCAGGAATGTTTTTGAACATGTCGTAGTTTACGTTGACCTTATATTTCTCGGAGAAATCCTCCGCCATGTCGCTGTACTTTTCGTTCACTACAGCGCTGTAAACGGCTGCCTCCCATGCGGGTCTGCCCTCGCCGGAGTAGTACATGATGTGATAGCCGTAATCGGTCTTGATGATACCGACGTCGCCGACCTTGCGGTCCTCCTCGAATAACCAGTCAAGGAACTCCTCGACAAGGTTGTCGTTCTCCGAGACGTTCTCATAGAGGCCGCCGTTCATAGCGGAACCCGTGTCGGAGGATTCGCGCCTTGCGAGCTCGGCGAAGGCTTCTTCCCCGCCGCCGTCCTTCTTGAACTGTTCGAGAACGGCCTCCGCTGCCGCCTTGCACTCTTCCTCGGTATCGTAATCGGAGAGTGAGAAGAGTATATGGCGGACGTTCCTCGTCTCGGATTCGTCCTTGTGCGGGGCATTTGTGACAAGATAAACGGAAACGCTGCCGCTGCTGGCCTTGATCGTCTTCGTCTCGCCGTCTTTCCTGCCGTCCTCAAACATCCATTTGCTGTATTCGGAGCTGCTGCTGTACGCTGCGTCCTTGACTTCTGCGTTTTCAATGGCCGTGTCGATGTCGGAATCTTTCAATCCGTCTTCGGTCAGAATGCTGCGGAGCGTGGCGTTGAACTCTTTCGCATTCGTCGCCTTCGCGAGCTCCTCTGCCTTTTCGTCGGCGGACTTGCCCTCCGTCGTCTTTGTGAACGTGTAAGTCATGTAGTCGACGGTGAGATAGCTGTTTTTGTCGCTGTCAAACTTTTTCGTGATCTCGTCGTTCGTCACTTCGATCTCGCTCATCGTCTTGTAGTAGAACTTCTGATTGAGATAGTAGAGCTCGAGCGCGTCGCGTATGTCGCTCTCCTTGACGCCGAGACCGTAATTCTCGTGAATGTACTTTTCAAGGCTCATCTTAGCCTCGTCGGCGTGCTTCTGCATTGCCTCGATCGTGAGATCGATCCTGCCCTCCTCGATGTCGGTGACTTCGACTCCGGCGTCCTTTGCAGCCTCAGCAAGAATGAGCATATTTGCGATGCTGCTCGCCGTCGAATTCATCAGATAATCGAACCACGTCATGCTGTCGCTGTACTTCTGATCGCGGAGCGGCATCGACGTGTTGAGGTTGAAATAGCTGTAATAATAGTCGTAATACGAGCGCTGCGCGTTGAAGTTGTCGCGGAAGAAGTACGAAACCATCGCGTTGTTCACTTTGAAGTTATCGCTCGTGATGGACTCGCGGTCGCGCAGATAGTTGCCCGTGCTTCTGATCGAAAGCACGACAAGGCAGCACGCGCCGACAAGTATGGCGATGGCGAGCAGGATCGAGACAGCTATGATGGCGATCTTTGCCGTGTCGCGGCGGTCCGCGCGCTTCTGTTCGCGGAGCTTTTCAAGGCGTTTTTGATCTTCTTCCTTTTTGAGCTTGTTTCTTTTGGCTTTTCCCATTTTTTAAGTCTCCATGTTTTTTATCTTAAATTTTATTTTATGCGTCTTTATTGTCTCCCCCGTCGGGGGCGCCGACCGTGACCGTCAGCCTGTCGGGCGTCCTGTCGCGCAGAGATGTGACCGTAAACGTAAGATTTTCAAAGCCGAAGCTGTCGCCCACCTCGGGAGAGAGCCCGAGCATATGTGCGCACCACCCGCCGAGGACGGTGAACTCGTTCTCGATCTCGTCCGTTTCGGCATCGGGCAGAAGCTCCGCGAACAGCTCGCGCAGGCGCAGCTTTGAGCTTACGTCGTATTCGCTGTCACTGACCCTGACGATGTCCGGGACTATTTCATCGGATTCATCCCATATGTCGCCGACGATGAGCTCGAGCGCGTCCTCCATCGTGATTATGCCCATGATGCCGCCGAAGGAGTCGACGACGAGCAGGAGCTGCTGCTGCTTTTCGCGCATAAGCTCCACCGCGCCGTGCACCGGCGTCGTTTTCGGGATAAATATCGGCGGGCTCATAAGCTCTTTTATATTGGCGACAATATCGGAATCCTTTGTGATCTCGCCGGATTCGATCCTGAACAGGAGCTTGTTCAGGTGCAGAACGCCGAGCACGTTGTCCGCGTCCCCGTCACATACGGGCAGGCGCGAGTGACCCGATGCGAGCGCCTGAGCTATAATGTCCGACGCGGTGTCGGAGATGTCGATGTATTCGATGTCGACGCGCGGCGTGATTATTTCGTATGCGCGCAGATCCTTATATCCTATCGCGCGCTTTACGAGCGCCGTATGCGCCTCGTCTATTACGCCTTCGCTGCCGACGATGTCCATGACGCTCGAAAGCTCCCCTTCGGAGATAGTCTCGTCATCGTCCGTCTTGTACTTTGCCCAAATATGGGACAGCGCGTCCATCAACTTGTTTACGACAAAAATAAGCGGGTAAAAAACGACGGACATGACGCGCAGCGGTATTGCCGAGAGCACACATATCGACTCGGATCTCGCCTTTCCTATCGTCTTCGGCATAACTTCACCGAAGATGAGGACAAGCACCGTCATTGCCACGGTCGAGACCCACGAGAAGTTCTCTCCGAGCAGCGATACGACAACGACCGTTGCAAGCGAAGATGAAAACTGATTCACGACGTTGTTCCCGATCAGTATCGCGGCGAGCATATCGTCAAAATGCGACAGGAAATAGACGGAAAACCGCAAAGACGTCGTTTTTTTCTTTTCGTACCGTTCGTTGAGCCGCCCCGGCTTCACGGACGTATACGCGATCTCGGTGCCGGAGAAATATGCTGAAAAAACGATCAATATGAGTATGATGGTCAGATACAGAGGATAATTCATACGTTTTCCTCCGTGTCCGTCTCATCGTCCATATCGCCCACGAGATATTCGAGGATATCCTCGACGGTCACGATGCCGGAGACCGACCCGTCCGGGCGTGTTATAAACGCTATGCTCGTCTTTTCACGGCTCATCTCGGCGAGCGCGTGGTCGGCGGGCATATCAGCGCTTATGTAATACGGCGGCGACATTATCTCGCATATATCGACTTTGCCGCGCTTTATCGATTCGCGCAGATATATGCGGATATTCAAGACCCCGACCGGTTGCCCGCATTTGACTATCGGAAAGCGCGTGTGCTGCACGGAGCGCGATATCGCGATGACCGTGTCCCGGTCCGCGTCGAGCGGGAGCTTGACCGTGTTTTTCCAGCTCGTCTCAATGTCCGATATCGGCGTGCCGGACAGCCCGAAAGCGGAGCGGATAAGGCTGCCGTGCTCGGGCGGTACCGTTTCGTCGTCCGCGACGGTGTCGATAAGCGCCTCGACCTCGTTCTCCGTGTACGTGACCTCTGCCTTTGATTTGCCGAGGACGATGCGGGTAAAGAGATGTGTCACGGCGCCGATGGCCGCTATGAACGGCTTTAATGCGCTGATCGAGAACAGCATCAACGGCGCGAGCGCCTTTGCCGTGAGCTCGGGGCAGTCCTTTGCAAATCTTTTCGGCAGCATTTCGGCCGAAAGAAATATTATGACCGTCGAGATCAGCGTTGCCGCCGTAACGGCATATGTGCCGCCGATATGCAGCGCGATAAGCGTTGCGGCGGTCGCACAGCCGATGTTGAATACGTTATTGCAGATAAGATTTGCCGAGAGCGCGGAATCAAATCTTTCGAGCACCGAGAGGACGCGCCGTGCGCGCTTGTCTCCCTCTTCGGTCTGGCTCATCATCTTCGCCTTGCCGACAGACGCGAATGCGGTCTCGGCGGCGGAACAGATCATGGAGCCGAAAAGACAGATAATGAAGACTATTATACTCGGCAAAGGACTGTCGTCCAAATGTTATCAACTCCCGCTTTGTTCAAAAAATTCAGTGAAAAACGCCGAACATGATTAAAGTGATGTTCGGCGTTTAGCTGTTTGTTCGAAGACAGACGGTTTATTTATTGTCCGTGTCGTCCTCGGTATAAACGCTTTCATCCGGCGCGTCAGTCGAATAGACTACGCCGTTTTCGTATGAGGGCTCGGCCGCATCGCGCTCGGAAGCCTTCTCGGAGGTGACCTCGGGCTCCGCGAGAGCCTTGATCGAGAGGCTGACCTTCTGCTTTTCCTCGTCTATCGCGATGATCTTCGCGTCGACCTCGGCGCCGATCTCAAGCACGTCGGAGGGCTTTGCAATGCGCTCGCGGCTGATCTCGGAGATGTGGATAAGGCCGTCCTGACCGGGAACGATCTCGGCGAAAGCGCCGAAGGGCGTGAAGCTGACGATCTTCACCTTTGCAACGTCGCCGACGGAATATTTTTCATGGAGCACTCTCCAGGGGTTCGTCTCTTCGGTCTTGCAGCCGAGCGAGATCCTGTGATCCGCGCGGTTCATGTCGATGATATACGTGTCGATCGTATCGCCGACGGAAACGACTTCGGAGGGGTGACGAATGTGCTTCCAGGTGAGCTCGGAAATATGTATCATTCCCTCGATGCCGGGGGCGATCTCGACGAACACGCCGTAAACGGTCATGTTCTTTACCGTGCCCGTGTACCACTTGCCGATCTCGGCGGTGGACCAGAACGCTTCCTCGCGCGCGCGCCTCTCGGCACGTGCCGCGTCACGGATCGAGCCGTATGCGCGCTTGCCGCGAACGTCGACTTCCTTTATCTTTACCTTCTGCGTCGTTCCCACGAGCGCGGAAAGGTCTCCGTTTCTCGGAACGCCCGAAAGCGATGCGGGGATAAAGACGCGGACGGAGCCGACCATCATCACAAGCCCGGACTTTACAGCCTCGGATATCTTGCCCTCGACGATGGCGCCTTCCCTTGCCTTGTCTTCCATTGCGAGCCACGCGGCGTCCGAATCTACGCGGCGCTTCGACAGCATTGCGATGCCGTCGATATCGCTGTTCTTGATAACAAAAGCTTTGACCTCGTCGCCGACCTTGACGAGCTCGGAGAGCTTAGCCGACGGATCGTCGGTGAACTGCTCGAGCGTGATGATGCCGGTGGTCTTGCCGCCGATATCAAGGTGCACTTCGGTTCCCGAAACAGACGTTACGGTGCCCGTGACGATATCTCCCGAATTTATAGTTTTTAATGACTCGTCGATAAGCTCCTCGAAGGATTTGTTGTTTTCGAGTTCTGCCATTTTGGTTTTAACCTCCTCAATTAGCCCGTCGGGCGTCGACGCGCCGGCGGTTATTCCGATGTTATATATACTTCCGAAAAGTTCGGTCGGAATATCGTTTGCAGTCTCTATCATATATGTCCGCGGACAGAGCTCGCGGCATATATCGTAGAGCTTCTTTGTGTTGGAGCTTTGGGAGCCGCCGATAACGAGCATCGCGTCCATTTTTGGCGCGAGCTCGGCGGCGTCCTTCTGCCTTTGCTCCGTAACACTGCATATTGTATCAAAAAATTTGGCGTTTGTACAGTGTTTTTGAATAATTTCTATGCAAAAATTCCATTCTGACAGCTTTTGAGTCGTTTGCGCCGCCATTATGACGCGCTTTTCACGCCATTCGGTGGCATTATTTGTCAGAATATAGTCTTTCAGCTCGGCGGACGAGGCGAAAACATGACATTCGCCCTTCGCCCAGCTCACAATACCGCGCACCTCCGGGTGAGTCTCCGTTCCGATCAGAATGAAGACCGTGTCGTCACTCGTTTCGGTGTCCGCGATTTTGTGTACCTTTGACACGAACGGGCATGTACAGTCGATGACGTGAAAATTTTCGTTTTCACGCGCCAGCTTCGCTAAGTGCTCCTCCTCCTGCTTCGTTATCCCGTGGGCACGTATAACGACTGTTGAAGGAGCGGAGGCTGTCGAATGATGCGCGATCTCGTCTATCCGGTCACTATTTATAGATTTTACACCCAAAGAGGCCAGTTTGTCAAGATACTGACGGTTATGAATTATGTCTCCATAGGTAAAAATTTTACTTTTTTTGGACGAAATTGCTGCTTCGAGCGTTTCCGTGGCACGTCTGACGCCGAAACAGAACCCGGAATTGCCGGCGACCGTCACCTTCATACAGGTTCGTCCCCCTCTGCGATGCGGCAGATCCTGTCAAATATCAGCGCCGCCGCGTCCGAATACTTGTTGCGGCCTTCAAACTCGGAGAACTCCTCCGGCGCGATGACCGGACCGAAAATGATCTCCGTTCTGCGGAATATGCGGAGCTTGTTTCCCTTTGCCTTTATGTACACCGGGACGACGGACGCGCCGGAGCGCATCGCCATGAGCCCGACGCCGGATTTGACCTCGCTCGCGGTGTCGCGCAGCGCCGCTTTCGGGCAGCGCGTTCCCTGAGGGAACACGCAGAGCATCTCCCCGTCCGAGAGGACCGAGAGCGACGTCTTCAGCGCCACGACGTCCCCCGCCTTGCGGTGGACCGGAAACGCGCCGAGCGCGCGCAGGATCGCTCCGAGCGGCGGGAAAAAGAGCTCCGCCTTTGCCATGAATCTGATCTGGCGCTCTGTCACAACTCCGAGCATTATCGGGTCGTTTGCGGAAATATGGTTCGGAGCGATTATGACGGCGCCGTCCTTCGGAATATTTTCCTCGCCCGTCACCCTGATGCGGTAGAATGATCTGTACAGCCCCGAGACGAGCCCCTTTGCGAATTTATAAAACGTCATCGTAATGCGTACCGAGCTTTTCGTTGATTATTCGGATCGCCGCAGCAAACGTGTCCTCCGGCTCAAAGCCGGAGTTATCGAGCATGACGGCGTCTTCCGCGGGGATCGCGGGCGCGGTCTCTCGCTCTCTGTCCGCGCGGTCGCGCTTGTTTATGTCGGAGAGCACCTCTTCGAGCGTGACGTGCTCGCCCTTTTGCAAAAGCTCTTCATACCGGCGCTCAGCGCGGTGTTCGGGCGAGGCAAAGAGGAATATTTTCACGTCGGCGTTCGGCATTATGACGGTGCCGATATCGCGCCCGTCCATCACGACGCCGCCGCGCTCGACCATGCGCCTCTGCGTGCCGTCAAGAAACGATCTCACTTCCGGGACGGACGAGACCGCGGACGCGTACATCGAGATCTCCGGCGTGCGGATATAGCCGCTGACGTCTTCGTCGCAGAGATAGACGTGCTGCTCGCCGTCTTCATATTTTATCCCGACCGTTATTTCCTTGAGCGAGGCAATGATCCCTTCCTTGTCGTCCATTGCGACGCCGTGCCTGCACGCGTTCAGCCCCACCGTGCGGTAGAGTGCGCCGGTGTCGACGTAAACGAGCCCGAGCCTGCGCGCGAGATTTTTTGCAAGAACGCTTTTTCCGGAGCCGCCCGGCCCGTCTATAGCTATATTCATTATTTATGCCTTTCTTACTTATAGTCTATCGGTTTTATTCTGCGGCCGTGACGCCGCAATACCGGCGGCGCGCCCGGTCGAAAACGCTATTTGCAGATTGTACCCGCCCGTGTAGGCGTCTACATCTATGACCTCTCCGCAAAAGTAGAGGCCGCGCACCCGCTTTGATTCCATCGTCTTTGGCGTCAGCTCCGCGGTGTCGACGCCGCCGGAGGTGATGACCGCCTCCTCTATCGGGCGTTTTCCGTTGATCTTTATCCGGAAATCTTTGAGGGCGGCGAGCAGGGCGCGCCTTTTCTCGCGGGAAAGCGAGCTGCACTTTTCGTGCATGTCTATCCCGGCGAAAGCGAGGACGTGCGGTATCATTGCCTGCGGCAAAAGATCCCGGCACGCGTTTATCATGTCGCGCCCGCCGTATTTCTTGAAGTCGGATAAAAGGCGCGCGTTGAGCGTTTCTTCATCGAGCGCCGGTTTCATATCTATATGCGCCGTATATTCCCTGCCGGGTTTCATATGCGCCGATGCGGACAGCACGAGCGGCCCCGTCATGCCGAAATGTGCGAACAGCATCTCCCCCTGCTCTGTATATACCGTCTTTCCGGTGTTGCTGTCTTTTA
>CANROT010000081.1 GCA_947632285.1 uncultured Clostridia bacterium
AAAATCAAGTATTTAATTTAAAATTTGCATCAGGGAGGTTAAAAATGCCAAGAAAAATGTCTGATAAAAAACATCGGGGGTTGTGCGCCCCCGATGTTTTTTAACCGAAAATTGCCGCTTCGAGCTTTTTCTCCGTTTCCGTCACGCCATCAAAGTTCATGGCACCCTTGTATATTTCCTCTATTTTCGCGTGCGTCGCCCCTGCGTCCGAAAGCGATATAAGCGCTTCGTCCGTTAGGCTGTCGGACGCCTTTTTGGAAAATCTCAGCTTCGCGCGGTCCGCGCGTATCGGCTCATTTTTGATGAATCTTCCGCAGTTGACGCGGATATCCCCCGCCTCGTATACGTCGTCATCGGCCACCTTTACAAGCACGCCGTCGTCGGGATAATATATCGCTTCATAAAACTCCGGCAGAAGAGCGTCCGGCGCCGCCGTCATGCGGATATTCTGCGAGGCGGAAGCCTCGTACAGCGTCCGCATATAGAGATAGCCGAAGCCGTGGGTGCGGCTGACCGTGACCGTCGTTTTCGCAGCCCGTTCGAGCGTGTCGACGCGCACCTTTCCTTTGATCGAATAGGCGGTCAAAAATCTCCTGACGGTGGGGCCGGTCTCCTCGCGCCTGATGAGCTGCTTTATAAGTCTGCCGACGGCCGCCTCCATCTTTTCCCGTTCCTCCGCCCTTTCATACGCGCGTATTACGTCGCGTGCGGCGATGCCGGAGGCTGATAAAAGCCTGTATGCGCGCGCGTATGACTCGGTTTTCTGTGAAAAAAGCGTCTCAAGCTCGCGCCGCTCGCGGCGAAGTATGCCACCGTCCCAAAATTCACCGAGGTTGATGATTTCGCCGCAGACGCCGGGATAGCGCGGATCCTGCGAATGTGGCGGCGTCCCGTCTATGACGGCGATGCCGAGCGAGCGGATTATTATTCCGTCAAGCGAGGCGGGATCCGACGAGCAAAGCAGCGTTTCAAATTCATATCCGTCCCGCTCCGCGCGCGCCGCAAGCGAATCGAGAAGAGTGCTTTTCCCCGTCCCGGGGCCGCCCTTCAATATGTACAACCTTTTAAAATCGTCCTCGTTATATGCCTCTCCGTAGAGCGAGTAAAAACCGTCCGCTGAGTTTGCGGAGGCGAAAAAGCCGAGAGCGCCGCGGCGCTTAATAGCGTGATGAAGCTCCATTATCGTACCGTACCTTTCCGGGTATTCGTTTTTCTAAAGGCGCGGTAAATTTTGTCGTTCGTTCTCGCCGCCCTTCCCTATCAGTCTATGCGGTCGGACGCAAAAGTGATAAATTTTTTTGGCGTTCGGTCGATTTTTGTCTCCGTTGCCCGAGAAAAGCTCCCGGCAGTCTGCCGGGAGCTTTTCTCACAATGTATTGGTTTTTCAGTCGTCTATATCAGTCTCGTGGTCGAGTATGTTCCCGGTCGCGCCGTCGATCGTGTACTCGTATTCGACGTTGCCGACCTTGAATTCTATCTCATACTCGATGCGGCCGTGCTCTTCTTCGCGCTCCGCCTTAAGGCTGCGGACATCTTCTCTTTTGACGCCGGCATGCGTAAGCGCTGCCATGACAGCCGCCTCGGTGCCTATGTCGCCGTCCGTCGCTTGACCCTGATTGGTGCTGCCGTGTGACTCCTTGCTGTGCTCGATAACTTTGCCTGTCGTCCCGTCCACCGTATAATCATACTCGGTCGTGCCGACGTAGAACTCGATCTCATACTCGAGCCTGCCGTCGTCGTATTCGCGCTTGACGATAAGGCCCTTCACGTCTGCATCGGAGACACCTGCGTGTGCGAATGCTGCGGATTTTGCCGCCGCCTCGCCAACATCGTTGGCTGAGGTATTGCTGCCTGTTCCCGTGCTGCCGGTATTGCCGCTGCTGCCTGTGCTGCTGTTGTGCTCTTCGGTCTTGTGCTCGAGGATAGCCCCTGTCGCGCCGTCGACCGTGTACTCGTATTCGGTCGTGCCGACGTAGAACTCGATCTCGTATTCGAGCCTGCCGTTATCATATTCGCGCTTGACGACAAGGTTCTTCACGTTCGCCTCGGAAACGCCGGCGTTTGAGAATGCTGCGGATTTTGCCGCCGCCTCGCCTATATCGTTAGCCGAGGTATTGTTTCCTGTTCCCGTGCTGCCGGTATTGCCGGTATTGCCGGTATTCGTGCTGCTGCTGTTGTGCTTTTCGGTCTTGTGCTCGAGAACCTTTCCTGTCGCACCGTCGATCGTGTACTCGTACTCGGTCGTGCCGACGTAGAACTCGATCTCGTATTCGAGCCTGCCGTCGTCATATTCGCGTTTGATGCGAAGTCCCGTTACATCTGTTTCTTCGACGTTCGCGTGAGAGAGCGCTGCCGCTCTCGCGCGTGCCTCGCCAATATCATTTATCTCGGGTGCGGAACCGGTTCCGGACGAGGACGATGTTTTGTGCGTATCGGCCTCAAAGGAGAGTACGCTGCCTGTCGCGCCGTCGATCGTGTACTCGTATTCGGTCGTGCCGACGTAGAACTCGACCTCATACTCGAGCCTGCCGTTTTCATAGTCGCGCTCGACTTTGACTCTTGCGGTTTCAGCCTCTGTCACGCCGGCGTGTGCGAACGCCGCGCTCTTCGCGCCGTCTGCTCCGATATCGTTTGCCGTTGTTCCGTCCGACGGCGCCGAGGGTGTGTTTTCCGTGTGCTGTTTGCGATAGTTGGTTTCCCAATCGACGACCACGCCTGTGTAGATGTCAACGTCGTATTCGAACTCATAGCCGCCGACGAAGAACTCTATCTCGTATTTGCCGCCGTCAAGCTTTACTTTTGTATACTCGATCTTTCCGTCGGCAAGCTCCGGGTACATTCCCTTCATGTGCGTCTCTGCCGCCGTTTTTGCGTCGCTTTCGGTGATCTGCGCCGCCGGTGCCTGCGTCGTGCCGTCGACATTCGGTGCCCCGCCGAGGACCTTGCCGTCAAACGCGTCTACGACATATTCGTATTCGACGCCGCCGGTTCTGATCTCAACTTCATAGTGTGCCGGATCCTTGTCAAATTCCGGGTCGGCTTCTGCGATGACGTCACCGGTAATTCCTGCGTACTGCTTTGCAGCCTCGACAGCGGCGTCCGTACCGATCGGTATGCGGGTCTCAGAAGACTTCTGGAATTCCCAGAGCTCCTTTACGGTGAGCGCCGAAAGCTTTGCAAACGCGTCTTCTCCGAGTCCCTTTTCGGTGATTATACGGTTGATGAGCGCTTCTTTTCCGGTCGACATGCTGCTGTCATGCGACGCTGCGGTGTTTTTGGACGGAGTCGTGTTCTGGCTGAATACGGCCGTCTCCACTGACTCTGCCTTCAGGACTTCGTCTATCCACGCGACGAGATCCTGCTGGATACGCGCGCTGCGCGCCTCGTCCTTGTCCTCGACCGAAACGAGTATCGCGGACGACATGCCTTCAAAGTATCCGTGGCGCAAAAGCGCTCCGACAAGTGCGTTTACGGCAACGTCGAGCTTCGCGCCCTTGAGGTCTTCCCCGCCGTTCATCTCGGCGAGTACGGTCTTCGCGTCTTCATTCATGCCGGTGCATGAAAGAACACGTTCACTCTTGCTGACGGTGAGCTCTATGCTCGGGTTCACGTCGATGGAAACGACGCTCGCAACTGCGATATCCTTCTGCCAAATGAATCCTCCGACGCCGCCGATAAGGGCAAGCGCAAGGCAGGCGGCCACGACTATTTTCGGCCAGGTTCTCTTTTTCTTTACTTTTACGTTGTCTGTCATCACAATTCCCCTTTCTTCACCGCAATCAGAAATAACGCTTTCGAAGTCATCAGGGGCTGCATTCTCAATGGCTCTTTTCAATTTGTTCTTTATGTTTTTGTCAGTCATTTTCGCTGTCCCTCCCGAGTGTTTGGCGCAGTTTCTTCATTGCTCTGTTGTATTTCGATAAGACTGTTGACAAAGGAAGATCGAGCAGCTTCGCTATCTCGCGGTGCTTCAGCCCAGATGTGACGTGAAGCATTATCACGCGTCTCTCATCGTCCGAGAGCGCGGCAAGCGCTTCATCAAGGACGATGCGATCCTCCGCAGTCACCCTCGGTGCGTCGGCGGGAACGGTGCACCATTCCTCTTCGCCGAGCATGGTTTCGCGGGTGCCGCGGCGCAGCTCCATCAGCGAAAGATTCCTCGCTATTGTGAGTATCCACGCCATCGGAGAGCCGACCGAGACATATCGCGGAGAGCTGTCCCAGATGCGAATGAACGTGTCGTGCGTTATATCCTCCGCACGGTGCGTGTCCTTCAGGTACGAGAGCGCCGTCGCGTATACGGCGCCGCGCGAGCGTTCATAAAGCTCGGCGAACGCTTCTCTGTCGCCTTTACCGACGCGCTTCAGCGCGTCGTCAAGCTCGCACCTTTCATCATCGCGAACCTCTTTTGTCACTACCGCAGATAAAATCGACATGCTGTTTTTTTCTCCTGTCAACTAAGAAATGCACCAAATGGCAGTTTTATCGCATCAGAGCAATAATTTTTTTATTTTTTTCAATACAGGCCGAACAGACGCAGGAGCTTCTGCCAGAAATTGAGTTCCTCCGTCTTTGCCGGCTCCGTGTCAACGGTCGATCCGGCGTGCACTCCGTCCGTTTTTATGACGAACTGAACGCTCTTTACGTCTGTATTGGAATCGGAAACAAACGAGGTGATATCATCGCTCTCGCCGGTGATCGAGCCTATCATATCGTTTATCTTGTCGCCGACCTTTGATTCGAGCCCGTCCGTCTCGGTCCTCATCGCAGATGTTCCCGCCTTGAGGGCGTCCGCCCCGTCCTTGACCTGCTTTATCGCGTCCGAGAGCGAGGCGACGCCTGTGTCAAGCTCGGAAACGCCCGTGTCAAGCTCATCGATGCCGCCTGCAAGCGTCCCGATGCCGGACGAAAGCGTATCCGCTCCCTTATAGACCGCCGCAGCACCGGCGCTGAGCGCGCTGCTGCCGGATATAAGGTCTTTTGTTCCTACCGAGAGCATCTTGAAGCCCGCGGAGATGGACGCAACGGCGAAAGTGTAATCGCCTATACCGGAATCGAGCTTTTCGTATTCATCTGCAAGTTTGTTTATCGCCGCCGAAAGGAGCCCCATTTTATAAATGAGCGTTTTCAGCGTGTCCGCAAGCTCGTTTATCGCTCCGTCAAACTTGGCGTAGCTCTCCGACAGCGTCTTCGTACCGTTTACGATCAGATCCATGTTGGAGCCGAGCGAGGTGAGGTACGCGTCTATCCCGTCAATGTTCGAATTGTTCGCCTCAAGCAGCGTGCATACGCTGCCGAGCTGCGCCGCCTGCGCTTCAAGCTCGGACGTGTCGAGCCCCGCCGCCTTCATTTCGGCGATCCGGGACGTGATATCGGCGATCATTTCGTTGAGGGATTCGATGGCGGCTGTATTGCCGCTCCTCAGCTCGTCTATATTGAGCCCGCGAGACGACATTGACGCGCGGTAAGCGTCCGCGCTGATTGCCGAACGCAGCATCGACGCGCCCGATGCAAGCGTGTTGATCCCGCTTTTCAGCTTTGACGACGCAGACGTGAGCTCATCTATTTCTTCCGCCGAAAATGAGATCTCCGCAAGAGCGGACTTTATTTGTGCCAGCGCAGATTTGAACTCGGCCGAGCCGTCCGTCAGCGTCGAAGACGAGGCGTCAAGCTCATCGACTGCGGACTCGATCTGCCCGATCCCGTCCGTGAGATCCTTGATTCCCTTCTCGAGCGCCGCCGCCCCTTCGCTCACGACGGAGGTGCCGTCCTTCAGCGACTTGCCGCCGGAAACGATCTCGTCCGCGCCGGACTTCAGCGCCGAGGCGCCGTCTTTAAGCTCGCCGATACCGTCCAGGAGCGTTGTATCGACGCCGTCCTTGAGCTGTGAGGAGCCGTCGGCGAGCGCTCCCGCGCCGTCGTCGATCGTTCTGACCGCGTCGAGCAGGCGCTTTATTTCGGAGTTGAGCTCAGAGTCGTCTATCTCGACGGAAAGGTTGAGCGGTATACCGTTGATCGAGAAACCGTCCGTCTCAAAATCCGTCACGTCGGCGGTGATCGTTATCTCCGCTCCCCTGCCGGGCAGTATGATATACGTGAGCTGCTTGTCGGCGCCGACGTTTGCGACCGTTGCGCCCTCCGCGACGATGTTTTTGCATTTGTTTCCGTCAAGCGTTATCGACGCCTGGAGGGCATAGCCTTCAAAGAAGCTGCCGCGGCAGGCTTCGTTCTTTGTGATCTTTGCCGTTATCGTCAGCTTGCCGCTCTTCCCCGCCGCCTCGGACGGCTTATATTCCTTCCCGTCGATCTCGTACCTGACGGAAATGTTCCACGGCATCTCGACGCTCTTAAGCTTTCCTTCATAATATAGCTTTTCCGGGACGCCGTCCGTGCTGATCTTTCCGCCAGAATAGGAGAGCTTATCCGTTGTCGTCATATTCCGCACCGATTCGTATTCGCCGTAATCGACGATCCGCCCCGACGTCGGATCGAAAATATTTACGACGTTTATCTCGCGGACGCTTCCGTCCGCGTTGAGGCTGATATATACGACCTCTTCCTTCGGCGTGCTCGGCTCCTCTTCGGCGCTTATTATCGTAGGTACGAAAAGCGCAAACAGTGCCGCCGCCGTGAGCGCCGCCGAAATTATAACTTTGAAACGCTTTTTCATTTCAGTATTGCCTCCATTTCATCAGATTCGATATCGGTTTTCGCCGTTTTGCCGTGTCCTTTTCGGACGACTATCCTGTCACACAGGCAGAGCAGCCCCGGCAGGACGAGGAACACGATCAAAAGCGAGAATATCGCTCCCCTGCCGATGAATATTCCGAGCTGCGCCAGGAGCCTGTTCGTTGAGATGAATCCGAGCAGCAGTCCGACGACAGTCAGCGCGCTGCCGGACGTGAGTATGGACACCGTAACGTCGGACACGGTCTTTGACAGCGCGTCCCACTTTTCGAGCGTCTCCCTGTTTTCGCGGTATCTGTCCGTCATCAAAATAGCGTAGTCAACGGTCGAGCCGAGCTGTATCGTGCTGATTATCAGGTACGCGATATAGAAGATACTGTCGCCCGCAAAATACGGCACGGCGAGGTTGATCCATATCGCCGTCTCGATCGAGAGGACGAGTATGACCGGTAAAATCACCGAGCGCATCGTTAGAACGAGTATGATGAATACCGCGGCGATGGCGAGAAGATTTATCTTGAAGAGATCGGAGGTGACCGTTTCCTTCAGGTCAAACGTACTCACGCCCTGCCCGGCGAGATAATATTTGCCGGGGTAGTATTTCTCGGCGATGCCGCGAACCTTTTCGACGAGCGAAAAGGTCTCCTCGCTTTCGGCGGACAGGTCCGTCGATATGACCATACGGCTGTAATGAGGCGATATCAGCTGCGAGAGCGTGTCCGGGTCGAGGTATTCCGTCGGTATCTCCGCGCCGACTGTGTCGACATATGAGATGATCCCCGTGACATGCGGGAGCGTGTGCAGCTCGCGCGACAGCGCCGCCTCGGTAGGAGTGCTGCCGGTCGGGACGAGGAGCACCATCGTGTCGCTCTCGCCGAATACCTCGTCGACCGCTATTGCGTCCGCGCCAGCCTGCGTTTTTTCTCCGAGTATGTGTGAGGCGCCGTACAGGTACGAGTTCGAATTCGACGCAAGGAACGCCGGAACAAGGACGACGGCGAACACGACCGTCATCGGCACGGTGACGCGCCGCACAAATTTGCCGACGCCGCGGAGCCCGGGCGTGAACGGCTTATGAGACAGTCTGTCTGTCAGCGGTATAAGTGAAAGTATGAGCGCCGGCGTGAAGATGAACACGATCACAAGGCTGATCGCGACGCCCTTGGCGAGCGCAAGCCCGAGGTCCGGGCCTATGCGGAACTGCATCAGCACGAGCGCCAAAAAGCCGATGACCGTTGTGAGTCCGCTCGACAGAATCGACGACGTTGACCGGCAGAGCGCGTCCACCATTGCCTCGTCCGTACTCGCCGCCTCCCTTCTGCATTCGCTGAACCGGTGCAAAAGGAACACGGAATAGTCGAGCGAAACGGCGAGCTGAAGGATCGCGCCGGCCGCGTTCGTAACGAACGAGATCTCGCCGAATATGATGTTCGTGCCGCTGTTTATGACTATCGCAACGCCGAGCCCGCCGAGCACGAGCAGCGGATCGAGCCACGAATACGTCGTGAGTATGAGCACGAAGAAGACGAACAGCACGGCAAACGCGGCGATTTTCGCGATCTCGGCGACCGTACCCGTCGTTGTCGCCGCAATTGAAACGGAGCTCCCTGTCATCGCGTTGTCGTCCCCGATGAGTGACCGGATATCCTCCGTCGTGGGGATATAGTATTCCTCCTCTATCGTGACCGTAAAGAGCGCCGTGCCGTCCCGATAATACGAGCGCACGGTGTCTTCGTCGAGCGTTGACAGCGGGGCGTGTATATCGGCGGCGTCGTCAAGCCACGTCACGGACGTGACGCCCTCGACGGCTTTGAGCTTCTCCTTGAGCTCGAGCGCCTCCGGCACCGTGACGCCGCTCACCATCACGCGCGTGTTCGGTATGCCGCCGGTGAACTCCTCAGTCATGACAGAGATCGAAACAGTCGACGGTGTGTCCTTCGGGAGGTAGTCGTTTATGTCGTAATTGACGGAAACGAGCCTGCCGAGAATGAGACAGATGATGAAGATCGGAACAAATACGGCGAGCACGACGTATTTGTTTTTGACTATAAATGAATAAAATTTTCTCACGCCGTCGCCTCCCCCGTCACTTCAAACGTGTGGTTCGCGGCCGTGACACGCAGCTCGACCGCTGACTCCCTTATCGTCCCTGCGGCCGTATACTTTACCGTGCGCATCAGGGTGACGATGCTGCCCGATATCAGGCAGTTCCCGTCCCCGTCGATCACGCCGTGAAACGGTTCGCTGTGATTCATCACTTCGAGCTCCCCCGTCACAACGCCGTTTTCCGTGTTGACCGTGAGGTATCCGCGCTTTTTGCCTATCGGCGTACTCATCGAGATCTCATATCGCTTTTGGTCCATATATGAACCTCCTTTACCGGGACATATTTTACAACCGCGCAGCGGTGATTTAAACGGACAATAAGCCGCATTTGGGTAATATACGGACAAATATGCCACAATTGTGGGGCAAATTTGCCCCACAATTGACCGAAAAAACAGCTTGAAAAAAACGACAAAACGTGTATAATATCAGTCGGAGGGTCAAATAAGTTATGAAGCACGAAGATATATCGCTATATACGAAGAGATCGCTTGCCGACGCGCTGAAGCGCGCCATGAGCAAAAAGCCGTTCCGAAAAATAACGGTCAGCGAGCTTATCGAGGACTGCGGCGTGAACCGCAAGACGTTTTATTATCATTTCACCGACATATACGACCTCTTGTACTGGCTGCTCGAGGAGGAATCGGTCGAGGTCGTGCGCAGCTTCGATCTTCTGCTCGATTTTGACGAGGCGATACAGTTCGTGATGAATTACGTCGAGGAGAACG
>CANROT010000082.1 GCA_947632285.1 uncultured Clostridia bacterium
CCGGACAGATCGAGCGCCTCCAGCTCCGTGCAGCCCGCAAACATGGCACTCATATCGGTGACGCCGCTCATCGTCCACCGGGACAGATCGAGACTGCGCACGCCGCAGTCGGCGAACATTCCCGACGTCAGCTCCAGCCACTCCGTTTTCCATTCGGCGATCCCGCCGACATCCGTCAGCTCCGCGCACCCGCTGAACATATCGTCGACCTCGACAAACGTCGAGGTATTCCATGTGTCAAGGCCCTTCAGCGTGTGCAGGTTCGGGCAGTCCATGAACATTCCGGAAGCGTAATAGACGTCCGAGGTGTCAAGATTTGTGCCGTCAAAGCTCTCAAGCGTTTCGCAGCCGTAGAATATGTAGCCGAGATAGTCGAAATGGATCTCGTCCGCGAACGAGACGGATCTGATCTCGTATTCCGTCCCGTACCACGGCCAGCTTTCATAGCCGTCGATCTCGCCGATGAGATATGTTTCGGATAAGTCTTTCCCCTCGGCAGCCACGTTACCGTACTGTATGACAAGCTCGCCGTCACCGTACAGCATTCCGTACACCTGCTCCCGCGAGTAAGAGCCGGACATTTCGGCGCCGTTGTATGTCTTCATCAGCTTGTTATATGGAATGGCGGCGCCTTCGCCGTTCCGTACCCAGCCGCCGGTGAGGCATTCGCTGCCGTCTCCGGTGAAGCTGAACGTATTTCCGAGGACGATCGTTTCGAGCGCATCAGTCCCGAAGAACATATCGATCATTCCGTTTTCGTCAGACGCAGCCAAGGTATTCCAGTGTTCCATATCGATGGTTGTAAGGGAGGCGCATCCGCTGAACATTCCTTCCATGACCGCCACGCTGCCGGTATTCCATTCGCCGAAATCGGCCGAGGTGATGCCGCTTTCGGAGAACATAAACGTCATATCCGTGACCTGCGACGTTGTCCATTTGCCGAGATCGGCAGCGTCAAGCTTTGCGCAGGAATAGAACATCCAGCTCATATCCCGAGCGGCCCATGTCCTCCATTCGGACAGTCCTGCAACGGTTTGCAGCGATATGTCCTCGTTGAAGAGACCCGTCATCATGGCGGCGTTCTCCGCGTTCCATCCTGTCAGGTCAACGGAGGTCAGATCCGCACATTCGGAGAAGAGATATCCCATGTCCGTCAGGCTGTCCGTTTTCCAATTGCTGAGATCAACGGAAACGAGCCCGCTCTCCTGGAACATCGAGTTCATATTCGCCACGGAGGACACATCCCAGCCCTCGAGCCCGGAAACATCCGTCAGCTCGCTGCACAGCCAGAACATGCTTTTCATCGTGACGACGTTTGAAACGTCCCAGCTGTCGATCCCCGTAAGTGTCGTCAGCGATGAGCAATTATAGAACATAAAGGACATATCCGTCACGTCGCCGACGTTTAAGTTGGTTCCGTCAAATTCGGTCAGACCTCCGCAGTCGCTGAACATCCAGCTTGCGGTATTCAACCGGATCGGATCCGCAAAGCGGACGGAAACGATGTCCCCGCGGCATTCGTTCCACGGCCATTCGGCGGAGCTCGATACGGTCTTCGGCAGCAGCCAGATCTCCGGCTCGCCCTTTTCCGTGTCCGCCTCGTCGCCGATCTGGATGACCAGGCTGCCGTCGTCATACAGCAGCGCGTATACGTCTGTCATCAGGCGCCACTCGCCCGCGATATTCCCGCCGGCGAGCGCTGCGAGCTGCTCGATCTTCGCCACGTGACCGTCCGAGGTGCGTTTCCAGTGCGAGGTCAGGCCGCAGGGCTCCCCATTTTTGAACGCGAACCCCTCGCCGAGCGTGAGAGTCTCGAGCATCTCGAGGCCGAGGAACATGTTGCCCATGTCGCTCGCGCCTTCCGTGCTCCAGCTTTCGATATCCAGCGTCTTCAGATTTTTGCAGTTTGCAAAGACGTTTGTGAATTTTTCAACGTTTTCGGTCTTAAACCCGTTAAGATCGATCGAGACAAATCCCGCCCCCTCAAACGCGGAGGTCAGATCGGTCACGCTCTCGGTCCTGATGAATTGCAGATCAACGTTCTGCGAATGTGCGCCGAGCTCCGCGCAGCCCTTGAACAGGCTGCTCATATTCGTGGCTTTGACCGTGTTCCACTCCCTGATGGTGACATAGTAAAGCTCCGTGCAGTTCTCGAACATACTCGCCATGTTCGTGACCTCCGGCATATTCCAGAAGTCCACAGACGCATCGCGCAGGGACGCGCAATTTTTGAATATGAAGCTGACGTCCTCGCAGACGGCAAGATCCCAGAACTGCGCGTTCAGGCTCACGATCCCCGAGCCCTCAAATGCATGGGAGGCGTTCTTGACTGCCGATACATCCCAGTTTTTCACATCGAGCGACGCAAGCGCCGTGCAGCCGCAGAACATATACCGCATATCGGTCACGTCGCGCATATTCAGATTGTCGGAGGAATTTGCCACCGATTCGAGCGCTGTGCAGCCGGCAAACCAATATGCCGTCGTTTTGGGCGCGACCTTGTCGCGGAAGGTCACCTTTGTGATCCTGTCGCGATAATTGTTCCACTGAACTTCGGTCTGGCTGCCGATCGTCTCGGCAAGCTGCCAGGTGTCCGTTTTTTCCCTGCCGGGCTCGGCGGTGCGTCCGATCTGGAACACGAGCTCGCCGTCAGCGTAAAGGATAGCGTAAAATCCGGATTCGGTAAAATAGCTGTCGGCGTGGCCGGAATTGTTGTGACTGCTGCGGACGCCGTCCGCGTCCATATGCTCGCCCGCGCCGTCCAGGTACCAAAGGCCGGGCAGTCCGCTGTCGGTGCCGAGGCGGAAGCTGCCGCCCAAAACGATACGCTTCACCTCGCCGCAGTCGGCAAACATATTCGTCATGCTCGCGAGCGAGGAGGTATCAAAGTTTCTGAGATCCAGGTCCACAAGCTTTTTGCATCCCTCGAACATGCTGCTCATCTTTTGAACTGAGGCAGTATTGAAGGAGGTGAGCCCGTTTATGGCTTGCAGAGCGCCGCAGCCCTTGAACATCTCGCTCATATCCGTCACGTCGGATGTATTCCAGCCGGTCACATTGAGCAGCGCCAGATGGTCGCAGTTCCGGAACATCGCGTGCATATCGATGATATTCCAGGTCGCGAAATTCTCACCGTTGAACGATTTGAGGTTCCGGCAGTTGTCAAACATATTCGCCGCGTCAAACGGGGCAAACTGCTCGGCAAAGGATACGGAATGTATCTGTCCCGACTTCTCTTCCCACGGCCAGGGCTTGTCGGCGGGCTTTTCTTCCGGCTCCTCTTCGCCGCCCTCTTCGCCGCCCGCGCTGTCATCTTTTTCGGGTTCTTCGGGCTCTTGCAGCTTATCGAGCGGTATGCGCCATGATTCGCTTATCTCTGAGCCGATGCTCTTGTCCGGCGCGTCCCCGCGCTGGATAACGAGATCCCCGTTTGCGTACAGTACGCCGTAAAACGGCCTCAGATACGTTTCCGCTTTTTTCGCTTCGCTATGCTTGGCTATGACGTCGGCCGCCTCCAAAAATTCGCCTTCCCCGTCGAGCTGCCAGTCGCCGGGAAGATCCATCTCCTCGGTAAGACGGAAATTCGCGCCCAGTATCAGCTCGCGCACGGCGATACAGCCGGCAAACATATCGGTGACCGCGGTGCTTTCCCCGATCTTCCATACGCCGGTATCGACCGTGACGATGGAGGAGCAATTCCGGAACAAACCGCTCACATCTTTGAGCTTGCCGAGATCCCAGTTGTTGACACCGGTGATCTCCGTGAGTCCGGTGCAGTCCTCGAACAGCCCGCTGATATCGGTCAGGCTTTCGATATTCCATCCGCGCATGACGGAAATATCGGTGAGGGACGTGCAGCCCTTGAACATATTTCTCATGGACAGGACCTTGCCGGTGTCCCATCCGTTCGTATCGGAGGCGCTCTGCGCTGCCGCTATCGTCCGGAGGCTTTTTCCGTTCAGAGCATTTGCATAGCAGGGCAGAACGTTGAAAATTGACGAGGACAGGCTCTGAAGTATTTTCTGTACGGCCGCCGTGCTGCCCGCATTTACTTTGCGCAGGCCGACGGACGAAAGAGACGTGATGCTCGTGCATCCCTCGAACATGGAGTCCATGTTGGTGACGTTCTCCGCATGCAGACCGGACAGGTCAAGGCCGGGGCCCAGGGATTTGCAGCCGTCAAACATATGGCTCATGTCCGTCACATAACGTGCATCAAGCACGAGGCTGAATACCTCGCCGTCCCCAATGCTGCCGAGGTTTACGCAGCCTGCAAACATATACGCCATCGTGGACGGATAGTAGCTGGCGGAGATATCCGTGTTGCGGATTTTATCGCGATAGGAGTCCCACGGCCAGCTCTCCTTGCCGGTGATCCTTGTCGGCATCTGCACGGGCTGCATCAACAGCTTTCCCGTCGCGTCGGATCTGCTCTGGCGGATATACAGCGTGCCGTTTCCGTCGATATATGCGTAAAACGGCTTGTCGGCAGTATATGTCTCCTGCCTTGCGTGACTGTTATGCAGCTCCTTGACCTGCGAGGCGTCCAGCTGCTGCCCGTCCCCGTCGTTCAGCTTCCACACGCCGCCGAGGCCGTCCTTGTCGGGCGTTGTGAAGCGGAAGCTTGCGCCGAGCGTCAGGCCCTCCAGCTCGGAGCAGCCCGAAAAGGTCCCGACCATGGACGGATTTGAAACGATGGTGTTCCATCCGGTAAAATCAAGCTCGTGCAGCTTCGCGCAGTTCTCGAACATACCGCTCATGTTTTTCACGGCGGTAACGTTCCAGATTTGAATTCCCGAAACGGCCGTAAGAGCCGAGCAGCCACGGAACATATCGCTCATATCCGTCACGAACGCGGTATTCCAACCGGAGAAGGAGGGCAAAGCGGCCAGCACGGAGCAGCCATCAAACATGGAGGACATATTAGTGACGTTGCCGGTGTTCCAGCTGTCCGAGCCCGTAAGATTCGAAAGCGCGGAGCAGCCGCGGAACATGTCCCTCATATCCGTCACAAGAGAGGTATTCAGATTGTCGGCTTCCACGCTCACCAGAGATGAGCAGCCGTCAAACATACCCGCCGTGGAGCGAGGCGCGTAAATATCGGTAAAGACCACAGACGTCACCTTTTCCCGGTCATTGTACCACGGCCAGCCGGACGCGCTCGTCGCCCCGTCGGTGGAAAGCTTCCACGTTTCGATCGGCAGCTCCTCGTCCGGGTTCTCGGTCACATTTTTGGCGATCTCAAGCCGCCCGCTCTGATAGAGGCGGGCTTCGTAGTGCTGATAATATTTATAGTAGGTTTCGTCCGCCTGCGCAGCGTTATGCCTGGTCCTGACCTGTGCTGCGGTCAGCGCCTCGCCCGACCCATCAAGATACCACGTGTCGGACAGGCCGTCATTGCCTGCGGCCGAAAGCTTAAAGTTGGCGCCGAGCGTCAGAACGGACAGCGCGTCGCATTTACTGAACATATTCCCCATATCGGACGAGGAATACCAGCCGGTAAAATCAAGGGACTCCAGCGATGAACAATCGCGGAACATCGCGCTTGTGGTCAAGGGCGAGACCACGTTCCAATCTTTGATATTTCCGACCGTTTTCAGGTTCTTGCACTGATAAAACATGCCGTAGAGTGAAACGCTGACCTTCCCGTGAAAATCCCAGCCGCTCAGATCAAGCTTTGTCAGCCCGGTGCAGTAATAGAAAATATAGTCCATTTTGGACATATTGGAAAGATTCCAGTCTGTTATGTTTTCCACGCTGTTGAGCTTCTGGCAGAGATAAAACATATTGCTCGCGCTGTTTGCATAACTCATGTCCAGGTTTTTCCCGTCAAATTCCGTCAGCTCGGGGCAGTTATAAAACATGTATGCCGTTGTCAGCGGGCTGTATTGAACGGCAAACCGAACCTTTTTGATCGCACCGGCAGCACTGTGCCACGGCCAGGCGGATTCGTTAAAAACATAATCGAGATTTTGTACCTGCCACTTGCCTAAGGTAGGCTTATCCTGATCCGGGGTGTCGTCCGCTTCGAGCACCCACTCGCCGTCGCTGTATAGGATCGCGTACCCCACGATCGCGTTCGGCGTCGGACGTGTCCCGGAGCTTAAAATACCGCCGGACGCTTTCGTGCCGGCGGAAAAGGCGCTGATCGGCACAGCGCCGATAAGCATAAGTACAGCCAATATAATGGAAGTAAGTCTGCAAATTTTACCGTTCATGTCGTGCATATCGTGAATTCTCCTTCTTTTCTCAATCGGGAGTCCGCATACCGTTTTCCGATGCGGATTTATCGTTGTTTCCGTGATGTCGTGATTTCCGTGAACCCGTGTAACGCGGCTGCGTCGGAGCGCTCCGCCGCATTTTCCCGAGCACGGGAGCCGTCCCGTTCCGCAAAGCTTCAGAGGCCGCCCATCGCTATTTTACAGCACGCAATCTGTATTTGCAAGCGGTTTTTGAATTATTCTACAAATTTATAACATTACTTTATTATTATAACCCCCCCCCCGTTAATATTTGCACCATTGTAAACAATTTGCCGATATATGGCATTTCGCAGCAGCGGTTTTTTCGTTCCGCACCGTAAAACCGCAATTATTCGGACCGCCGCACACAAACGCTTGTCGGATACATGATCCGAGCATATCGGTTCCATATTCAAAAATGCATATAAATTAAATATCCGGGGGAAACTTTATAAATAACCCAATTGAAACTGGGAAATTATTCGGCGCAAAAGTATGGAACGTGACATACTGCTCGAAAGTATCGCTCATCGCCTATGCGTCATCGCTGACGGCGGTAAAGCGAACAAAAAGCAAGGGGTATCTGAAGCTGATACAAGAGTTTGCAAAGAAAGAGATAAAGTAATATCTATAAGTCAAAAAAAGAAATGCCCCGAAGATTCAGGACATTTCTTTTTTGCTTTTTCGCGATACCTCGTCTATATACACCGAAAAAATATACAGCGCGCTTTGACCGTACAATCCGGTTTCGGGGTCGTTAAGCGACTTATAAACGCTGATTATGAGATACGAAACTCGCTTGTAAGTGACAAGATGAAGGGATTATCAAAGGATAACGTCGCTCTTGTCAGCGACATCATTGATGCGGTCAAGAAACACAGCAAATAACCTCATATTGTAGAATTTGATACAAGGCAGAAAAAAACCTCAAAGTGTTCATCTGCGCATCAGTTTCCGGGAAAGTGACAATGGAAACACCAGAAAAACAAATTCAATAAGAAGAATCAAAATGACCCCGCACGGTCTGTTAGCATGGCCGTGCGGGGTTTTACCGTATATGTTTTTTTATTATTTTCGTGTGTTTGAAACATGCGCTCGGAGTCGGCAGTCAGACAGGCCATTCACGATCTCCGCCGTGAAAGGCTCGTTGAATCCGAGCAGCGCTACCGCGAAAAAGGCGGCAAGAGCAGCCTGCTTTTCAAGCTGCGGACGCTCTAACGAAACGAAAAAGACACACGCCGCCAAGGGGCTTTTATGCTATCTTGATGGAAGGTGCCACCTGTCATCGCGCCGGGTGCAGTGAACTTCCCATAGGAAAATATATAATATCGGGAAATAGAAGACGAAACACATAAACCATAGTAGCTTATATGCACTCATCTACACACTTCCCGCCCCGTGGGACGGATGCGGTATACGCGCGTCAGCGTGAACACCGTGGTTAGCACACGTGGAAACCTAACGGATGATGTAAATCGTCAATTTACGAGATAATTTGTGTTATTTTGTTGAGCCGCTTATCCTTTGCTTTATGAACGCTATCATCCTGTTATATGCATCTTTTGCGGTTTCATCAGCTCTTTCATTTGCCACAAAGCAATGAGGCATCAGAATATTCTTTTCAGCCAAAGGATCGATGAGTTCATGCTCTGCGCCGACATCCTCAAGCGCTGCGGCCATTTCGCGCATATCAACATAATATTCACTTCCCAAGAGAACCGACGGAATATAATCTTCCGTGCCGGAAACTCTTTTCCCCTCTTTGTTTGATTTTCACAGAACACATAAGGAGTTTTATACAATTATCTATCAAGCAGGAATGACCTCGATCATGCAGGAAACAATTCTTAACGCCATTCAAATTACTCCCGAAATGGCAAACACTGAAGCGTACATGAAATCGTTTTGGGCATATGGGATATTCGGCTGGATGATCGAATGGATGAAACGGGGTATGCCTGAATCCGGCAGAGAACTGCTCAAATTTTTTACAAATACAAAGATATAATAAAATATAGATTTCTTATTTAATAAACCACATAAATTCAGGACTCAGTTTCTCCGGTGAAATGACCATTCCTCGTCTCATCCACTCATCCACCAGACCGTATAGTCCCCCTGCAAAGCAGCTTAAGGGAAACACTTCGTCATCCGATTTATTGTCCAATTCCATTGTGTCTCGGATCGCCTCAAGAAGATAATGACTCATTCCGCAGCGATGAAGCAGCAGATAGAAATTTCTATGACCATAAAAGTGTCGCAGCAGACTTGGCATCAATTCCTCCGGTTTTCCAATGGCTTCAAATTCTCGGCCCCATTCTTTCAAAAGCATCGCTAAGTGATGACGCATCACCGCTTCTTTTGTGTCAAAATGACGGTAGAAGGAGGCCCGACCCACCTCGGCTCTCCGAACAATATCACTGACGGTAATTTCCTCAAAAGGTTTTTCTTTCATCAGATCCAGCAATCCATCTGTGATCTTCTCTACTACATAGCCGGTTTCCATGATACATAATCCTCCCGTTTGTCCCATTTTTGTTGCAGATATTGACATTTGTCGCTACATGCGATACACTTGTATCAAATATGATACATCAATACTCCGCAGTTGTCAAGGAAAACTTATCTGTAATGAAGCGCAATACGTTTGAATTCAACGGGGGCAGTCATATCCGGGATTATGATTGGAACTTGTTATGAGCCAATCATTCTCATTTACTTTAGGGAGGATCAGTAATGGATACGAATCAAACGGCAACAAAAAAAGCAAAAAAGAAGCATTGGGTACTCAGAATACTCATTATCATTGCAATAGCCATAATAGTAATTGTGGCAGCCATTTTCATTTTCTTAAAGATGACATTTCTCAAGTCTTTCCCCGAATTAAAGGGAGAGCCTGAAATCGGGAAATGGTACAGTGTCCCCGTATCGGCTGCCAAGTCTTCAGACGGCAGCGAGTGGCACGGAATTTTCCGTAAGGGCACAGCGAACAAGGTCGTTGTCTATTTCTTCGGCGGCGGTGTGAGCATCACGGGTGAGACAAGCGAAGGCGGCACACAGTTTTTCGCAACAAACATGCTTGGCCAGGATTTTGTCGCACAAGGCGGTATCGGAAGTACGGTTGATGACAATCCGTTTAAGGACTGGACTTTTATTGTCATTCCTTATGCCTCCGGGGATTTCCACACCGGGACGGGTGAATACCACTACACAAAAAACGGTAAGGATACTGTCGTCTACCACAATGGCTACAACAATTATTCCG
>CANROT010000083.1 GCA_947632285.1 uncultured Clostridia bacterium
AGAGCTGCGGCTTATATTCGGACGAAAAACCGGCGGGGCAGAGAAAGACGGAGCCTTGTTCGCCGAGGCCGCCGACGGCGCCGCCCGGCATGGACGGGCCAACATTTGCTGCGGACTGCTTAAACAGAATGAGAAATGCGGCGAGCGCGGTGAAGACGAAGACGGCGGCGACGGTCGCCCATTTGGTTAGATTTTGTTCCCGCACCTCGCGGCTGCCCTCTGCGGATTCAAGCACGAGATGGTCGCCGAGGGAGCCGATGGCGGAGAGAAGATTATCGAGCTTTTGTTCGTTCATTCCTCAATACCTTCCTTTTCAAGAAAATTTTTCAGTTTTCGCCGCAGCTTTGTGAGCGTGACGCGGACGCTCGTGTCCGTCGTCGTCAGGCGGCGCGCGATGGAGCGCGTGTCGTCCATGTAGAAATAGCGGCGCATGAAGATGATGCGCTGGCGCGGCGAAAGCGAAAACATGAAGCGCGTCAGCGCGTCCTTCAGCGCGATCGAGTCCGTCATGACGGTTTCGTCCCCGTCCGGAATGACGGCGGCGAGCTCGTCTATCGCGGCGGCGACGGCGGGGCGCTTTTTCGCGGACGCGCGGCGCGCCCGGTCAACGGCGAGGTTCCGTATGATGCGCGAGAGATACGCCTTCAGATTTTCGGGATTTTCGGGCGGAATGGAGTTCCACGCGCGCAGATAAGCGTCATTGACGCACTCCTCCGCGTCCTCACGGACCCCGAGAATGGTGTTCGCAACGGAAAAACAGTAGGCGCCGTATTTTTCCGCCGTCTTCGATATCGCGGACTCCGACCGGTCGATATAGAGCTTTACGATATCGGCGTCGCTTTCGTGGCCGTCATGCTTCAATTGTCGTCACCTCGCTTTCATGCTTTCAATAATAAAGACGCAAATCGCCCCGCAAATGTTAGCTGTGCGGGGCGATTTTTTCGGGAGGAAAATTTATTCCGCCTTTTCGGGCGGTACGTATTCGAGAATATCGGATATATTGCACTCGAGCACGGAGCAAATCCGCGCGAGCACGTCGAGGTCGACCATCGCGACGTCGTTGTTGATATATCTGTTGAGCTGCGTCCGCTCCATCTCGGCGCATTTAGCGAACATATTTTTAGACATTCCCGCCTTTTCGAGCTGTTCTCCCAGCTTTATTTTTATTTTTCCGTGTTCGACATATTTCAGCATAATATTTCCCACATAAAGGTGTAGTATACTTTATAACAGTATAACATCTGCATGCCGAAAAAATAAGTCGTAAGTAAGTATATGCAATTAGTGATATGCAAGAATAAATTGAGCAAAATCTATTGTGCAATCTTTTACACTATGATATAATATAAATAATACCACAAAAAGGAGACTGTGTAAATGAAAAAGAAGAAAACAGTGCTGATTATAGCGGCGGCGCTTGCGGCGGTGACGGTGCTCTCGTCGTTCGGCTGCGTGTATGTGAGGCCGAGGGACGACGGGCCGACGAAGGTGACGGGGAGCGAAACGGTAAGCGGCAACGGCGGGACCGAGGGCGAGACTGCGGGCGAGACGGTGTTCGGAATAGGCGAGACGGCGGAATACAGGGGCGTCCGCGTGACGCTCGTGAGCGTCACGGAGAGCTACGGCAAGGAATATATGGAGCCCGCGGAGGGGCGAGTGTTCCTCATCTGCGAATTCAACATCGAGAACGGCTCGGATAAAGAGATAAACGTGAGCACCGTTTTGTCGTTTGACGCGTACATAGACGATTACAGCACGAGCATTGACCTGCTCGCATGTACCGCGTCGGGGAAAGATACGCTGGACGGAACAGCGGCTCCCGGGAAAAAGCTCGGCGGCGCCGTCGGCTACGAGGCTCCCGAGGACTGGCAGACGATAGAGATCCGCTTCAAAGCAGACGTATGGTCCGACACCGAATTCATCTTCAAGGCGAATAAATCGGATATAGGATAAATAATAAAAAAATCGACCGGGGACGCCGAAGGGCGTCCCCGGTTTGGGTTTTACGTTAGGGCAGATTTATCTGTCCTTCTTCTTGGAGCGGACGGTTGCGGTCACGCCGATGCCGCTGATGGCGAGCACGGTGAAGAGAGCAACAACATTCGCGGTGTCACCCGTCGTCGGAGGAGTTGTCTGACCGCCGGGCGTCGTGCCGGGATCATCAGAGGCGGAAGCAATTTCCCACGTTGCGGTATACGTTGCGTTGCCGTTAACGGTCTCGGTCAGAGCGGGAGACCAGCCCTTGAAGGTGTAGCCTTCACGCGTAGGCGTACCGTTGAATGTGGGCGTCGTGTTAGTCGAGAGCGTGTTGATCGTCTGAGACTTGAACGCCTTGCCATCAACGCCGTCATTGTATGTGACGCTGTACTTCTTCGCATATGCGAACGTACCGACTACTGCGGGGTGGTCGGAGAGAGCGGAGCCGTCTTCTGCCGTGAAATCTACTTCTTCGTACTTCGTCAGGCAGAGCTGATAATTGCACTCTGTGTTGTTGACGTAGATGATCTTGTCAACGATCTCGTCATTGAGCGTCTTCGAAGCGAACTCGGGGTAGGTGCCGCCCTTCGTCGTGTCTACCCACGCGTCTCTTGCGTAGAGGTTATCGGTAGCGTTGAGAGTGCCGATAAGGTTGCCGACAACGTCATCGCGCGTGTAGCGGCAGTTCGTGTCGCCCATGATGATGATCGGGTTCTTGGTCTTTGTGTCAACGATGAACTTTGCAAGCTGCTTGAGCTGCTCCGCACGTGCGTTCTTGTCACCGATGGCATCGTCAGCGTCCATGTGGAGAGTGTAGACATCAACGGTCAGGTCTTCTGCAAGCTTTACCGTGAAGCGGCGGAAGCCCTTTGTGATAAGGCCGTCGGCGCCGTTCTGCATGGGAAGATAGAAGCTGCCGGTAGCTTGTTTGTCGGGAGAATAGTGTGTATTCCACGGTGTGGCGGATTCCTGCTTTGCGGTGAGCGTGTTCTTATAGAACAGCGAGAGACCATCTGTCTTGAACGGAATGTACACAGCAGTATCGCCGGAAGAAGTATCAAAGCGGGATTCGAGATCTACCGTTTCCGTTACGTCTTCTTCATTATTGTATTCCTCGTTATAGTTGTCCGAGAGAGCCGACTTTAGCTCATCGTTATATGTGAAGTTTTCGGAAACGGCGAGAATATCCCAACCCTTTGCTGCGATAGCTTCACTGAGCTTTGTTGTTCCGTCTGCACCGGGACCGCCCTTATTTAAGTCAATGGGTATAGGGAAGCCCATAAAATCGACACTTAACTGAACAGGCAGACCGTCGACGTTGAACGCAGCGGCCGTGAATGTGCCGTCGCCCTTGCCGTCGAGAACGGGAGCGTCCTTCTCGAGCACGGGAGCGGTGCACTTCGCAACAGCTTCACAGCCGCCGTTCACGAGAGCGGAAACTTCCTGCGCGTTCAACGCCGTCGAATAAATCGTGACGTCGCTGTATGTGCCGAAGCCCCACCAGCCCTGGAAACCGTCATTGCATCTTCCCATAACAAGAGAAGTAAGGTTGTGGATATCCTCATTTGAGAGGTCCGCGAGAACTTCCCAATCGGAATTTAGTGAGGTCTGCACGAATATCCCGTCAACATAAAGGACAAGAACATTGGATTCAGTATTATATGTTACTGTGACATTGTGCGGCGTACCATAAGTAAGTATGGGAGATTCATGACCCCACCCATCGAGAGCGCCGTCTATCCAGCATCCACTTCCATCAGAATTGAAAAACGGGTGTTCACCGGAACCGATGCATCCATGATATATCATATGGACTGAAGCATCCGATCTTTGCCCGAGAGGAAGTCCGTCCGTGTTAGCTTTATCTGCAAAGTAATCTTTTTCCGCAAATGAGAACAGAGTTTCCTGCTGGATGTTGTAAGGGTTGTTTTCCTTAGTGAGCGTGAACGAAACGGTGAAACCGTCAATCTTCGAAACGTCCGTTCCAGAGAAGATGTTTTCCGGGAGCTTAAAGAAACCGTTTGCGACTTTTATGCCCGTTCCTTCTATCCACTCGGCACGACCGGAATGAGATGTGGATGCCAATCTCTCCGGGTCGGATCTTCCATCTGGCTCTTCGTCGATTACTACGGGACCGACGTCGGTTCTGCCGGAATGATCATTAAGATCCTTCTTAAAGTCAAACGCCGCGATCGGCGTTTTGCCGGTACTCGTCGCCGCGTCGGCGCCGAACACCGATGACGCCGCGACTGCCGAGAGCGAGAAGATCGTCGCCGCCGTCAGCACGAGCGCCAAAAATTTTTTGAAGCTGTGGTTCATTTTTGATTCCTCCATAAATTTTGAGCTTCAACGCTAATTATGTATGTAAATATTATACACTACCCCGCCGCAGGCTGTCAACCGTTTATTTCAATATAATGAAAATTTATTTGTTCACAGCGCGGACTTTTTATGCATGGTTTTCCTTGTTTTTACAGCAAATTTTACAAAAAAATCCAGCCTTCGACTTTTGCCGAAGGCCGGGTTTCCGAAACACAAAATATTTCTGCCGTTTTTTTCCTTATCTCTTTGAGAACTGGGACGCACGGCGCGCCTTTTTGAGGCCGTATTTCTTTCTCTCGACCATACGCGGGTCACGGCGGAGAAGTCCGGCGCGCTTGAGCGCGGGGCGGAAGTTCTCGTCTGCCGCGCAGAGCGCGCGGGCGAGCCCGTGGCGGATAGCGCCCGCCTGGCCGGAATAGCCGCCGCCGCGAACGGTGGCGATTATGTCAAACTTGCCCTCGGTGTCGGTGACGGCGAAGGGCTGGTTGACGATGAGCTTGAGCGTGTCAAGCCCGAAATAGTTGTCTATATCTCTGCCGTTGATCGTCACGACGCCGGAGCCGGGAACGATGCGGACGCGGGCGACGGATTTCTTTCTTCTGCCGGTGCCGTAGAAATAGGGTTTAGCGCTTGTATACATTTAATCGTCCTCCCTTTCTTATATCTCGTAAGCCTCGGGCTTCTGTGCCTGCTGCTTGTGCTCGGGCCCGCGGTAAACGTGGAGCCTCGTTATCGCCTTGTCGCCGATGGAGTTCTTCGGGAGCATTCCCTTGACGGCGAGCTCCATTGCGAGCTCGGGGCGGGTCGCCATCAGCGTCTTATACTGGACTTCCTTGAGGCCGCCGATGTAGCCGGAGTGACGGCGATAATACTTCTGCGTGAGCTTTTTGCCCGTGAGGACTGCCTTTTCCGCGTTTATGATAATAACATATTCGCCGCAGTCGACATGAGGCGTGAATTCGGGGCGGTGCTTGCCGCGCAGGATCGTGGCGGCGGCAACGGCCGTTTTCCCGAGAGGCTTGCCCGCCGCGTCTATAACATACCACTTGCGGCTGACAGTCTCTTTCTTTGCCATGTAGGTTGACATTTTGCTTCCTCCGTTATATAAAAAAGCATTTTTTTGAGTCATGCAGGCATGATTATACATTATCGCGGCCGCCTTGTCAATACGGAAACGCAAAAAAGTTTTCGGAATTTCAAAAAAAGTTCGGACTATCTCTCAATATCTCGCGAATTCTCGCGTTTTCGGGGCTTGATTTCGGCCTCGGCGCACGTTTTTTCTTTTCCCGCATATTTACTTTCGGGAAAAAATCTGCTACAATAATTTTGATATGACTGCCGCCGCGCGCGGCATATGGGAGGCGGACCATGACGGATTACAGAGGGATAATAGCGAAAAACCTCATCAGCCTGCGCACTTTGGCGGGGCTGACTCAGGCAGAGGTCGCCTCAAAGCTGTCATACTCGGACAAGGCCGTCTCAAAATGGGAGCGGGCGGAGAGCATTCCGGACATCGCGGTCCTCAAGGCCATCGCGGACATGTACGGCGTCACGGTCGATTATCTGCTCGCGGCGCACGGCGCCGAGGAGGAGCCGCCGCAGAAGCAGGGCCCGCGCAAAATGACGCGGAACAAGACGCTCATAACGATAATTTCGGTCGTGGGCGTGTGGTTTCTGGCGCTCGTCATCTTCGCCGCATGCTTTTTCAGCGGGATCACCGCATGGCAGGTGTTTTTGTGGGCGGCGCCCGTCTCGCTGACGGTCGCGCTCGTTCTGACGTGCGTGTGGGGCGGGCGGAACATGATGTTCATCTTCATCTCGGCGCTCTTGTGGGCGCTGTCGGCGGCTATATATATAACATGGATAGAAGCGCGCCCGTGGCTTGTGTTCATCGGCGCGGGGATCCTTGAGGTGATCGTGGTGCTCGCGTTCGGCATCAGGCTTTTGCCTAAGTCAAAAGACGGCGAAAAAGCCGAGCCCGAGGAGGGCGGCAAAGGCGAGGGCGGAGGCGAGGCGTGATGGGTCCCGAGCTTTTGTGCCCTGCCGGGAACGCTGAAAAGCTGCGCGCCGTCATCGGTTACGGGGCGGACGCCGTTTATCTCTCCGGCAAAAGATACGGTATGCGGTCCGCGTGCGATAATTTTACGGAGGCGGAGCTGCGGGACGCGGTCGAATTCGCGCACGGGCGCGGCGTCCGCGTATATGTGACCGTCAACATTTTGCCGAGGACGCGCGAATACGGCGAGCTCTCGGAATACATAAAATTTCTCGACGGGATCGGCGCGGACGCCGTCATCGTCTCGGACATCGGCGTCGTCTCGCTCGTGCGGAAGCTCGCGCCACGGCTCGGGGTGCATATCTCGACGCAGGCGTCCGTCGTTTCGGCGGAGGCGGCGCGCGCGTGGCACGCGATGGGCGCCGAGCGCGTCGTGCTCGCGCGGGAGCTGACGCTCGACGAGATAAGGGAGATACGCGAGAACACGCCGGAGACGCTGGCGCTCGAGGCGTTCGTCCACGGGTCGATGTGCATCGCGTACAGCGGGAGGTGCCTGCTCTCGAACTATTTCACGGGGCGGGACGCGAACCGCGGCGAGTGTTCGCAGCCGTGCAGGTGGAATTATACGGTCCGCCGCGTCGAGGTGACGGAGGAAAAGCGGCCCGGCACGATGATCCCGATAGAGGAGACGGAGGCGGGCACGTTCGTCATGAGCTCGCGCGATATGTGCATGATCGAGCACGTCCCGGAGCTTATTGCGGCGGGCATCGACAGCTTTAAAATAGAGGGCCGCGTGAAGAGCGCGTATTACGGCGCGGTCACCGCGAATGCGTACAGGATCGCGATAGACCGCTATCTCTCAAGCCCGGGCGGGTATGTTTTTGACCCGGCGCTGCTCACCGAGCTCGAGAGCGTTTCGCACCGCGAATACTGCACGGGGTTCTATTTCGGCCCGCCGAACAGCGGGGCGAACACGGTCAGCTCCGGCGGTTATCTGCGGGACAAATCATATCTTGCCGCCGTGCTCTCATATGATGAAAGTACGTGCACGGCGCGATTTATGCAGAAGAACAAGCTGTGCCGCGGGGACACGGTCGAGATCGTTTCGCCGGGATCTGTCGGCAGGCGCTTTTCGGTCGGCGAGCTGTACGGAGATGAGGGCGAGCCGATAGAGGCGACGCCGCACCCCGGCATGATATATTCGGCCGCCGTACCGTTTCCGGTGCGTGCCGGCGATATAATGAGATCGGTATAAGGGGAAGGGAACATGACAGCATTTTTTGAGGCGATAAAGGCGATACTGTTCGGCATCGTCGAGGGGGTCACGGAGTGGCTGCCCGTATCGAGCACGGGACACCTGATCCTGCTCGATGAGTTCGTGCGGCTCGACGTGAGCGCCGAATTCAAGGAAATGTTCGAGGTCGTGATACAGCTCGGCGCGATACTCGCCGTCGTCGTTTTGTATTTCAAAAAGCTGAACCCGTTCGACCGGGAGAAAACGGAAAAACAGAAGCTCGCGACGTGGCATCTGTGGCTGACGGTCATTGTCGCCGTGCTGCCGTCCGCCGTGATCGGGCTCCTGTTCGACGACTGGTTCAACGCGACGTTTTATAACCCGCCGACGGTCGCGGCAACGCTGATCATATACGGCATCGCGTTCATACTCATCGAGCGCTGGCGCGAGGGGAAGACGCCGAATATCAAGACGCCTTACGGCGTGTCGCTCAAGACGGCGGCGCTGATAGGCTGCTTCCAGGTGCTCGCGATAATCCCCGGGACGTCGCGCTCCGGCTCGACGATCCTCGGCTCGATGATGCTCGGCATGTCGAGGACGGCCGCCGCCGAGTTCTCGTTCTTCCTCGCGATCCCGACGATGCTCGGCGCCTCGCTTTTGAAGGTCGTCAAATTTATCTTCGGCGGTGCCGCCGTGATGTCGGGGACGGAGGTGACGGTCCTCATCGTCGGCTGCCTTGTGGCGTTCGGCGTCTCGCTCGTGTCGATAAAATTCCTGATGGACTTCGTGAAGCGCCACACGTTCACCGCGTTCGGCGTGTACAGGATCGCGCTCGGCCTGCTCGTTTGTATTTACTTCCTTATAAAAGGTCTTGTCGCGGCATGATCATTTTTCGCGGAAAGCAGGGGACTGCTTTCCGCGTTTTTTCATAATAAAAGAGTAAATGGCGCTTGTAAAAATGCGTGAATTGTGATATAGTATTGATGGTTTCCATATATCAGTAATTTTTAAGGAGATTTTTGGAACATGGCAAAGTACAATAAGAAAACGATCGAGGATATCGACGTATCCGGCAAGCGGGTCCTCGCCCGCTGCGATTTCAACGTCCCGATGGACGGCGGCAAGATCACGGACGATAAGCGCATCGTCGGCGCTATGCCAACGATCAAGTACCTCTCCGAGCACGGCGCCCGCGTGATCCTCTGCTCGCATCTCGGCAGACCGCACAACGTGCTGAACGAGAAGATAAAGCTCGACAAGAAAGAGAAGAAAAAGGTCGAGGAGCTGCCCGAGTCCGAGCGCGAGGCGGCGACGGCGGCATACATCGAGAAGGCGAAGGGCGACATCAAGAAGCTCTCGCTCGCGCCCGTTGCGGAGCGCATCTCCGAACGCCTCGGCGCGCCCGTCGTCATGGCGTCCGACGTTGTCGGTCCCGACGCGAAGGCGAAGGCCGCCGCGCTGAAGGACGGGGAGGTCATGCTCCTTGAAAACGTCCGTTTCCACGCGGAGGAGGAGAAGAACGATCCCGAGTTCGCGAAGGAGCTCGCCTCGATGGCGGATATTTATGTGAATGACGCGTTCGGTACGGCGCACAGGGCGCACGCCTCGACCGCCGGCGTCGCGGATTATCTGCCCGCTGTCTGCGGATATCTGATCCAGAAGGAGATCACGATCATGGGCGGCGCGCTCGAAGATCCGAAGCGCCCGTTCGTCGCGATCCTCGGCGGCGCGAAGGTCTCCGACAAGATCGGCGTCATCAACAACCTGATCGA
>CANROT010000084.1 GCA_947632285.1 uncultured Clostridia bacterium
GCCGCGGCGGACGTTGCGCTGTTCGTCTACGAGGGGGAAAAGCAGCGGTCGCTGAAGGAGGCGATCGCGGGCAGGCTCGCCAAAGGTGTGACCGTTTCGGTCATGACGGGGCCGGAGGGCGGCTTTTCACCGGCGGAGGCGAGGGCTGCCGAGGACGCGGGAATGATCCCGTGCGGGCTCGGCGAGCGGATCCTGCGCTGCGAGACGGCGCCCGTCTATGTCCTGTCGGCAATATCATACGAGGCGGAGCTTTAAGCGCCGACACGGTAAATTTCGTTTTCATTTTTTTCATACACGAGAAGTGCGGAGGAAACCATGCCAAACAGATTGTTCCAGAGAATCATTCATCAGATGAAGGACGCGACGGACCGCGTCATCGGCGTTATCGACGAGAACGGCGCCATCATCGCCTGCAGCGAGCTCGCCAGGATCGGCGAGATCCGCGAGGGGATCCGCGAGGAGCTGTCATATTCTTCGGACAGCGTCGCCTCCGGCGGATACACGTACCGCCCCATCGGCACCGCGTCCAAGGCGGAGTACATCGTTTTTGTCGAGGGCGAGGACAAGACGGCGGACAAGACGGCGATGCTTTTGTCCATCTCGTTCTCCAACATCAAGAGCCTTTACGACGAAAAGTATGACAAGAGCTCGTTCATCAAAAATATAATCCTTGACAACATTCTCCCGAGCGATATCTATATCAAGTCAAAGGAGCTCCACTTCAACACCGAGGAGGTCAGGGTCGCCTTCCTGATCCGCTTCAATTCGAAATCCGAGATGCTGCCGTATGACATCGTGCTGAGTATGTTCCCGGACAGGAACAAGGACTACGTCATCAACATCGGCGAGCGCGACATCGTGCTCGTCAAGGAAGTCAAGCCGGGCACGGATATACGCGAGCTCGAAAAATCGGCGAAGACGATCTGCGACACGCTCCAGACCGAGTTCTTCACCAAAGCGTCCATCGGCATCGGCACGCCCGTCGACAACATCAAGGACCTTGCGCGCTCGTATAAGGAGGCGCAGGTCGCGCTCGAGGTCGGGAAAGTGTTCGACACGGAAAAAACGGTCAACAGCTACGACAACCTCGGCATCGGAAGGCTCATCTACCAGCTGCCGACTACGCTCTGCGAGATGTTTTTGCACGAGGTCTTCAAGGACGGCTCGATAGACTTCCTCGACCGCGAAACGCTGATGACGATACAGTGCTTCTTCGACAACAATTTGAACGTCTCCGAGACGTCGAGAAAGCTGTTCGTCCACAGGAACACGCTCGTCTACAGGCTTGAAAAGATCAAGAAGCTGACGGGGCTCGACCTGCGCGAATTCGATCACGCGATCACGTTCAAGGTCGCGCTCATGGTCAAGAGATATCTCACGTCAAAGCCCGTCAAATTCTGATCCCAAAGAGCGGCGAAGCCGCGGAAGGATAGTATAAATGATAGATTTTACCGACGTTGTCAAGACATATCCGAACGGTACGGTCGCGCTCAACGGAGTCAATCTTCATATCAACGACGGGGAGTTCGTCTTCGTCGTCGGCGCCTCCGGCGCCGGAAAAACAACGCTGATGAAGCTGTTGCTCCGCGAAGAAAAGGCGACGTCCGGGACGATAACCGTCGACGACACGGATCTTTCAAAGCTCTCGTATTTCAAGGTCCCGTATTACAGGCGCAAGCTCGGCGTCGTGTTCCAGGACTTCCGCCTCTTCCCGAAGAAAACGGCGTATGAAAACGTCGCTTTCGCCATGCAGGTCGTCGGGACGCCGAACAAAAAGATAAAGCGCCGCGTCCCGGCGCTCCTCAACACGGTCAGCCTCGGGGAAAAGGCAAACAGCTTTCCGCACGAGATGTCGGGCGGCGAGCAGCAGCGAGTTGCCCTCGCGAGGGCGCTCGCGAACAATCCGAAGATAATCATCGCGGACGAGCCGACGGGAAACATCGACCCGAAGATGTCGCTCGAGATCATGAACCTGCTCCTCAAGATAAACAAGCTCGGGAAAACGGTCCTCGTCGTCACGCATGAGAAGGACCTCGTGGACTATTTCCAGCAGCGTGTCATTATGATAGATGGCGGGCACGTCTCGGACGACAGAGTGGGAGGTATGCTCGAATGAAGCAGTACAGACCTACCTATTTTATCGGACAGGCGTTCGCGGGAATATGGCGCAACGGCGTCATGAGCTTTGCGTCGATCGCCGTTTTGATGAGCTGCCTCGTCGTGCTCGGCAGCTTCTCCCTGCTTGTCGCGAACATCGACGTCAACCTTGAGGATCTCGGCCTCATGAATCAGATCGTCGTCTTCGTCAAAAAGGAGACGCCGGAGGACGGGATCAAGGCGATGGAGCGCGAGATCAAAAATATACCATACGTCGGCGAGGTGACGCGCGTCACCGCGGAGGAGGCGCTCGAGCAGATGAAGGAACAGGCGGGCGACGAGGGGTACCTGTACGACATGGTACAGGACGACAATCCGCTGCTCGATTCGTTCATTCTCGAATACGTTGACGGCTCGCACTATTCGGATATAATGTACAATCTCGGGCAGCTGGACGGGGTCGATTCGATCCGCGACCAGCGCAGCCTCGCGAACACGATGCAGTCCCTCAAAAACGGGATAATGCTCGTCTTCTCATGGTTTTTGATCGTCCTGTTCATCGTCAGCGTCTTCGTCATCATCAACACGGTCAAGCTGTCCGTGTACTCGCGCAAGGCGGAGATCAGCATCATGCGCTATGTCGGGGCGACGGGATTGTTCATCGCGACGCCGTTCGTGATAGAGGGCGCGCTCATCGGGTTGACGTCGAGCATGCTGGCGTTCATCGTCGAATATTTCCTCTACGGGTACGTTCAGAATTCGATGGGAAAGGCGATAGAGATAATCCGGCTGATCCCGCTCTCGGACGTCAGCGTCCCCGTGTTCTTCGCGTTCGCCGCCGTCGGCGTTTTGACCGGCGTCATCGGGAGCACGATCTCGCTTTCGAAGTATACGAGGAATTGACGGATCCCGGTTTGAGCGGTCTTAAGCGCGGGGGCTGATGCTCTTCTCCGGGATATGTTATTGACCGGAGCCTGCAAGGAGGAAGCTGTAATGAGATATTATGAGGTCCCGCGCCCCGAGATCGACTTCTTTCGTGAGGAATACGAATTCCTGAGCAATTTTTATCCGACGAAGGTGTCGTTTGACGGTATTGCCTATTACAATTCGGAGGCGGCCTATCAGGCGCAGAAATGCCTGCGGCAAGCGGATAAAGAGCGGTTCGCTTTCCTGTCTGCGGACGAAGCCAAAAGGCTCGGACAAAAGGTAGAGGTGCGGCCGGACTGGGACGACGTAAAATTCAGCGTCATGGAGCAGGTCGTGCGTGAAAAATTCACGCAAAATCCTACGCTTGCACAAGATCTGCTGGACACGGGGGATCGAATTTTAAAAGAAGGAAACTACTGGGGAGATCTGTATTGGGGCGTGGATCTGAATACAGGCGAGGGTGAAAATAATCTCGGAAAGATCCTCATGTCTTTAAGGGATCATTTCCGGGAAAACGGAATACCGGAGGTGCCCTCCTGCTGTTATTCCCTGAAAGGCCCGTTTGCCGGAATGTGGATCGATGATCGGGACATTACGCTGTCCGAATGCGAGTGCATAGTCAATGCCGCAAGCGAGGATCTGCTCGGAGGCAGCGGCGTGGACGGCGCGATCCATCGCGCCGCAGGTCCGGAATTGAGGGAGGAATGCGCCGCGCTCGGCAGATGCCGGGTCGGTGAGGCAAAGCTGACGAAGGGATACCGCCTGAAGGCCGGGTATATTATCCATACGGTCGGACCAAGGTATCCGACCGAGCACTGTCGCGAAAATTTAGCGAAATGCTACACGGCAAGCCTCGATCTGGCAAGGAAGCACGGGATCCGCAGCATTGCGTTCCCGTCCATCTCCACAGGCAAATTCAGCTACCCGAAAAAGGAAGCATGTGAGGTCGCCGTGCGGTCCGTGCATGATTGGCTGACGGAAAACGGCGATTACGATATGAAGGTCGTCTTTTCCTGTGTCGATCCAAAAATATATGACTTGATCTATGCAGCGCTGTGCGGCATATAGAAAATGTGTCTTTTTGAAAATGTGAACGAACAGAGCACGCCCGGCGTGCTCTGTACCCGGTAAATTTATTGTAACAGGAGGTTGGTTTTTATGAGTCGAGAGGTCAGGGTGAGGATTTTGCGCCCCGTCTGCTCCGTGCTCGCCGCCGCGATGCTGGCGGTCGGTACGGTGTCTCTTTACGGAAGTGCTAAGGCAGCGTCTGCCTCGGATTTTCAGAACAACTCCGAGGTCCGCTCCCAGCAGCAGAGGATAGCCGATATCGAAAGAAGACAGGAGGAGCTGCGCGGCTCCATCGCGTCTTTGCAGAACGACATCGACGGTCTTATGAAGCAGAAGGAGATGTATGACGCGCTCATCGACACGTATAATCAGAATATCACGGCAAAGCAGGATCTCATCACCCTTCTGAATGCGGAGGCGGACCAGTTAGAGGAAGATATCGACGAAAAGCAGAAGGAGAGCACGGAGCTCTATGAGCGCATGAAGGCGCGCATGGTCGTCTCGCAGAAGTCTGGCGGCTCGAGGGCGACGTATCTCGAGCTCATCTTCGGCGCGGAGGATCTCTTTGACTTCGTCGTCGGCATCAGCAACGCGACGCGCCTGATGGAGTACGATTCGAACCTCTTAAACGATTATAAGGTGCTGACCGAGGAGCTGGAGGGTGACCTCGCGGAGCACGAAAAGAGCATCGCGGAGGCGGACGAGGCTAAAAAGTCCCTTGAGACCGAGGAAGCCGACATGGAAAAAACGCTCGACGAGTGCATCGCCAAGATGCAGGAGGCGCAGGCGCTCATCTCTCAGAATGAGAGCGCCGCGAACCAGCTCGCGAATGAGCGGGCGCTCGCCGAATCCGAGCTGGACGCCATAATCGAGAGGCTCGTCCGGCAGAACGGCGCGACGCAGAACGTCGCCGAGGGCGAATATATGTGGCCGCTCGAAACAAGGTACAATTATATCACCTCGTACTTCGGCGGAAGGCTCGACCCGATAAACGGCCTGCCCTCAAATCACGGCGCGCTCGATATATACGCGCCCTACGGCTCTACGATATACGCGACGAACAACGGCACGGTCGTGTTCGCGCAGTATACGGGCAGCAGCTACGGCAACTACATAATCATCGACCACGGCGGGAACCTCTTCTCGCTCTACGCGCACACGAGCCAGATCCTCGTCACGGAGGGGCAGTACGTGGATAAGGGGACCCCGATCGCGAAGGTCGGCGTTTCCGGCAGAGTCACGGGCCCGCACCTGCACTTCGAGGTCCGCGTCGGGACCACGCGCGTCGACCCGCTCGGGTACGTGAAACAGCCTTAAAGCCGCGGTGCCGCTCTGCGGTCGAACAAAAAGAGGGGGAGCCTGGCGTCGTCATCGTATCTGATGCGGAAAGGCCCCCTTCATTGATGAGGCGGGGCGCGGCGTCGAATATTTATTTTTACGAGGCATATAATAGACAAATGAAGAAAAAATATTCTATCTGGGTGACGGTGGCGGTTGCCGTCGTCTCGGCGATAATCACGTTTCAGATAACGTTCATTGCCGTCGACAGCGCATATGACGCGCGGCTGAAAAGCAAAGAGGACTCCGACATCGGGCGCAAGCTTGACGAGATAATGGAGCTCTATCACGAGCTCTACATCGGCGACCTCGACGAGTCCGAGGCGCTTGAAAACGTCGTTGACGCATATGTCGCGTCCGTCGACAAGTACGGCGCGTATATGACGCCGGAGGAATATGCCGAGCGGCTCGCGGACAACAACGCGCAGGTCGAGGGCATCGGCGTCCACGTGATATATAATTCGGAGTATTCGTCGATCGAGGTCGTCAACGTCATGCCGGGCTCGCCCGCCGAGGAGGCGGGAATTTTGCCCGGGGACCTGATCGTCACGGTCGCGGGCAAGTCCGTCGCGGAGCTCGGATATTACGGCGCCATCGACCTCGTAAAGGGCGAGCACGGGACATATGCCGAGCTGACGGTGCGGCGCGGCGAGAATTACGGCGAGAGCCTTGACTTTTCGGTCATGCGCGACACGGTCACGGAGCAGACCGTGCTGCACCGCGTCACCGAGGCGGACAAGAATATCGGATATATCAGAATCATGAGCTTTGACGCGGGCACGGTCGGCCAGTTCAAGGAAGCCGTCGAGGACCTGCAATCGCAGGGCTGCGGCAAGCTCGTGCTCGACGTGCGCAACAACCCCGGAGGGCTTCTCAATTCGGTCACGGAGATACTCGACTATATCCTGCCGGAGGGGCCTATAGTGCGCCTCATCGACAAGAACGGCAACGTCGAAACGATCGAGTCGGGGGAGGATCATCTCGACATGGAGATGGTCGTCGTCTGCAATGAGAACACGGCGTCCGCAGGCGAGCTGTTCACGTCCGCGATCAAGGATTACAAGCTCGCAAAAGTCGTCGGCGTCGTGACATACGGCAAGGGTACGGTCCAGCAGATACGCCAGCTCCCGGACGGGGACGCGCTCTCGATCTCGTATAAGATGTATTCGCCGCCGTATTCGGACAATTACGAGGGCGTCGGCATCGCGCCGGACATCGTCGTCGAGATGGACGAGTCCGTCGCGAACGTCAACCTCTACAAGGTCGCGGAGGCGGACGACACGCAGCTCATGCGCGCGATAGCCGAGCTCCAAAAGTGAAAACGGTAAAACAAATATAAATATTCATAATCGGAAAGGAATCCGCTTGAAATGGCAGAGGCAAAGAAACAGCACTACACAGAAGAAGGTTATCGGGCGCTCGTCGAGGAATACGAATATCTGAAAAACGTCCGCCGCCGCGAGGTTAAGGACGCCCTCGCGCTCGCCCGCTCATACGGCGACCTGTCGGAGAACAGCGAGTACGACGAGGCAAAGGACGAGCAGGCAAAGGTCGAGGGCAGGATCACCGAGCTCGACGCGCTCATAAAGAACGCCATCATCGTCCACGAGGGCGAGGTCGACGAGAGCGTCATCAGCGTCGGCGCGCACGTGAAGGTGTACGACGAGACGTTTGATGAGGAGCTCGAATACAATATCGTCAGCTCGAACGAGGCGGACGCGCTCATCGGGAACATTTCGGATCAGTCGCCGATAGGCGCGGCGCTCATCGGAAAGCGCGCCGACGACGAAGTCGAGATACACGTTCCGAACGGCTCCGTACTGAAGGTGCGCGTTCTGGAGGTAGGCAGAACGAACAAATCCTGACGGATTTGTTCGTAAATTCGGACAAACAAAGCCTGACGGCTTTGTTCTTTAATGAAGAAAAAAACATCGGACGCGGCAGCGAAAGGACAACAACATGAGTGAAGCTGAAAACGAAGTGCTCGAGGGCGGAGAACAGGAGCTTTCCGAAGTACTCAGAATAAGGCGTGAAAAGCTCGACGCCATGAGGGCGGACGGGTTTGATCCGTATACGAAGGTTAGGTACGACTTTGACGCGTACACCGCCGATATCGTCGAAAATTTTGAGGCGATGGAGGGCAAGCGCGTTAAAATCGCGGGCAGAATGATGAGCCGCCGCGACATGGGCAAGGCGAATTTTATCGACATCGCGGACGGGCGCGGACGCATACAGTGCTATATCCGCGTCAACGACGTCGGCGAGGAGACGTTCGAGCAGTATAAGAAGTGGGACATCGGCGATATCATCGGCGTCGAGGGCGAGGTGTTCAGGACGCGCAGGGGAGAGATCTCGATACACGCGTTCGCGGTCGAGCTGCTTTCAAAGTCGCTTTTGCCGCTGCCTGAGAAGTTCCACGGCCTGCGCGACACGGATATGCGGTACAGGCAGAGATATGTCGACCTCATCATGAACCCGGAGGTCAAGGAGACGTTCCTCAAGCGTTCGAGGATAATTTCCGGCATCCGCGAATATCTCGACAGCAAGGGTTTTTTAGAGGTCGACACGCCGATACTGACGACGCATGAGATAGGCGCTGCGGCGCGCCCGTTCAAGACGTATCACAACACGCTCGATATGCCGATGTTTCTGCGCATCGAGACGGAGCTGTATTTAAAACGGCTGATCGTCGGCGGCATGGACAGGGTCTACGAGGTCGGAAGGATATTCCGCAACGAGGGCATGGACACGCGCCACAATCCCGAGTTCACGACGGTCGAGCTCTATCAGGCGTTCACGGACTATCACGGGATGATGGACATCGTCACGGAGCTTTATCCGCGCCTCGCCGAAAAGGTCTGCGGCTCGACGGTCATAACGTATCAGGGGACAGAGATCGATCTCGGCCACTGGGAGCGGCTGACGATGGTCGAGGCGGTGAAGAAGTATTCGGGGATAGATTATTACTGCTGGGCGTCCGATGAGGACGCGAGGGCGGCCGCCGCCGCGGCGGGCGTCAAGGTCCCGGCGGGCGCGACGAAGGGAAGCGTGCTCGCGGAGCTGTTTGACGCGTTCGTCGAGGACAAGCTCGTGCAGCCGACGATAATATACGATTATCCGATAGAGAACAGCCCGCTTGCAAAGCGCAAGGCGGACGACCCGGCGTTCACGGAGCGGTTCGAGTATTTCATCTGCTGCTCGGAGATGGGCAACGCGTTTTCGGAGCTCAACGACCCGATAGATCAGCGCGAGCGGTTCGAGCGTCAGGTCGAGGCGAAGCACCGCGAGGACCCGAACAGCACGGCGAAGGTCGATGACGACTTCATCACGGCGCTCGAATACGGTATGCCGCCGACCGGCGGCCTCGGCTTCGGCGTCGACCGCCTCGTCATGCTCCTCACCGACAGCCCGTCGATAAGAGATGTGCTATTGTTCCCGACAATGAAACCCTTGGGCGACTAAAAGGGTCGAAAAAGCCTTGTAAATCAAGCATTTTTGAAACCCGAAAATCGCCCGAAAAACACGATTTACATCAAACTTACATCAAACGATGCAGAAAATCGTGCAGAGGGTGAAAAATCGCAGATTTCTTGAAATTCAGCCCGCAGGAATCGCATGTTTCCTGCGGGCTTTTTTCGTTTCGCAGACTGTATTATCCGGCATTTTGAACGTATACTTCATATATCAAAAGTCGTAGAGTGAGGTGTGCGAATGGATAACAGTTTAGCGAGCGTTCACCCGGAGCTTGTATGCGAGTGGTCGGAGAAGAATCTGCCGCTTATGCCCGACGCGGTGTCATACGGTTCAAATAAGATATCCTGGTGGCAAGGGAAGTG
>CANROT010000085.1 GCA_947632285.1 uncultured Clostridia bacterium
ATATCGTGCTGAACGGCACGGAGCTCGGCGGCGGCTCCATCAGGATAAGCACGCCCGAGATGCAGTCGCTGATGTTTGAAAAGCTCGGCATCGGCGAGGAAGAGGCAAACGCGAAGTTCGGCTTCCTCATGGAAGCACTCAAATACGGTATCCCGCCGCACGGCGGGCTTGCGTTCGGCTTCGACCGCCTCGTCGCGCTTTTGCTCGGGTACGAGGATATCCGCGAGATAATCCCGTTCCCGAAGGCGCAGAACGCCTCCGAACCGATGTCGAAGTGCCCGTCCGAGGCGGACCCCGCGGCGCTCGACGAGCTCGGGCTCATCATAAAGCCGCAGAAATAAGCGCGGGATCGCCGCATTTTTTGCGGAAAAATGAAAAATAATACTTGACAAGATAACCCTCCGTATGGTATACTGACACTACCTCTGCGGAGGGCTCTTTTTTTGCGCCCGTGCCCCGCGCCAGGGTTCGGGCAAAAAGGGGAGCGAGCCGCCCGAGGGAGGTACGATGCAATCATAAAAACTCAGGAGGTGCCGACTAAACAATGAGAGTCAAGGTAACACTCGCCTGCTCAGAATGCAAGCAGCGCAACTACGACACGAAGAAGAACAAGAAAAACACTCCGGACAGACTTGAGATGAACAAGTACTGCCGCTTCTGCCGTAAACACACTCTCCATAGGGAAACTAAGTGATCGGGGAGATGTGGAAATGAAGAAGAACGCATGGAAGATACTCGCGGCGATAGTTTCGCTCGCGATAATGCTTTCCTTATCGCTCGTCCCCGTTTACGCGGACGAAACGACTGCGGATACGGAGGCCGCGACAGAGGCTGTGACCGATGCCGAAACGGACACCGAGACGGACGCCGGAACAGACGCCGCGACGGACGCCGAGACAGGCGAGGCCACATCGGCGGAGACCAAAGCGCCGACAAGCTCCGGCAGCAGCAGCACGTCGAACACGAATAATACGCATTTCGGCCTTGTGACGCTCATCATCGTCGCCGTTATCGTCGTGGTCATCGTGGTCGTTGCCGTGATCAAGCGCGAGAAAACGGTGAAGCTCTGGAGGGCATTCAAGAGCGAATTCAAAAAGATCGTCTGGGCTGACCCGCACGACACGCTGAAGAACACGATCCTCGTCGTTATCGCGATCGTTGTGTTCGCGGCGGTGCTCGGTCTGCTTGATTATCTTTTGTCGCTGCTGGTCGTCGCGATAGGTACGGCGATCTGACAGAGATGTCATGAGCGATATAAACGAAATGAATCTCGGCCCGCGCTGGTATGTGGCGCATACCTATTCGGGCTACGAGAACAGGGTCAAGGCAAATCTTGACAAGATCGTTGAGAACCGCGGGCTCGGTCACCTTATATTTGAGTCCGTGATCCCGACGGAAACCGTCACCGAAGTAAACGGCGACGAGACAAAGACGACGGAATCGAAGATCTTTCCGTGCTATGTGCTTATAAAAATGATAATGACCGATGAGAGCTGGCACATCGTCCGAAACATCACGGGCGTGACCGGTTTTGTCGGGCCCGGGTCGAAGCCCGTCCCGTTAACGGACGAGGAAGTCGCCGCGATCAACCTTGAGACGCACACGGAGCGCTCGGTGATCGAGGTCGGCGATACTGTCGACATAATCGACGGCCCGTTTGTCGGGTTCTCCGGCAAGGTCCAGTCGTTCACGCCGGACGGCGCGAGCGTCACGGTCGTCATCTCCGCCGCGGGCAGGGATATGCCCGTCATGATGGAGTCAAAGCACATCAGGAAGAAGTAAGGTCTTTTTTCAAAGTGGGAGGGAGAAAATTTTTTTGTGATTCTCCCGCACGTCACCACACAGGAGGTAAACTGAAATGGCAAAGAAAATAACGGGCTATATCAAGCTCCAGCTTCCCGCAGGGAAGGCAACTCCCGCGCCGCCCGTAGGCCCGGCGCTCGGTCAGTACGGCGTTCCGATCCCGAACTTCACGAAGGAGTTCAATGAAAGAACGAAGAACGATATCGGTCTTATAATCCCCGTAGTCATCACCGTCTACGCCGACCGTTCATTCACATTCATCACGAAGACGCCGCCGGCGCCCGTCCTCATCAAGAAGGCATGCGGCATCGAGTCCGGTTCCGGCGTTCCGAACAAGAACAAGGTAGCGAAGATCAAGCGCGAGCAGATCAAGCAGATCGCCGAGACAAAGATGAAAGATCTCAATGCCGGCTCTCTTGAGGCAGCCATGAGCATGATCGCGGGTACGGCGCGCAGCATGGGCGTCGTAGTCGAGGACTGAGCGGAGGTGACACGTAATGTTTAAGGGTAAGAAGTATAAGGAAAGCGCGAAGCTCATCGAGGCCTCGAAGCTCTACGACACGAATGAAGCCATAAACCTCGTTCTCCAGACGGCAAAGTCCAAGTTTGACGAAACGATCGAGCTGCACGTTCGCCTCGGCGTTGACTCCCGCCACGCTGACCAGCAGGTCAGAGGCGCCATCGTCCTGCCGAACGGAACGGGCAAGACCGTCCGCGTTCTCGCTATCGCGAAGGACGACAAGGCCGATGAGGCGAGAGCCGCCGGCGCCGACTATGTCGGCGATCAGGACATGATCGACAAGATCCAGCACGAGAACTGGTTTGATTACGATGTTATCATCACGACGCCGAATATGATGGGTCTTCTCGGCCGTCTCGGCCGCGTCCTCGGTCCTAAGGGACTCATGCCGAACCCGAAGTCCGGCACGGTCACGATGGATATCGGCAGAGCGATCAAGGAAGCCAAGGCAGGTAAGATCGAGTACCGTCTTGACAAGACGAATATCATACACTGTCCGATAGGCAAGGCATCGTTCGGCGCGGAGAAGCTTACTGAGAACTTCACGACGCTGATGGACGCCATCATCAAGGCAAAACCGGCTGCTGCGAAGGGCCAGTACATCAAGAGCTGCGTCATCGCATCTACGATGGGCCCCGGCATCAAGATCAATGCCGCAAGGCTTGGCTAAAAAATAAAGAAGGAGCGCTTCTGAAAAGGAGCGCCCTTTTTTATGCATGCGTTTGGAAAGCGCGGGCATAACGTTGGATATTCTTATATTTTTTGTACGCTCCCGAGCCGGGAGATATATGTTAAATATCCTCGCGGTGCGGTGTACTTATGCCTCTATCATTATCTCCGCCGCGGACTTCATGATGACGGAGCGCTCCGAGAACGGGCGGTGCTCGCCCTCGATCACGATAAAGTTCTCATGCCCCTTTCCGGCGAGGAGGACTATATCGCCCGGCCGCGCCTCCTTTACGGCGTATTCTATCGCCTCGGCGCGGTCCGGAATGCAGACGAACGGCGTGTCGCGGTCGCCGAAACCGGCGAGGATCTCGCGGATTATCTCCATCGGATCCTCATAGTTCGGATCGTCCGATGTGAGAATGCAGAGGTCGGCGAGCTCGGATATCGCCCTGCCCACCGGCGCACGGCGCGTGTATGTCCGCCCGCCGACGCAGCCGAGCAGAACTATCAGGCGCGCGGGCGAATATTCGCGCAGCGTCGAAAGCGCCGCGCGCAGGGAAGCCTCGTTGTGCGCGTAGTCAATGACGAACGTGGCATACGGCAGCGCCTCCACGACCTCAAATCTGCCGATGGGCGATGTCGTCGCGAGCGCGGAGACGATTTTATCTTCGGGAACGAGGAACCGCCGGGCGACGCCGATGGCAAAGAGCGCGTCATAAACGCTGAACAGACCCGGCGTCCGCAATCTGATGCGGCGGCGCACGTCGCCCGCGGCGAGCGTGAAATCGACGCCGAGCGCGCCGGACTCGCGCCACAGGCGCGGCTCGCACGCGTAAAGATCGGCGCCGCTGTCCTTCGTCGAGACGGAGACGGTGAGAGCCGACGCGCCGCCGAGCATATATCCGGCAGCCTCGTCGTCGGCGTTGTATACGATATAGCGGCAGCCGTAATCGGAAAACAGGCGCGCCTTCGTGTCGCGGTATTCCTCAAACGACGCGTGCTCGTGCTCGCCGATGTGGTCGGGTGAGAGGTTCGTGAAGACGCACGTGTCAAAACGCAGCCCGTATATGCGATCCGTTTTTATCGCCTGGGACGAAACCTCGATCACGACCGTTTTGATCCCTGCCGCGAGCATCTTGTGCAGGTATGTGTATATGTCCGAGGATTCCGGCGTCGTGCGCAGCGTCGAGGTGCGGACGCCGGAGAACATCACGCCGGTCGAGCCTATGTATCCTGTCGGGATCCCGGCACCGTTCAGAATGTTGTAGATCATGTGGCAGGTCGTCGTCTTGCCCTTCGTCCCGGTGACGCCGATCAGCGTGAGCTTTTCGGCGGGCCTGCCGTACAGCTCGGAGGAGACGAGCGCCAGCATCTGGCGCGTGTTGTCCGTCAGAATGACGGCGGCATCGTCGGGGAGGGAGAGCGGTTCTTCCGCGATAAACGCACGGCAGCCGCGGTCATACGCGTCGCGCGCGAAGCGGTGTCCGTCTTCAAAAGCGCCGCGGAGACAGACAAAGAGAGTCCCCGCGGTGCAAACGCGCGAATCATATTCGACACTGTCCACCCTCATGCGGGAAAACCGCTCCGGCGCCTTTACCGGGAGGGCGGAGAGGAGCGTTTTGAGATTCATAGCCGAGCCTCCAGCGCGTTGATCACGGCGAGCGCGTCGATATAGCGGTTGTTGGCGAGCTCCTCGGTGAAAAGGCCGATGATATATGTCCGCCCCTCGATATCGGCGGAGGCGATCAGCGCGAAGTCGTTGTCGTCGGCGGACCCGGTCTTAAGCCCGGTCGCATAGGGGGAATAATATCCGCCGTAAGGGTCGAGCAGCTTATTCGTGTTGACCCATGAATTCGTGTGCCCGCTCGCATACGTGACGTCGTCCTGATGCATGCGCGCGTACTTCATGATGAGGCTGTTGTGGACGGCCATGTCGGCGACTATCGCCATGTCCTCCGCCGTCGTGTAGTGATCCTCGTCCGGGTAGCCGTCCGGCGTGACGAAGTGGCTGCCCTTCATGCCTATCGCGGCCGCATACTTGTTCATGCCTTCCATAAATGCGGCGACGGCGTCCCTGCCGGACATCTCGCTGTCACCGGCGAGCTTTTTTCCGGCTGCCGCCGCGAGGACGTGCGCCGCGTCGTTGCCGGAGGGCAGAAGCATTCCCTCAGCGAGCATTTCGGCCGTCAGCGTGTGGAACGGTTTTATATATGCGAGCGTCGAAAATTCGCCGAGCATCAAGAGCTCGTCTCCCGGCGTGATGAGCTCGTCCGGGGAGACGAGCGTCATCGCGTAGAGAATCGTCAAAACCTTTGTCGTGCTCGCGGGATTGAGGCGCTCGCCCTGACCCTTGAGCAACAGGAACTCCTCTTTGTCAACGTCATAGACAAACGCCTGCTTGGCGTTCAGCTCGATCTCGAGCGGGACCTTTGAGAAGCGGAGCTCGTCCTCCGCCTCCGTTTCGGGCGGCGTCGTTGCGGACACTTCCGGCTCGTCCGTCTGCGCCGGGCGGTGCGTTTCGGTGATCTCGTATGTGGTGTTTCCGCCCGGGCGCGTGCCGAAAGAGCACCCCGGGAAGAAGAGGAGCGCGAGCGCAAGTATGAGTGATACGGAATATTTCAGCTTAATTTTCATATGCGGTCAAAAATGCGGGCGAAAAGCCCTTCGGCGTGCCCCCCGCCTCAACTATCGAGCGGTAGGCAAGAACTTCAAGCGAATCTATTATGTACGGCGCCGACGGTGCGGCGAGCGGGAGCTCGGTGCAGCCGAGAATGATGCAATCGCAGCCCGCGCCGAGCATCTTTTCGGCAGCCTCGGCAAACAGCGCCTCGCCTCCGGGCCTGCCGGCCTTGACGTAGTCATATATCACCGAATCGACGAGCGCCTGCATGCATTCGTCCGGCACGAGACATTCGATGCCGCGCGACGTGAGCGCGCGCAGGTACAGCCCGCTCTTGACCGTTCCCTTCGTCGCGAGCAGCGCCGCGCGGCGAAAACCGCGGCGTGCGGCGTGCTCCGCCGTTTCCTCGACGATGTTGAGGACGGGGACGTTTACCCCGGCAGTCAGGCGGTCCCAGAAGAATTGCGCCGTGTTGCACGGAACGGCGATGACGTCCGCACCGGCGCGGGCGAGCGTTTCACAGTCGGCGAGCATGGACGGCAGCGGGTCGTCAGAGCTTTTCCCGAGAATGAAGTCGGTGCGGTCCGGCGTGTCGGCGCGGCTCGTGATGACGATGTTGAGGTGATCCCGGTCGCGCTCGGCGAAGGTGCGGTCCGTTATCAGACGGTAAAAAAACACCGTCGCGGCGGGACCCATACCGCCGAGAATACCGAGAGTCTTTTTTTTCTTAGCCGAAATAATACCACACCCCCGAGACATACATATTGATAATATACCCTTAAAGTATACCACATCTGCGACCTAAAATAAACCCTTTTCGAAAAAATCGGGAAATAAAAAATCCGCTATGTGATTTCTTCCGGGACGAAAAAAAGCCGCGCGCGGCGGCTTTTTCATATTTTGCTGCATATATGGCGCGCGGACGGGCAAAAATCAGTTCCGGAGGTGGAAAACAATGACAAAAACAAAATTTTATTTTCCGGTGTTCGAATATCTGTCCGCGTTTCTGATCGGCGGCGTCATCTACGGCGCGCTGGAGACGGTCTTTCGCGGGTACACGCACTCGTCCATGCTCATAACGGGCGGGATATGCTTCGCGGGACTATACGCGATAGACAAGCATTGCAGGCGGCGGCTGTATGTCCGCATGCTGCTCGGAGCGGCGCTCATAACGGCGGCGGAGCTGGCGGCGGGGCTTATCTGCAATGTCTGGCTCGGGCTTGACGTCTGGGATTACAGCCGGTTCCCGCTCAACTTTATGGGACAGATATGCGTTCAATTCTCGGCGCTGTGGGCGCTCCTGACCCTTCCCGCGTATCTGCTCGCCTCAATGATGAGGGAAGCGCTCGGCGTCGGCAGATCTTATTCTTCGCTGCCGGAAGTGAGCTCCCCGGCAGTCCCTTCGGACGCCTCGCCTTCTTCGCCGTCGGATTCGGAGCCGCCCTCGGAGCTGTAATACGGGTCGATCATGTATTCCTTGATCTTGGGGTATGCGACGTAAGTTTCTATCAGCATCATTATTGCCGGGGTGATGACGAACGGCAGCACGATGCCGACCGGGATATACGTGCCGAATATCAGGTAATTGATCGCGATGACGATGACGCAGCCGAGCAGCCCCATGAGGTTGCGCTTGATGCCGAGCAGCGTGAAGATCGCGGCGTTCTTGAATATTTTGCGGAGCGGCAGATCGAATGTTATCATTATGTGGTAGATATAGAACCGCATGATGAAGAAGAACAGGAACATGATGACCGAAACGTAGAACATCATGTACATCCAGAACGATGTGAGATTGCCGAGGAAAAATATCACGTCATACCCGAGCAGGAACAGACCGAGCAGGTCGATGATGCCCATCGGGATCGCCTGCTTCCAATTCTTTTTTATCGTGCTCCAAAAGTCCGACCAGAGAAAGATCGGCTCGCCGCGCATCATGCCGCGCGTGATGTAGGTGATCCCGGCGTTGACGGGGCCGAACGTGATGAGCAAAAGCGCCGTCAGCCATAGGAATAAAAGCGTCATCGGCGTGTTCACCGTCGTCGGCACCTGTATGCCGAAGACTCCGTAGAGCGCCGCGGTGACGGGCGAGCGCTCGAACATCGCCGCGCCGTACAGCGGAATGAACTGCTGATGATACGGCGCCGACGTCGTGATGCCGAAGTAACCGGCGCGATAGATGAAGTAGAAGAATATCGGGAAGTTGCCGAACACCATCATGAGGTTGACGCTGATGAGCCTGTTCCACTTTCTCGCGAAAAGGCGAAAGAAATTTGCAAATGTCGGCGCTGCCATGAAGTCCGGCTCGTTTTTGTCGACGCCCTTGCCGTCGAGGTTGTACATTCCGAACCAGTTGAACTTCTTTTTCTTTTTTTCTTTATTGTCCGCCATTTTATACCTCCGTTTTAAGGATAGATGTCAGCCGAGGACCCCGCCGAGCAGAAAGAGCGCCGTCCGCAGCGCTATGAGCGCGCCCGAGATGACGACGGCTGCCGCCGCCGAGCGAAAGCGCGCGCGTGGGGCGGGGAAGACGCGGAAAAGATACGATATCGCCGCCGCAGCGCCGAGCAATACGGAGATCGCGGGCAAAATCGGGAGCGAATGTACCGATAAATTCGCCGTGAGCGCGGCGGCAGAGACAGGGATATACGCCGAAAACGCGAGAGATGAGAGCAACGCGCGCAGAAACGATACCGCGCCGAAGAGCGGCCGGGCCGCCTCCGTATACGAGATGAGGAGCGCGGCGAAGATGACGGCGATGTCTGCCCGGGAGACGGCGACAGAGGCGCAGAACGCCTCTACAATGCCGTATCCGTGCGAGAAATTCGCGCCGTACCCCGCGGCAGCGGACGATAGTGCCGGGGCGAGCGGAGGCGTGTGCATGAGCAGCAGTACACCGGCGCCGACGCCGGCTGCCGCCGGCAAGAGAATGGAGAGCGCCGTTTTTATCGGTTCCGGCAGAAGGAATTTTTCTTTTAAAGCAGCAGTCAGTGTTATCACCCCGCGCCACGGCATTATACGGTAAAAAATATATGCCGGCCGGCGCCGCGATATGATCGTGCTACGGTACTTTCCTATAATTTTACCACAAAAAAGGAGACATATCAACGGGAAAAACGAAAAAAACACGCCGCAGGGGTTGATTTCGGCGGTGCGGGAAAGTATAATTGTAAAAAAACGGGCGGAGGCAGCGCGGTGAGGGAAGACGTAAGGCGTATATTCAGAAGAATGCCGGTACTCAATACGGAAAGGCTGTTGATGCGGCGTATGTACCGCACGGACGCCGACGATATGTTCGAGTATTCGCGGCTCCCGTGCGTCACGGAATATTTAACGTGGTCGCCGCACCCGGACAGGCGGTATACGGCGAGATATCTTTCATACCTTCAGCGCAGATACGATGAGGGCGCGTTTTACGACTGGGGGCTCATATTCCGTCAGAACGCAAAACTGATAGGCACGTGCGGGTTCACGCGCTTTTCGGAGGACAATAACTCCGCCGAGTGCGGCTATGTGCTCAACCCCGCGTACTGGGGGTACGGGCTCGCGGCGGAGGCGCTCTCCGAGGTGATGCACTTCGGCTTTGACGTGCTCGGTTTGCACAGGATAGAGTGCAGGTTCATGG
>CANROT010000086.1 GCA_947632285.1 uncultured Clostridia bacterium
AGCTGACCGATACTAATTGACCGAGGGCTTGAACTTCTATTGGTTCATTTCTATCAGTGTTGCGATTCCCTTTCTTCCTCTTTATTCGTTTTTGAAGTCTATCCGCTGTGGCGAAAGTCGCGAGCGGATTTTTTCTTTTTTCGTTATTTTTTTCGGCTGCTGAAGAAAAGATTTTTATAAATTTGCCCGATGAGTGGTAGATTTCTTCATGATTCAAGTGTACAATATAGATGTCATATTGTGTCAGGTTATAAAGATAGAATAGGGGAGGGCAAAAATATGTACTCCCTTTTAAGCAATATCAGCGGACAATCGTTTAAAAAATTCATTTCCTTCTGTTTCGATAAAGCGGTTGTATTCTCACTAATAAAAAGCGGTTGGGTCGGTTCTGATCAAAGCGGTAATTTTATTCGCATAATGCAATTACTTAACCCGTACCACATCCATACGGTGCATACAAATCATTGGTTCTGCTATCGCGTGCCGAAGGGGGTATGACAAAGAGATTTTTTTTTACTGTCACCGCAGAATCAAAACGTATTATCCTTGAACAGTATGACAGCCTGTTTTATCAGGATAAAGCTTGGTTTGGAAGATTTATGCTTTTTTCAAAACGGCAAGCTTACGGTCGGAAGCGTTTCTCATGAAAGAATCTGCTTTTTATATCCACAAACCAACGAGTGGATGGATTTGACTGAAATCTGTGGAATATGGGAAGAAGTTCCGGACGCAGCAAAAGAACAAATTCAACTATAAATCGTGAAGGTATATCATAAAAAGGGGGCAGCAGCTTGAGCTTAGAAGAACAATTATCGGAAATATACAAAGCGGAAAACGAACTATATAAAGCTGAAAAAGAACAAGAACAGGACTGGCCAAAGGTGTTTGCACAGTACAAAGAACTCTACCAGCAGTTTCCGGTACAAAAGGTTGAAATACACTTTGCGTTTTTTTGTTGGTATCTTCTATGGCAATGGGATGAAATCGTATTTTCGGGAGAGCATCTGTCTTTACATGATCGGGTAACACTTGATAGTCGCTGTGTGATGTCAAAGTCAGAGCTGTTTTCAAGTCTGAATTGCATGGCAAGTAAGCTATTATCGTCGGTGGACGAAACTGAGGACACGTATCTTGCGATTCTTATCCATATGCGCAATATTTATCCGTACTTTTTTGAAAACAATATCTTGTCTGATGAGTTTGCCAAGCAAATATTGATGTATTTGGAGAACAAGCAGACTGCCGATCCTATCACAAAGCGCATATGTTTATATCAGCGGAACCCAGATATAACGCAATTGTCAGGCGAGAAAAAAACAGATGACGAAATGTTTCTTTCCGATGGCAGCCTAATTACACATTACTTTCAATGGCTATTTAGGGTCAATGGCTATTTAGGGGATAACTAACTTCTTAGAACAAGGAAACGTGAAAAGGCAGTACGGATAGTAGAATTGATTTTCTTTTCTATCGGATTAACAAATGGATTTTGAAGTATGAAATTTGAAGAACTTGATCGGATTATTGGCGAAAACGCACTTTTTTATAGCGCTGTCGGATGTAACGCAGAAAGAACTTCGCCTTGTGATCGCCGCGGCGGAGGTCGGAGAATTGGGAGCCGATGTTTCAAATTTTCCGGATACAGACCTGCTAACAAAAGTCAATAGAGGAAACGAAAAAATCCAGAAAAATCGAAACGGAGTAGAAAACATTTCAATCTATATATTATAGGCCGCTGGGGACGATGTTTTATCCCCTGCGGCCTGTTTTTCGGTTTCGGTTCTGTTTATTCCACGTAAAAGCAGTAATCGAGAATGACGTTTCCGTTCTCGTCCGGCGACGTGTAACGCGGACAGAGGCAGTTTTCAAACGACCATGTGAAGCCGTCTGCGTCCGTCCATATTTTCATTCCATGCGCCTCGATCTCCGTGCGGCTTCCGGCTGTATTGTGGACTTCATTTTCGGTTCCGCAGATCCAGCATGTGCCAAATCCCATTGCGGGAAAGTCTATATATGCGAATCCGTCCGGTACATGTGTATCCGCGGGTGTGAACATGCCGATCCAATATTCAGACATATTGCCGTCCATGCGGTGTTCAAGACCTACATAGCCGCCGCCGTTTTCCCAAATTGCGAGTATCGAGTCAACACCGCCCATCGCGTGCTCAATCTCGTCGAACCAGCCGTTGGCGAACCATTCGCCCCACCAACCGCCGAAATCGGGGTACTTTTTCCCGATGAAGCGCATTGCGGGGACTTCTTCTCTGAATGTTTTAATGATCTCTGCCATTTTCTTTTCTCCTTTATTTTTCTTTGATTTTTACAGGGACGTATATCGTTTCGGAAAACTTCCTGCTCTCTTCGACGTAGCATTCGAGCTCGTAATCATTGCGCCGTTCAAATCGGCTCCCCGGGAGCCACACATTTTTTATATAGTCCCACGTCCTTCGTATCGTTTGGACAAAATCAAAATGCGTCGCCGCCGGTGTTCTGAAAACCGCGTATAGTCCGCCTGAAATATTGAGTCTGACCGTGCCGACTATATTTCCTTTTGCGTCACGCTCGGAGACGCCTATCCAATAGTCGAGTTTTTCTTTTTCCTCATTCCAAAGGCACACGCCGTAATCTATGACTTGCCTGCCGCCCGAAAGCCGTGCTGAAAGTCCCTTCGCGTTGTATTTGTTCCAAAAGTTCGGCGGAAATTCTTCGCTGCTTGGAAAAGCTATGATTGCGAAAGGGTCAAGATCAATGACGTCGCATAAAAGCTCGCTGTCTGTCGGGAATGGCTCAAATCTGCCGTACAAAAGCAGGCTGTTTTTAGCGCGCCTGTATTCGGTCGGGAGGATCTTGTGTTCGGCCTTGAATGCGCGTATGAAGTTTTCCTTTGAGTTGAAGCCGAATTCAAACGCGATATCGCATATCGGGCTGTCGTCTGTCTCCATGAGGCTCACGATCTCGGAAATGCGCCGTTTCCTGATGTAGCTTGCGGGCGTAAGTCCGACAAATTCTTTGAAAATGCGCAAAAAATGATACTCCGAATAGCCGATCGCGGCGGCGACCTGACCTATACTGATATCGTTTTTGAGGTTTTCTTCGATATAATCTATCGCTTTTACGATCGTGCCGAGGCTTTCCATGATGTTTCCTTTCCGTGATCACAAGCGTATTTTATCATAAAATCAGAAGAAATGATTGATAAAAATTGCGGAAACGACCGCTGTTTGATCAAAATCCTCTGCACTTTTTTTGCAATTTGGGCGGCGCTGACTTCGGGCGGTTTTTGCGTGGCAGATCGGGTCATTCGTCCGCGAGGAAGTAAAGCAGAGGCGGCTATTTACAAAAAACAACGGTGCTTTTTCGGAAAGTATAAATATTATAAAATTTATATAATGCTTTTTAAAAAATACTTGCAAAGCGCAGAAAAAAGTTTTAAAATATTTTTGTAAATGTGCGGTCCCTTTTGGTGTCGTTTTACGTCTTATTATATAGAGAGAAAATTAAGGGTGCGCTCGGGACGCCGCCGGTGTTCATGCAATATCTGCACAGATGCACATTGAATGTGACATGCAGCACAGCCGAATCGCCGACGTTATTTTAATATTGACAGGAGGCATGAGGGGAAACGCGGTATATAGTAGCCTAAAGTAACATGCGCAACGCGCAAAACTCGTATTCGATTTCATATAAAGACATTATCTATTATAAAAAACCGAAAAGGAGATCTGAAATGAAAGTTACATTTAAATCAATTCTTGCGATGCTTTTTGTTCTTTGCATCGTGCTGACTTCATGCGAACACGGCGGCACCGGCGGCGGTGACGGTACAACAGATCCCGGTGCCGCCACGGACGATACCACGAACGGTACCACGACCGGGGGTGTAACGGAGGAGGCTCCGAAAGAGACAGCGGCGAGCGAGGCTATAAGGACTGCGTTCGGAAAGCTCTCCGATGCGACATTCTTCGCGGCAAACATGAAAAGCGAGGTCAAATATGTCGACTTTAGCTCCGAGTATGAGGAGTATGAAACATCTTATGAGATATCGAACGATCCCGGGACGGGAGAATGCCTTATAGAACTGAAAAATAAGGAACTTCAGAATATTATAACTTACACGGACGGAGGTTCCGAATGTTTCTGCAAAAGTTTTTATGAAGGCTATGAAAATTCCCTTTATTATGATATAACTAAGGCAAATACAACTTTTGATATTGAAAAAACAGTGATGTATTCGGCTCTGTTTGAAGGTGAGTATATGAATGATTACGCGGTGCTGTTTATTGCGCCGCATGTGTATAACCGGCTTGCGAACGCGGCGGCAAGAAGCAAATGCGAGCTTAACGTCACCGGCGAAATTTTCACGGCGAAGTTTGAACTTACCGGAAAAGATTTGGCAGCTATATTCAATATTACGGAAGGTGTTTCGAGCGATATCATTACTTTTGAGGAAGATTCCGGCGGTACAATTGAAATCGCTATTTCCGGGGACGGATTTCCCAAGTCCATAAAGCTTGACTGCACCGGACAACACACAATTTATGATGTGACTATGAACACCGAAATATCATATTCGAGATTCAATGAGCGTTCCGGGATCATTGTGCCCGCATGGGTCGATGAGGTCAAAGAAGAACACCCGACAACCTATATCGAAGAGCGCGACGCATATTATATTGTTTACGGGTATAACCCTCTGATTACCGATGGACTTTGCGTAAATTTGATCATCTTTACTTCGGGCAAACCTTTTGACTATTTTGAAGTACCGACGGAATTTGATGGTATCGACGTAACGGACGTGTCTCTGTACTCTCTTGAAGATGCGGTCACAAAGGGCGGTGCTGTACTTATTCCTAAGAAAACGGGCTTGTATTTGCCGCACCTGCTCCCTCATATGTACGAGTTTTCATGTGATTTCTTTATCGATGTCGAACGACCCGATGATTTTGATCTTGATATCATCTACTTCAAGGGCGAATGGGAGATGTCGGACGGCAGGCCGGTACCGAAAAAGTAACCGCGCGGTATGCTGCCGCGCAGGCGATAAATATATTACGGAGGTCGGAGATGAGCAGAAGAAAAATATTCCTTTGCGTTATGGCAGCGTCTGTCTTTATCAATGCGGTCATTTTGGTCATAATGATCCTATGCGGAAATACTCCCGGATTCACAGTATATTCGTTTTATATCGCACCGATCGCAATTATCTACTATGTCGGAGGAGTAGTTCTCTATTTTAGGCGTCACCCTAAGGCCGACATTATTGATAGAATTTCGGAAATGAAGGTCCGGAAAGATCGGCTGGAAGTACCTCGGACATTAAATCTCGGAAAGAATTTCGACCCCGAGATGTTCATGTATTTATTTACATGGCAATTTTGCCTTTACTGGTTCGAAGCTCCGTTTTTTATAAACATAATGCTCTTCGCAAAAAGCGAATTGGTAGCTCTACTGATCGTACCGCTGCTATTAGGTCAGGAGATAATAATGACTGTCGTCAGTTTCAGGGCAGGGGCGAAAATACTCGATGAGAGGTACAACAGGGTTACAAAGGAGCTGGAAGAACAGAAAAAGCGCGAGGAAATGGGGCATATGAAATAATTTTCCGACCGCCGCGCGGGGCAGGGGGACACATATATGCGAATATACAGACGGGGACCTGGCGGTCCCCGTTTTTGCGCGGCGGCGGGGCGAGGGGCGGCACGCATTTTGTATTTGATTATTTCGGCAAGATGTGGTAATATAGGAGCAAGGAAACCCGGAGGGAAAATATGCGCGATCTGCTTTTTAAAACTGAAGACGGCGTGTTTTCATATCGCGCCGCGGGCGTGTGCGTTCACGACGGCTGCGTTTTGCTGCAATGCACGACGGACGATCCGTCGCTCGCGTTTCCCGGAGGGCACGTCACGTTCGGCGAGACGGGCGAGGACGCGCTTTTGCGCGAGTTCGCGGAAGAAATGGGCGCGCGGATCGAGGTGGGCGGACTTCGCTGGACTGCGGAGCTGTTTATCCCGTGGGGCGGTCGTATGTGACATCAGATTTGCCTTTTCTACGACGTCCGGATCGTCGGCGGAATACCGATGAGCGGCAGTTTCACGGGACGCGAAAAATTGGAAGGACGCGAATTTGACCTGCTCTTCAGCTGGACGCCGATAGATAAGCTCGGCGGCGCGGGGGCGGTCGTATATCCGACACAGTGCGCGGAGCTGCTGAGGCGCGATGCGCGCGAACCGATACATTTCATATACAGGGAAGAAGAATAATGATAGACCTTGACGCAGGCGGGGAAGAATTCGTCTTTGAAAACGACTGGGACACCGCCGTCCCGATAACGGTACGGAAAAAGGACGGCAAAGACGGCATAGACAGAGGGGAAATATATATAGAGGTTTTCCCGACATACGAGGCGGAGGCGCGCGAGTTTGCGGCGAAATTTTCCGCCGATCCGTTCGCGCCGGAGGCGCTCGCGTTCATTTGGGAGCGTATCGGCGCGCCGATGGCAAAGCGCGGTTACTCGGACGAGAAAAAGTTCCGCCACAGGTGGTACCACTGTTACGTGATACATCACGCGGGCGAGATAAATACCGCCGCGATCATGCCGGAGACGGTGCGGCTCACGCGGAGCGCGGTGCGCGGGAAGAAGAACCGCACGACGTTTGACCTGCCGCGGTATATTTCCGAGGAAATAACATCGTTCGTGACCGTGAGGGGCGGCGAGGTCGTCTCTATCGCGGCGGAGAATATGTCGCGGTCGGGGGATTTCGACGACGACGCGGACTGCCGCGGCGTCACCGAGATCGGCGTCGAGACCGCGGTCGGCGAGCGCGGGCGCGGTTACGCGTCGTCATGCGCGGCGTCACTCGCAAAGGCGCTCATCGCGGAGACGGGCGGTTATGTCACATACGAGACGGACTGCGACAATATCCCGTCACAGAAGGTCGCCGAGCGCGCCGGATTCGTCCATTACGGACGCTGCTACTATTACGTCATGCGGAAGATCGTGTGAGAGGGAGACATTTTAAATGAAAAACAGCGACATGAAAGAAAAAATGGCCGATTTTTTACTTGCTAATGCAAATCCGTCGATCCGGTACCGCGTCAAAACGGAGGTCCTGCACGAGGAATTATCCACGGAAGAAAAGGATCGGCTGCAAGCCGAAATTTTGGAAGAGCCGATCATACAGTCCATAATAGCGTGCCAAAAGGAAAACGGCTGGCTCGGCAACGGCTTTCACGGGCCGAACAAAAACGCGGGTCCCTTTGAAAATCAGGAGGTCGGAACAAAGTATTTAGGCGAAAAGCTGGTGTATAAAGATACTCCGGTCCTGAAAAGGGCTATGGAGGCATTCGTAACTACCGAGCTGACCGATCTCTGTTACCGCACAAAGGGAAAATATTTTGACGAGTTCCGCTATGCCGCGAACGGACAGAATGTCATTCGCTGCGCATGTATCGCCCGCGCCGGTTACGACGACGTGATAGATATAAAACCGCAGATACAGTTGGCGCTCGATTCGTTCCGCCGCGTGCTTGAGGTCGATTCCGCGTTAGATATAACGAGAGTGAGAAAGAGCGGCGGGAAAGAAAAGCGCGTATTCAACGACTATGAAAAGTGGCCTTGCTATTATCATTTCGATATTTTGGCGCACACAAATTCATGGAAAACCGAAGAAAATATAAAAATGCTCGCCGAATCATTTAAAAAGCTGATGCGGACGGACCGCCCGGAAAAGCAGGTCGGCGGCGACTCCTGGGTCGGCTATGTGCTCGGGACTATCGGCTGTTTAAAAGAGGGCTATCAGCTCGGCTATGAAGAAAACGGGGTCCACTATACTTATTTTGACAGAGTTGAATGGCTGTGCCGGTGCGGTCTTTTTCCGTATCTTGAAAAGCTGCAAAAGGAAGTTGAGCTTTTGCTGAGTTTCGTGAACGACGAGGGTATCTGCAAAGCGCCTATCGCGGAGAATCAGTTAAAGGGATTCAGCACATACGGCGGGCAGCAGCTTGAGGTCGATTGGAAAACGGAGACGCGAAAATTCTGCGACATCACCTTCCGTGCGCTGCTGATAATGCATTATTCGACGGTTTATTGATGACCCGGATATTAAATCAGGGGTTAGGAAGATAGTTTATCATGAGCACAAGAAAAGAAATACTAAACGGTTTTTATGACCAATACGATGAAGACGGGCGGCTGAACAGGACCCGGCACGGCCAGCTTGAATACTATATCACGATGAACTATATCCACCGGTATGCAGCCAAAGGGTCAAAGATACTTGAGGTTGGCGCCGGGACGGGCAGATATTCCATTGCTCTTGCGAAAGAAGGAATGGACGTTACTTCCGTTGAACTGGTTGAAAGCAATCTCGCGGTACTTAGGGAAAAGAGCCGAGGAATTGAGAATATTACATCATATCAAGGTGATGCCGCCGATCTCAGCCGGTTTGATGACGATTCCTTTGATGTTACTCTGTTTTTCGGCCCGATGTATCACCTGTATGAAACAGATGAGGTGAACCGTGCGATTGATGAGGCAATTCGGGTCACAAAGCCGGGCGGGGTGATACTGTTTGCGTTCATTTCCGTATTTGCGATCATGTACGCAAACTACTTTTACGGGAACTGGACAGCGGGACAGAAAGAGAACTTCACAGATGACTATAAGGTGAGGCATTTTAAGGAACAGCTCTTTACGGGTTATGATGTAACGGAGTTTGAAGGACTGTTTCGGGATAAGCCGGTTGATTGGCTGACGACAACAGGTGTGGACGGCCTTTTGGAGCCGATTGAAAAGCGCCCGGATTTTTCCTTTTCAGATGAAGATTTCAAGGCTCTTGCGGAATGGTATTTGGCTTTTTCCGAAAAGCGAGAGCTGTTGGGAAATACGAACCACCTTTTGTATATTTGTCGGAAACGGTCATGAGGTAAAAGGCATATTTCAGTTTGTCGATATGAGCGAAAAAGCTGCCCGCCGGGTGACAGTGAGAAATCAGCACGACACAGATACAATCTTGCAGAGTTTAATACAAAGCCGATGGAAAATTGAAAAGTGCGCCTTTGCGGTGTAATTTTCGCTTGCGGTGTAAAATGTGCGCTGGGTTAATAGCGGTAGATTTGTTCACGATTTTGTGGTATGATTTATTTAGAGACGGATATGCCCGCTCGGTAGATCGATGTTTGGCGGAGCGCGGT
>CANROT010000087.1 GCA_947632285.1 uncultured Clostridia bacterium
CGACGATGGCGATATGCTGTCCCGCGCGGACGTCGATATTGACATCGCGTATGAGCGGGCGCTCGGGCGTGTACGAGAATGAGATGTGCTCGAGGGAGACGTCTCCGTTCGCGTCCGTAAGCGTCACCGCCCCGTCCGCGTCAGGCGCCTCGGACACCTCTCTTGTCAGTTCGAGCAGGCGCGCCGCAGAGGCGAGGGACGCGCCCAGCTCCGTCACAACGCCGGATATCTCGTTAAACGGCTTTGAATACTGGTTCGCATATGAGAGAAAGCTCGTCAGCATACCGACGCTTATGCCGCCTCCTATCGCCGTCAGCGCGCCCGTGAGCGCAACAGCGGCGTACACGACGGCGTTCAAAAACCGCGTCGTCGGATTTGTCAGGGACGAGAAGAATATCGCCGAAACGGAGCATTTCGTGAGGCGGTCGTTGATCTCGTCGAACTCCCCGAGCGTCCTCTCCTCGCGGCAGAATGACTTCACCGTCTTTTGTCCCGCTATCATCTCGTCTATATACGACGTCATCTCGCCCCTCACCTCGGACTGGCGGCGGAACATCGAATAAGTCCGCCCCGCGATGAATTTCGCGACGAAGATCGACATCGGCGTCAATACCGCGACGGCGAGCGTGATCCACACGTTTATTGTAAGCATGAACACGAGCGTCCCGATTATCGTCAGCACGCCGGTGAAGAGCTGCGTGAACCCGAGCAAAAGCCCGTCCGAGAATTTGTCCGCGTCCGCGACGAGACGGCTGACGAGCTCGCCCGCCGGGTGGCTGTCGAGGTACGAGAGCGGCAGCGACTGTATGTGCCGGTGTGCCGCGCAGCGCACGTCGCGCACGACGCCGTATACAACGCGGTTGTTCAGTACGCCCGAGATCCACTGTGCCGCCCCCGCAGCGGCCGCCATTATGACGATGCCGTACAGTATCGGCATGATCGCGTCAAAGTTGACGTCGCCCTTGCCGATGATATTGTCGACGACCTTGCCTATCCTTATCGGGATCAGGAGCGTGAGGACGACCGTGACAGCCGAGAGCAGCACGGAAAGCGTGATGTGCGGCGCATACGGCTTTATTGCCCGGAAAATAAATTTCCACGTGCGCCCGTTCGTCCCGGCTTTTTCTTTCATTTTTCTCATGCGGACGCCTCCTTCCTCTGCGAGTCGTGTATCTCGCGGTACACCGCGCACGACGCGAGCAGCTCATCATGCGTCCCCATGCCGACGCACTCGCCGTCGTCAAGGACGATTATCAGGTCGGCGTGCATTATTGACGAGGTGCGCTGCGAGACGACGAAGACCGTCGGCTTCGGTTCGATCGCGGCGAGAGCGGCGCGGAGCGCGGCGTCCGTCGCGAAATCGAGCGCCGATGAGCTGTCGTCAAGAATGAGGATATCCGCGCCCGTGACGAGCGCGCGCGCGATCGTCAGGCGCTGGCGCTGCCCGCCGGAGAAGTTGACGCCGCCGCGCTCGACGGGCTCATCGAGCCCCCCGTCCTTTGAGGCGATGACGTCCGCCGCCTGAGATGTGTTGACGGCGTCCATAATCTCGCCGTCCCCGGCGTCCTCCCTGCCGAAGAGAATGTTGTCGCGGATCGTCCCCCGGAAAAGCGGCGCCCCCTGGCTGACGACGGCGACGCGGCGGCGCAGCGTCCCGCGGTCGATATCGTTGACGTTCTCGCCGTAGACGCGGACCGCCCCCGCCGTCGCGGGGTAAAACGCCGGTATCAGGTTGACGAGCGAGCTCTTTCCGGAGCCCGTACCGCCGATTATGCCGACCGTCTCCCCGCGCCGGACGCGAAACGATATATCGGACAGCGCGTCGCTGCCGCCGTTTTTGTATCTGAGGCAGACCCGGTCGAACTCGACCGCGTATTCCGCGTTTTCATCGAGCTCGGTGACGCTCCCGTTTTCCTCCTCCGGCAGCTCGATGATCGCCTCGATGCGGTTCGCGGAGGCGACGGAGCGCGTCACATTGATTATGAGGTTCGCAAGCTTGACGAGCTCGATGAGTATCTGCGACATATAGTTGTATAGCGCGATGACCTCGCCCGTCTCGATCATTCCGGCGTCGACGCGCAGCGCGCCGACATAGACGAGGACGACGGCGGCAAGGTTTATCAGCACGAACGTCAAAGGATTCAAAAGCGCCGATATCCTGCCGACAAATCGCTGAGACGCGGCAAGCGCGTCGCCTCTCTTTTCGAATTCCGCGATCTCGTCCGCCTCCCTGCCGAACGCGCGCAAAACGCGCACCCCGAGCAAATTCTCCCTGGCGGAGAGCAGCACCTTGTCAAGCGCCTGCTGCACTTTTTTGTAGAGCGGTATCGAGGCGAGCATTATCGCGAACACGACGAGCGCGAGCACCGGTATCGTCACGGCGAAGACGGACGCCGCGCGCGCGTCTATCGTGAACGCCATCACCATCGCGCCGAACACGACGAACGGCGAGCGCAAAAGCAGCCTCAGCGTGAGGTTCAGCCCCGTTTCGACCTGATTCATGTCGCTCGTCAGCCTTGTCACCATCGTTGAGGTGCCGAGCCCGTCGAGCGTCGTGTAATCGAGCCTGCCGATGTGCCGGAACAGCTCGCGCCGCAGCTTTGATGTGCAGCCGACGGACGCCTTCGCGGCAAAATACTGCGCCGCGACCGTGCACGACAGCCCGATGACGCCGAGCGCGACCATCAGCGCCGACATTCCGGCGACATACGCGCTGTCCCCGTTTTTGATCCCGACGTCAACGATGCTCGCCACGACGAGCGGAACGAACAGTTCAAACGTCGCCTCCAACAGCTTGAACGCCGGCCCGAGCAGGCTCTCCTTCAAATATGAGCGTAAATAATGAAATACCTGACGCAAGTTTTTTTCTCCGAAACAAAAGATTTCGTCTATATTATGTTACGTTATGCTCATTATAACTGATAGAACGAAATAAATCAAGTGGCGGCGGCGACGCAAAAAGGGAGGGACCTATAAAAAGTCCCTCCCAAAATTTCAGCCGACGAACATCTGCGTCCAGTAGTTCCCTTCCGCGACGTAACCGATGCCGATGCGCTTGTATTTTTCGCCTAAGATGTTCGCGCGGTGCCCGGGCGAGTTCATCCAGCCGTCAACGACCGCCTCCGGCGTCCTGTATCCGTATGCGATATTCTCGCCCGCCGTGCGGTATGTAACGCCGAATGACTTCATCATGTCAAACGGAGAGCCGTATGTGGGTGAGTTGTGGTCGAAGTAGCCGAGGTCGTGCATGTCCTGCGATTTCAGTCTCGCTATCCGTGAGAGTTCCTCGTCGAATACGAGCTCGGAAAGTCCGTTTTCGCGGCGTATCTCATTGACGAGCCTTGCGACCTCGCGCTCAAAGTCGCTTCGCGTCGGCACGTTCGTTTCGGGTGCGCTTGTCTCCGGCGCATTCGTCTCGGGTGCGCTCGTTTCGGGTGCGCTCGTTTCGGGTGCGGTCGTCTCCGGTGCGTTCGTCTCGGGCGCGCTTGTTTCGGGCGCGGTCGTCTCGGGCGCGCTTGTTTCGGGCGCGGTCGTCTCGGGTGCGCTTGTCTCGGGTTCATTCGTTTCGGGAACGCTCGTTTCTGGCGCGCTCGTTTCGTCAGAGTCTGTGCCTCTGTCCGTCTCTTTCTCCGTCGGAGCGCCGACGCACGCTGTCACGTCTTCCGTTTGCGGCGATGTTTTCTTATCGTTATCCGGCGCAGATTTTCCGACCGGCGCGAGCGCTAATATAATAAGGGCGAAAAGTATCGCGAGTTTCTTCATTTCGTGTTTCCTCCTGCCGTGCGATTTTCGTTTACGGTTCAATTATACCATGATTTCGATTGAACGTAAGTTCAATCGACGCCGCGGAGCGGCGGCAGCGGCAAAGCCGATGCAAATCAGCCGTCAATATCGAACCTGCGGCGCAAGCCGCAGCAAAAGCGAAGCTTTTGAGACTTGCGGAGCAAGTCAGTGAAGATATTATACCTCATGTGCGGCAAAAAGTAAACCTGTAAGTCTTGGCACCGTTTCCGGTTGATTTTTGTTTTGCTTTATGGTAGAATATCCGGGACAGCGCAAATATGCGCGATCAATTAGGAAAGGACATTTTATGAGACGCCAAAGCGGAGTTCTGCTCCACATTTCTTCCCTGCCCGGCGACTACGGCTGCGGCAGCTTCGGCAAAGACGCCAAGCGCTTTATCGACCTTTTAGCGGACGGCGGATTTGCATATTGGCAGACGCTGCCGTTCTGCATACCCGATATGTTCGGCTCGCCGTACAGCTCGGTTTCGACCTTCTCCGGAAACCCGAATTTCATCGACCTTGACACGCTTTTCAGCGCCGGTCTCGTCACGAAAGACGAGCTCATCGGCGCGCGCGCCGCAACTCCCTATTCGTGTGACTTCAAATCTCTCTCGGCGAAGCGCATGCCCCTTCTGCGCCGCGCCGCATCGCGCGCGTATCGCGATAAAAAAATCGTCGCCAAAATCGACACTTTCATGGAAGATCACCCGCGCGTCGCCGCTCTCTGCCGTTTCATGGCGGCAAAGGAGGCAAACGGCGGCCGCCTGTGGCTCGAATGGGATCCCGAGACGTCCGTGCCCGAAAACGATGTGCAGGCGTGGCGCTTTATAGAGTATGAATTCTTCCGCCAGTGGGAGGATATCCGCAAATATGCGCATGAAAAAGGCGTCAAAATAATCGGCGATATTCCGTTTTACGTTTCGCTCGACAGCAGCGACGTGTGGGGCGAGCCCGAGCAGTTCCAGCTTGACGCGGAGCGCCGCCCGACTTGGGTCGCGGGCGTTCCGCCGGACTATTTCTCCGCGGACGGGCAGCTCTGGGAAAATCCGCTCTACGATTGGGAGCGCATGGAGCGAGACGGCTTTTCGTTCTGGCGCGACAGGCTCTCGTTCATGCTCTCGCTCTATGACGGCGTCCGCATCGACCATTTCCGCGCGGTCGAATCGTATTACCGCGTCAAGGCGGGCGAAAAGACGGCGAAGAACGGCGAATGGGTGAAGGGCCCGGGCGAGGCGTTCGTCGACATGATCCGCGACGTCGCGGGCGACAAACTCATAATCGCCGAGGACCTCGGCGACATCACGGACGAAGTGCGTGAGCTGCTCGATTACAGCGGTTTCCCGGGCATGAGGGTGCTCCAGTTCGGTTTCCTCGGCGGCGGGGACTCCTGCCATCGCCCGCACAACTACATAAACAACTGCGTCGCCTACACGGGCACGCACGACAACAACACGATGCTCGGCGCCATTTGGGAGATGCCGCCGCATATGCGCGCGGAGCTCTTCGACTACTGCGGCTGCCCGGACGACTGGAACCGCGCGCGCGAGCGCGTCGTCCGTACCGTCATAGCGTCGTCCGCCGGGCTCGCGATAATTCCGATACAGGATATCCTCGGTTACGGTGCAGACACGCGAATGAACACCCCGGGCGTCGCCGAGGGCAACTGGCGTTTCCGCGTCACGCGCGAGCAGTTAGCGGGAATCGACACGTCCGCATACCGCCGCGCAAACGAGCTTTACGCGCGCTACAGATAAAAAGCGCGCTTTGGGCGGAAAGTTTTAAAAAAAGTACGCCGAATATCTTGACAAGTGAATAGCGTTATGATAAAATATGAGGGCTGTCGGAAAGTCGGTTTGATCCGGCGCGGCAGCCCAATATTGTTTTGGAGAAGTCGCCTAGTTGGTCGAGGGCGCGCGACTGGAAATCGCGTAACCGCCAAAAACGGTTCAAGAGTTCGAATCTCTTCTTCTCCGGAAAAATCGGCAGAGCGCAGCTCTGCCGATTTTTACCTCTTCACTTTTCACGAAACTTGTCAAGTAGCGTGGACAACTAAAACAGTGAATAATTCGTTGGGAATACAGTAGCCGATGCCGGAATGCAGGCGCGCCGAGTTGTAGTACAGTTCAATGTAGCTGATAATCGCACGTTTCGCGTCCTCGAACGGGAGATGCCGGATATCCGGCATCTCCCGTTCGAGAGTCTGCCAAAAACTCTCGATCGGCTGGTTGTCGCTCGGCGTCCCCGGGCGAGACATACTCTTGCGAAATCCATGCTTCTCCACAAGCTCCTTGACCCGCTTTGCCTTGTACTGACAACCTCTGTCGCTGTGAAAGACCGCATCCGCCGGACGCACCGGGTTTCTGCCTATCGCCATGAGAAACGCTGCAATTACGATGTCCTGACGCTGATGCCGTTCTATCGCCCAGCCCACAAGCCTGCGCGTCGCCACGTCGATTATCCCGCATACATACAGCTTTCCGCTTTTGCATTCCAGCACCGTTATGTCCGAACACCAAAGCACATTCGGCTCGGTTACCGAAAACTTGTCTTTTATCAAGTTTTCCTCGATATACTGCTCCTCCGTCAGCTTGGGCGACTTCCTCGTGCCGGTCCTCCCGCTCTTTGCGATCAGCCCGTTTTTTCTCATTATCCGTGCGATCCGCCATTCGCCAACCACGATACCGCGTTTCTTCAGCGCCTTGCAAATTCGGATCCGACCGTATCTGCCGCTGTTTTCATGAAAACAGCGAATGACCGCTTTTTCTGCCTCTGTTTCTTTCTCTTCGCGGGGACTTGCCTTTCGGTAAAACGCGCTCCTCGACACCCGTAATATCCCGCATACCATGCCGGTGTCATACTCGGTCAGCTCCTTTTTTGCAAATGCTATTTTTCTGCCGGGTGTTTCGCAAAGTATGCCGCTGCTTTTTTTAATATCTCGTTCTCCTGCCGCAGCCGTTCGTTTTCCCGTTTGAGTTTGCGGAGTTCAGCGTCTGCCGGTGCCGGGTGGCCTGTTCCCATGAATGCCTGATCTCCGTTTTGCTGGTACTCTGACACCCATCGATAGAGCATGACCACATTCAACCCCATCTTTTCCGCGACGATCTGCGGCTTGAGCTTGTCCTTCACTACAAGCTCGCATGCGCTTACCTTGAATTCCTTGCTGTACTTCCTCTTCATTTTGACACACTCCTCAGTTCTATTATATCATTCACTGTTTCATGTGTCCACTTTTATTATACAACCTTCGATTTTTACTTCTTCACTCTTCACTATTACCTCTTCACTCATGCGTTAGCATGTTTTCGGGTCCAAAATGCGACGGGTGGGGGAGAGGGGACGAAATTTTCGGAAAATAACTTTCGCGTGGTGGTGAGGTGCCGTGCGGACGGTTTTCATCGCAAAAAATGCAAATTGCGCGCGCGGACGCGCCGATCTTCGCCTTTTCACGGCGCGCGGCGGCAAAGCGCCGCAATTTCGGCAAAAAGCGCTGATATGCGATTGACTATCTCGCTGCGGAATGTGCCGAAAATTGTTATGCAAACGTGGAAAATACTCCTCCTTTTCGTCGGATAATATCCCTTCAAAAAGGTTGACATTTCAACCGTAAGATATGTATAATAAATACGTTCCGTCGGCTGTTCGACAAAAGCCGACAAAATATGCGGGGCGCGATTTTTTGAGGTAATACATGGTTTTTTCGAGCATGATATTCGTTTTTTGCTTTCTCTTTCTCTGCATTCTGTCACACAATTTATGCAGAAGTATAAAATCTAAAAACGTCTGTCTGCTCGTTTTCTCGCTCGTCTTCTACAGCTGGGCGGGGCTCGGGTTTACGGCAATCATGCTTGTCGACGTATTTATAACGTGGGTTTTCGCGCGAATGATCGAGCGCGCGTCCGGCGGGGCGCGTAAAGCGCTGCTCTTCGTCTCCGTCGCGCTCGTGCTCGCGGTGCTCGGGTTCTTCAAATATACGGGCTTCGTCTATGAAAACATCGGCGCGCTCCTCGGAGTGGAGGCGCCGGAATTCGTCGGTTCGCTCGTTTTGCCGCTCGGAATTTCGTTCTACACGTTCCAGCTCATTTCGTATACGGCGGACGTCTACCGCCGCGAGGTGCGCGCGCAGAAGAAATTTTACATGCTGCTCCTGTACGCGTGCATGTTCCACCAGTGCGTCGCGGGGCCCATCGTCCGCTACCACGACATCGAGCGCGAGCTCGTCGCGAGGAAGACGAACGTTGAATCGACGTCGCAGGGGATCAGCCGGTTCGCGGTCGGGCTCGCGAAAAAGGCGGTGCTCGCAAACTCGTGCGCCGTCATCGCGGACACGTATTTCAAGGGCGACGCCTCGGCGCTCGCCGCCGTCCCCGCCGCCGGGCTGTGGCTCGCCGGTCTGGCGTATATGCTGCAAATTTACCTCGATTTTTCCGCGTATTCCGACATGGCGATCGGCATGGGGCTCATGTGCGGGTTCCACTTCCGCGAAAACTTCAATTATCCGTATATTGCGGATTCGGTGACGGATTTTTGGCGCAGGTGGCACATCTCGCTCTCCTCATTCTTCCGCGATTACGTCTATATCCCGCTCGGCGGGAACAGGCGCGGGCGCGGGCGGCAGTTCTTCAACCTGCTCGTCGTCTGGGCGCTGACCGGGCTGTGGCACGGCGCGTCCTGGAATTACGTCATCTGGGGGCTGTACTTCTTCGTCTTCCTCGCCATGGAAAAATTTGCGCTCGGCGAGAATCTTTCAAAGATACCGTCAATTTTGCGGCACGTGCTCGTGCTCGCCGTCGTCTACTTCTCGTGGATCATATTCCGTTTTGAGGACATGGGGCAGCTCGGCGCCGTCGTCCGCGGAATGTTCGGAGCCGGGGAAGGCGGGCTTTACAGTCTCGCCGTTGGGCTCGATCTCCGCGCAAATATCTTCCTCCTTATTATATCCGTCCTCGCCGTGACGCCGCTCCTCTCCCGGCTGTACGGGATACTGCGGCGCCGCGCGCAGAGCGGCGGCAAAACGCTCCATGCGGTGCTTGTAGGCCAGGCGCATGCGGGCCAGGTGGCGGGTGAACTGCCCGCCGGCCATAAAGCGGCAGAGCGTCTGCTGCTCAAAGCGGC
>CANROT010000088.1 GCA_947632285.1 uncultured Clostridia bacterium
CATCGTTTGCCTTTATCTTGACGGCTGGTTTGACATTTCGTTCATCGCCCGCGGCAGCAGCGGGACCGCCCCGGCGGAAACGCAGGATACCGCCTCGCCCGACAGCGGCGATGACAAAGCTCCCGCCGGCACGGACAACCGGGGGGACGTTACCGGCGACCCCGTCGGCACCGGGGACGCGCCGCCCGTGACGGACGGCCCCGTCATCGAGCCGCCCGCGCCCGTTGAGATCCCCGCCGTCAGCGCGCTCTCCGGATATTCCCGCTCATACGCGGACTGGGAGCCGGGCGTCGGCTGGACGCTCGGCGAGGCCGAGCTTGACATCGTCACGGTCCCGGGCTATTTCTCCTCGCACAAGACGACGGAGTATTCGATAACGTATGAGCCGCCGAGCCAGGGCAAGCCTTACGAGATCATAAAGACGCCGGCCACCGTGGACGCCCCCGCTGTCACGCTCTATATGGGCTACATTCTGACGGAGACGACGCAGGACAACGTCGTGAACATCTATTCGAGCGACGGCGCGTCCCTCGGCAGCTACAACAAAACGCAGATCTCCCCGGCATTCTGCCGCGACAGGAGCGGCAGGCCGCTCTTCACCGCGTCCGGCGCGTACTATTATCTTGACGCCGGCAGGGGGAGGTTTATCCTCTCCGATTATGATCCCAAGGCAGACAACCGGGGCGCGCTCTTTGACTACACCCCGGACTACGGCCTTTCAAGGGACGTGACGCGGCACTTCGTCTCCGAAAAAGAGATCGTTGAAAAGATGGAGCCGATAGAGGGCAAGGACAACACCTACACCGTCACCCCGACGGTAGAGTACACGTTCGGGCTCATGAATCAGGACGGAAGCCCCGTTTACAAGGGTAAATTCTACGGCGCATACGCGTTTTCCGGCGGCAGAGCCGCCGTCATAGACGAGGAAGGGCACCTCTACTACATCAACGCGACCGGTTCGACCGTCATAAGGACGGACCGCGCCTACATTGACGACGCGACGGAGCAATACGTCGTCGAATATTTCATGGAGCCGATCTCAAACGGCGAAGAATCCATCGGATTCTACTTCTTCGAGCACGGGCTGACGCGCGCCCGCGTCCTGACGCTCAACAAATATTTGCTCAACTATGATCAAACGTATGTCATGAGCGACGAGACCGTCGTTCTGAATGACAGCGGGCAGCGCTTCGATATCCCCGTCGGATATGAGGTCGTCTCCTATTCCTCCGGCGTTTTCCTGCTCCGCGGGCGAGGCGGTTACGGCTATCTCGATTACACCGGCACGTGGATCGTCGACCCCGACCTTGATGAGGCGGAGCCGTTCTACGAGGGGCTCGCCGTAGTCAAAAAGGACGGATATGTCGGCCTCATCGATACAAACGGCGACTTCGTCATTCCATACGGGCAGTTCTCGTATATTTCGAACGCCTCGACGGGCGTTATCGCCGCCTACGACAGCGACTGGCACATCTTGTATAAAATGACAAAATAAAAAAACAATAACCGCGGGGGAAGGTCAACGCCTTCCCCCGCGGGCGGATATGGAAGGTATTAAAAAATGCCAAAAACACACGTTGCGGTGATCGGCGCGGGGCACGCCGGGTGCGAGGCGGCGCTCGCCTCGGCTCGGCTCGGCTGCGACACGGTCCTGTTCACGCTGTCGCTCGACGGCATCGCGAATATGCCCTGCAACCCGTCCGTCGGCGGCACCGGTAAGGGCCACCTCGTCTTCGAGCTTGACGCGCTCGGCGGGGAGATGGGCAGAGTCGCCGATATGGCGACGCTCCAGAGCAGGACGCTGAATGAGAGCCGCGGCTCCGCCGTCCGCTCCAAGCGGGTCCAGGCGGACCGCGCGAAATATAAGGAGCTGATGACCTCCGTTCTCATGCACACCGAAAACCTCCGCCTCCATCAGGCGGAGATCGTCTCCGTAAACATCAAGGACGGCCGAGTGGATTCCGTCACGACGCGGCTCGGCGTCCGGTGGGAGTGCTCCGCCGTCGTCCTTGCGACCGGGACGTATCTCGGCGGCGTCGTCCACGTCGGCGACATCAACTACCCCGCCGGACCGGACGGCTCGCTCCCGGCGTCGTTCTTGACCGAGTCGCTGCGCGGCGTCGGTCTGCCGCTCCAGCGGTTCAAGACGGGCACCCCGGTCCGCGTCGACGCTGCGACCGTTGATTTTTCCCGCCTTGAGCGGCAGGACGGCGAATCCTCGCCCGTGCCGTTTTCGTATTACACAAGCGAGGACTATCTCGACGGCGTGGAGCAGGTCCCGTGCCACATCGTTTACACGAATGAGGACACGCACCGCGTCATTCGCGAGAACCTTCACCGCTCGGCGATGTACTCGGGCAACATACACGGGCGCGGCCCCCGATACTGCCCCTCAATTGAGGACAAGCTCGTCCGCTTCGCCGACAAGGAGCGGCACCAGCTCTTTGTCGAGCCGATGGGCCGCGACAGCGGGGAGCTGTATATCGGCGGATTTTCGACCTCGCTCCCGGCGGAGGTGCAGTATCAGATGCTGCGCACGCTGCCGGGCTTTGAGCGCGCGCACATCACGCGCACCGCATACGCGATAGAATATGACTGCCTTGACCCGACGTGCCTTTCGGCAACGCTCGCCGTTCGCGGCATCGAGGGGCTTTATTCCGCAGGTCAGGCAAACGGCACGTCCGGCTACGAGGAGGCGGCGGCACAGGGGCTCGTCGCCGGTGCGAACGCCGCGCTGTTCGTAAAAAAAGAGCCGCCGCTCATAATCGGTCGCTCGACCTCGTATATCGGCATCATGATCGACGACCTTATCACGAAGGGCGCCCGCGAGCCGTACAGGATAATGACGTCGCGCTCCGAATACCGCCTCTATATGCGGCAGGACAATGCGGACGCGCGCCTGACCGAGCTCGGCCGCGCGGCGGGCCTTATCCCGGACGACAGGTGGCAGGCGTACCTTCGCAAAATGAGCGATATAGATGAGGAGATCCGCCGCCTCGACCGGACGTTCGTCCCGCCGGACGACGAAACAAACGCGTTTCTCGCATCGCACGCCTCGGCGCCGCTCCGCTCGGGCGCGTCCCTCTCCGAGCTGCTCCGCCGCCCCGAGCTTGACTACGCCTCGCTCGCGCCCCTTGACCGCGACCGCCCCTCACTCTCGCCCGCCGTGATCCGCACCGCCGAAACGGCGGTCAAATATGAGGGCTATATCAAAAAGCAGGAGGCCGCCGTCCGCCGCGCCCATGCGCACGAGACGACGCTCATTCCGCCCGACACCGATTTTTCGAAAATCGGCGGTCTCTCGCGCGAGGCCGTCGAAAAACTCGATGCCCGCCGCCCCCTCTCCGTCGGCGAGGCCTCCCGCCTCGACGGCGTCACCCCCGCGGACGTGTCCGTGCTGCTGATTTATTTGGGGAGATAATTTCTCCGGGGGAAACCTTTTGAAAAAGGTTTCCCCCGGACCCCCTTCAAAAACTTTTTATTGATATTGGCTGGAATCTTTGCTTTTACATAAGATGGAGGTTTGTTTTGAATACTGCGCTTTTTGTTGAGATGTGCCGCGAAAATTCGCTCCCGTGCGGAGCGGAGGAGGCGGAAAGGCTGTGCGCGTTCGCCGATTTTCTGCTCGCGGAAAATGAAAAATACAACCTTACCGCCATCTGTGAGGAGCGCGCCGTGATGCTCCGCCATCTCTGCGATTCGATGACGCTTATTCCATACGTTCCCGAAGGCGCGCGCGTACTCGACATCGGCAGCGGCGCCGGATTTCCCGCCGTCCCGCTCGCCGTCTGCCGCCCCGATGTGACCGTGACGGCGCTTGACGCGACGGCGAAAAAGGTGTCGTTTATATCTGCCGCCGCAAGTCTCCTCTCGCTCCGCAACATATCCGCGCGCGCCGCGCGCGCCGAAGAGCTTGCGCATGACCCCGAATTTCGCGAATCGTTTGACATAGTCACGGCGCGCGCCGTCTCGCGCGTTCCCGTGCTCGCCGAGCTCGCCGCCGGATTCATTAAGACGGGCGGCTTGCTCATATTGATGAAGGGCGAACCCGAAACGACGTCCCGCGAGCTCTCGGACGCGGGACCTATCATGCGCCGCCTCTCCCTTTCCCACGAGCGCACCGACGAACGGACGCTCACGGACGGCGAAGAGTCGCTCTCGCGCACGATCGTCATAATAAAAAAGACCGCCCCGACCCCCGCCGCCTACCCGCGGAGATACTCGCAGATCATAAAAAACTGACACGTGCGGAAAATCTTCCGCACGTGTCTTTTATATGTTTCCGTCAATGCACGGCAAGTCAAAAAGCCCGCCGATTTTCTGCCGTAGTTGATTTCAGCTGTCCCGAACCTTGGAACACGCGAGCAGAACGATACATAAAAACATAACTATTATCCATACCGATAGGGTCAAGGATAAATCTATTCCGTTTATTAAAAACATATAAAATATACGACGCCAAAATACGATGTAAAATACGTTGTCAACCACGGCGGCGATAACGGAGAGCACTTTCACCGTGCGCCTCCCGCCGCTTTTGCAGAGCGCCCCCACGCTGAGTGGCAGCAGCATCGCGCTTATGATACCGAATACGGACACATATGCAATCCCGGCGTATATCATCCAATCGGGCCATAAAATGTCCTCCCCGCCGCCCGCTCCCTCCGGGGCTTTGGCAATGAACACCTCCGCAACGCTGCAGACGAGTAAAACGCACCACAGAGCGACATAAACCCATGAGGCTGCCCTCATAACAATGCCGAGCGTTTTATGCTTCACCTTTTTCGCCTCCCGGCCTGTATTCGAGCAGATCGCCGGGCTGGCAGTTGAGGACCTTGCACAGCCGTCGCAGCGTCGAGACCCTTATCGCCTTCGCTTTGCCGGTCTTCAGTATCGACATATTCGTCAGCGTTATGCCGACGCGGTCGGCGAGCTCGGTCACGCTCATCTTGCGCTTGGCGAGCATCACGTCTATATTGAAAATTATTTCGCCCGTATCGTTCGTATCACATTCCCTGTTTTCATTATCTTCCATCGAATGGACCGTCCTTTCCGAGCTGTTCATATCGTCAGGTCGCTCTCCTCCTGAAGGAGAGCCGCTTTATACACAAGGTGCGAGAGCGCCGCCGCCGCGACGGCAACGGCAGTCGCCGCAAATACGATCATCAGCGAAAGGAGCACAACGCCCGGGTGGCTCATCTGCAAACTGAAGAATATCACGTTCCCGATAAAGAAATACGCCGCGTCGCCCGCCGCAAGGATCGCGATGTACTTCAGGTACCGCGAATTCTCCGCGGAAAACGATCTGTCGCGCCCTATATTCACCGTTATCAGCCACGCAAAGACGAATCCTGCGGCGCACGGGAGCGACGTCCCGAATATAAACAGCAGCCACGGCATATACCATGACTTAAATTCCGGCGCCGACATTACGAGATCTTGTCCCATCGAGGGGACGATGAAAAAGTACACCGTCAGCCCGCAGATAAGGACGCCGACAAGAATGACCCGGAGCCATCTCGCCAGTGTTGATTGTTTCATGATAGACAATACCCTCTTTCTTTTCTGATTTGAGGACAGTATATCACAGTTATTGTCGATTGTCAAGTGCTTTTTATCGAATTTCGATAAATTATTTGAACGTGAGATATTTTGAATAGCCGACGGCGTAGTTTATCCCGCTCCACACCGTCATCACTACCATGAACGCGAGCGACACATATGTAAGGGCATGACCGAGAAGATCGCCGAAGATGACCGGCTCGAGCAGCGCGATCATTATAAAGGTGACCTGCGAGACGGTCTTTATTTTTCCGAGCATGTTTGCCGCCAGCGTCGTCGCGGACGCCTTGCCGGAGACGACCATGCGGAGCGACGTCACGCCGAGCTCGCGGAATATGACGATCAGCGTTGCCCAGAGCATCACCGTGCGCATATACGAAAAGCTCTCGCTCGCCGTCATCACTATCATCGCGGAGAACACCATGAATTTGTCCGCGACCGGGTCCATCAGCTTTCCGAAGTCGGTCACAAGGTCGTATTTGCGCGCGATCTTGCCGTCGAGCATATCCGTCAGCGCCGTGACAAGAAAGACGGCGGCCGCCGCGATATTCGACGCCGGGAACGGCAACCCGAGCGTCATCACGAGCACGAATACTGGGACGAGCAGCACCCGGAGAACAGTCAGTTTATTGGGTAGGTTCATTTTTTCTTTCCTTTTCCTCCGACGAGCTCCCCCGTCAGATCATAATCGAGCGTGTCCGTTACGCGGACCCGGACGATCTCGCCCTCGCGCGGGCGCATTCTTTCCGGGCAGGCGAAATATACCTTGCCGTCAATGTCGGGCGCGTCCGCCGCGCTCCTGCCGAAGCAGGATTCCGAGACGTAATCGTAGCCCTCGTATATCACATCTATCGTTTTGCCGAGCTTTTTCCGATTTTTCCCCGCCGTTATCGGGAGCTGGAGCGCCATTATCCTGTCATAGCGGTCCTGCTTTACCTGCTCGTCGATCTGATCCGGAAAGTCGTATGCCGGGGTCCCCTCCTCGCGCGAATACGTGAACGCGCCGAACCGGTCGAACTTCGCCTCCTCTATGAACTCGCAGAGCTCGCAGAACTCCTCCTCCGTCTCCCCCGGGAAGCCGACTATCGCCGTCGTGCGTATCGTGATGCCGGGGACGCCCTCGCGCAGCCTCTTCACGGCGTCTCTGACCGCGGCCGCGCCGCCGTGCCGGTTCATGCGCCGCAGCACATCCTCCGAGACGTGCTGTATCGGCAGGTCTATGTATTTTACGACGCGGTCGTTGTTCCGCAGCTCTTCTATCAGCTCGTCCGTTATCTTGTCGGGGTAGCAGTACATGATGCGCAGCCACGGGATCTTCGTTTCCTTCGCGAGCCTGCGCAAGAGCTCCGGCAGCTTATATTCGCCGTAAATGTCGATCCCGTACCTCGTCGTGTCCTGTGCGACGAGGATCAGCTCGCCGACGCCGAGCGCCTCGACGGACTTTGCCTCCGCGATTATGTCCTCCATCGTCCGCGAGCGGTGTCGCCCCCTTATGGACGGGATCGCGCAGTACGTACAGTGATTGTCGCAGCCCTCCGCGATCTTGATGTACGCGTATGCCTCCGTCGTCACGACGCGGTCTCCGCCGAGCGGCGCCTCGTCCCGGTCGCCGTAGTTCTCGTATTTTTCCCCTCTTTCGACGGCGCGGACGGCGTTCACGATATCGTGTACGGAGCCGACGCCGAGCGCGGCGTCTATCTCCGGCATTTCCTTCATTATTTCGTCGCGGTACCGCTCCGGCAGACAGCCGGTGACGACGATGCCGCGCAGGGAGCGGTTCTCCTTCAGCCATGCGACGTCAAGGATATTGTCTATCGCCTCGCGGCGCGCCTCCTCAAGAAATGCACACGTGTTGATAACTATTATGTCCGCCTCCGTGTCCTCGGGCGTGATCTCATATCCGGCATCGGTCAAAAGCTTGAGCATGACCTCCGTATCCATAAGGTTTTTCGCGCACCCGAGCGAAACGAACCCGATCTTTACCGCCATATCGTGAATTTCCTTTCATGTTAAAATCGCAGCGCGCTACCTTTTGTCTCTTAAAAGCGCTGCCGCAGCCCTTATATCCTCGCCGGAAAAGCCCTGGCGGTAGAGATACGAGAGCAGCCGCCGCTTTTTCGCCTCATAGCCTTCGCGGTCGCCGTCCTCGCGGGACGGCAGCCCGCCGCGCCGCTCTATCGCCCGCGCGCATATCGACGCGTAATCAATGGAGCACCCGGCGTCCCACGACCTGATCGCGTCCATGTCGTAGCCGAGCGCGCATAGGTCGGAGATGACGCGGCGCCTTCCGCGCAGCTTTCGCTCCGCGAGCGCGCGCCCGCGCCGCTCGATCTGCGCGTCCTCCCTTATATATCCGAACCTTGAAAGCGCGCGCGCCGCCTCATCAGCGACGTCTCGCTCATACCCGCGCGCGCAGAGCTTGCGCGCAAGCCTGCGGACCGAATTGTCCGTGTATGCGAGCAGCCCGGCGCCCGCGACCGCACATTCGCAGACGCGCGCCGCGTCCACGGCGTCCTCTACATCTGTGTCATCAATTTCTTTGCCGACGGAAAATCCGTGCTCTTCCGCGTAAAAGCGCAGTACCCGGAGCGGAAGCTCCGCTCCGGTCAGCGTGTCCGCGAGCGTCAGTTCATATGCGAACGGCAGCTCGCTTTTTTTCAGTTCCTTTATGACGGCGCTCAAATATCCTCACCGTCGATGTCGAGCAGCCTGATGTCGAGCTCGTCGTCAAGCTCGTCCGGGTCGAGCTCTTCACTGTCCCCGTCGCCCCCGTTTTCGGAGAGCATTTTTTCCTTTATCTTTGCTTCGAGCTCCTCCGAGAGCGCAGGATCCTCCTCGAGCAGCTTGCGGACGGCGTCGCGCCCCTGAGCGAGCCTGTTCCCGTTGTACGAGAACCATGAGCCGCTCTTCGCGATTATCCCGGCGTCGACGCCGAGGTCGATGATCTCGCTCGACTTTGAGATCCCCTTGCCGTAGAGCATATCGAACTCCGCCGTTCTGAACGGCGGCGCGACCTTGTTCTTCACGACCTTTACCCTTGTGCGGCTGCCGTAGACGTCCGAGCCGCTCTTCAGCGTCTCCGTCTTGCGGACGTCGAGCCGCACGGACGCGTAAAACTTGAGCGCGCGGCCGCCCGTCGTCGTTTCTGGGTTGCCGTACATGACGTTTATCTTTTCGCGGAGCTGGTTGATGAATATTACGATGCAGTTCGTCTTCGATATCGAGCCCGACAGCTTGCGCAGCGCCTGTGACATGAGGCGCGCCTGGAGCCCGACCGTCACGCTGCCCATATCGCCC
>CANROT010000089.1 GCA_947632285.1 uncultured Clostridia bacterium
CCCGGTGGGGCCGACGATGGCTATCGTTTTGCCCGCCATCGCCTCAAATGATATGCCGTGAAGTATCTCGCGGTCCGGCGTGTACGAGAAGTGAACGTCGTGCGCCGTGACCTCTCCCCTCGGGGACTTTAGCACGAGCGCGCCCTCGGCGTCTGCAGGCTCCTCCTCCGTGTCGAGCAGGCGGAAGACGCGCTCCGCCGCGGACGCCGCGGACTGAAGCTCGCTTATGATGTTCGCCATTTCGTTTATCGGGCCGGAAAAGCGCCGCGAATAAAGAATGAACGTCGAGATCGCGTCGAGGTGGATCATTCCGCCTAAGTAGAGCACGCCGCCGAACATGCTTATGAGCGAGAGCGAGAGATTGTTTATAAAGTTGACGGTCGGGCCGATCATCGCGCCCTGATAGTCTGCATTGTAGTAAGCCTCGATCGATTCGTCATTATGCCCGTCGAACCGGCCTATCATCGTTTTTTCGCGGTGGTATGCCTTTATCGTCCTGTGCCCGGACAGTATCTCCTCCGTGTATCCGTTCAGCTCGCCGAGCTTTGCCGAGCGCCGCCTGAAGAGCGGCTGTATTTTTTTGGACTTATACCGCGTGAACAGCACAGACATCGGTATCGTCAGGACGAATATGAGCACGAGCAGAGGCGATATCATTATCATCATAACAAGCGACACGACGATAGTGATGACGCTCGAGCATATCTGGAGCATATCGGTCGAGATAGAGGCGTTTATCGTGTCTATGTCATACGATATGCGGCTGATGATGTCGCCTGTCTGATTTTTGTCGAAGAAACCGACGGGGAGCCGCATCAGCTTGTCAAACACCTGCTGGCGCATGCGCGCGACGATGCTCCGCGACAGATGTATCATCGTTACGGAGAGAATGTACGAGAGTATGGACGACAGCGCGTAGAACAGCGCCATCAGTCCCCCGTAAAACAGGACCGTTTCAAAATCCACTTTGCCGACGCCCGGCTCTATCGCCTCAATCGCCTTGCCCGAAAGATACGGCCCCGCGAGCGCAAACGCGTTTGACGAGAGCATTATTATAAGCGCGACGGCGACGAGAACCTTGTGCTCGAACATATAATTGAAGATGCGCAGAAACATCTTCATCTTGCGGCGCTTGGAGGCTGCCTCCTCCGGCGCTTTTTTCATGTCAGTCAAGGATCGCACCTCCCATCTGTGACTCGGCTATCTCGCGGTATATGTCGCAGCTCTCGCGGAGCTCGGCGTCCGTTCCGGACGCGATGACAGAGCCGCCGTCCATCACGAGGATAAGGTCGGCGGACATTATCGAGCTGATGCGCTGCGCGACGATTATCTTTGTCACGCTGCCGAATCCCTCCGCTATTGCCGCCCTCAGATTTGCGTCCGTCTTGTAGTCGAGCGCGCTTGAGGAATCGTCAAGTATCACGATCTCCGGTGTGCCGGCGAGCGCGCGCGATATGAGCAGGCGCTGCTTCTGCCCGCCGGACAGGTTCGCGCCCTTTATCGCGAGCTCGAAATCGGCGCCGCCCTCCTTTTCGGAGATGAACTCGCTCGCCTGAGCGTAAACCGTCGCCTTGTCTATCTCCTCGTCCGTAATATCTCTGCCGAAACGGACGTTTTCGCGGATCGTATCCGAGAACAGAAAATCGCTCTGGAGCGCGACACCGAATTTTTCATACAGTTCGTCTCGCGGGACGTATCTTATATCGCGCCCGTCGATCTCTATCTTCCCGGAATTCGGGTCATAGAAGCGCAGGAGCAGCGAGATAAGCGTCGTTTTTCCGCTGCCTGTCGCGCCGATGACGCCGAGCGTCTGCCCTCGGCGCAGCTCGAACGAGATGTTTTGCAGGTTGTTTTTCTTTCCGTTGTACGAGAAGGTGACATTGTCGAATCTGATGTGCGGCGCGCCTTCCGCGGCGGGGCGCACGTCTCCGTCCGGCGCTTGCAGGACCGGGAGCTCTGCCTCTGCCGAGAGCACCTCTTCTATTCTCCCCATTGACGCCGAGCAGCGCGAGTACGTCGTGAACATGCGCGTTACTGAGAGCATCGCGTTTAAAATGTACGTGAAATAATTCATGAAAGACAGTATCGTCCCGACCTTTGAAAGCCCGGCGTTTACTCGGAACGCGCCGATAACGATGACGACGGTGAGGCCGACGTACAGAAAGAAATTCATGAGCGGATTCGTCGCGGAAACGACGAGCCCCGCCGTTTCCTCGCGCTTCATAAGCTCGCGGTTGACGCCGTCAAATCGGCGGCGCTCGTAGTCCGTCTTCGAGAGCGCCTTGATGACGCGTATGCCCTGTATGTTTTCGCGCACGGTGCCGACCATGTCGTCCGTCGCGGACTGCTGCTTTCTGTAGAGCGGGACCGTCTTCTTCGCGATATAAAACACGGACGCGCCGAGGAAAGGCAGCGTTGCCACGAGGACGAGCATCAGTACGGGGTCAAGTATCAGCGTTATGACGAGGCCGCCGACGAGAAGTATCGGCGCGCGGACGCCCATGCGCTGCATCATGCCCGTGAACTGGTGGACGTTATACGTGTCCGACGTGAGGCGGGATTCGAGAGACGGGATCGTGAACCTGTCTGTCTGAGCGCAGGAGAGATACAGCGTCTTGACGAAAAGGTCGTGGCGCAGAAGGCGCGTTGACTCGCTCGCGACGCGGGACGCCATTCTGTTCGCGATGATATTGCCGAGGACGGCGAGTATCGAGCAGACGATCATAACGCCGCCGTAGAAATAGATCATTCCGGCATTCTTCGTCGGCACGACGTCGTCGATTATTATTTTCAGCATCACGGGGATCAGAAGATCGAATATGGTGCCTGCGAATTTGATCGCAAGCCCGACGGACATTCTCGGGAAAAAGGGCTTTAAATACTTAAAATATGTACGCATACCACACTACCGCAAAAAATCATTCCCGTATAATATACCATATTTGAAAAGGAAAATCTACGCCCAAACGGGACGAAACAAAGATTTAATTTTTTCCGCCGAAAAGCCCGATTTGTTCATATTTAGTTCACAATTTGACATCGCGCAAAAAAATATGCCCCGGCTCGCCGGGGCATATTCACCTTTATTAGACTTATTTCGCCTTTGCCATATATACTTCCGGGTAATCCGGCAGCGGGTAGTCGGTGTCGAGGAACCAGTCGGTGTGCGGCGGTATGTTGTACGCCACGTTCTCGTTTGCAACGCCGCAGCGGTACATCGTGTTGTGCATCAGCGTCGGGAGCCTGTACTCGGTCTCCATACCTGTCATGAATACGCGGAGCGCGCTTCCGTTTGATAATGCCATAACGATCTCTTCGCGCCAGTCGCCGAGAAGGTCCGCCGTCAGGCACGGCGTTGCCTTTGACCCGTTGCACGAGACAACACCGGTGAATGACGCAACATTGCCGAATTCGTGTGAATACACGTTCGTGCCGTCAAGGCCGCAGCGCTCGAGCGCGCCGGTGAAGTAAACGGCAAAGTTCAGCCCGCCGTTCCACGTGCCGCGGAAGCGCTCGTTCTCTCCGACAAAGACTTCGGAGGTCGTAGCGCACATGAATTCCGCCGAATCGTTCCCTTTTATGAAGTTGTCCGCGAGGGCGCGGCCGACATCTCGGTTGGAGCTGTATTTGCGCAGGATCCTGCCCGTCTTTGCCTCTGCGAGATATGCGCCCTGAGAGCCCTCGAGGCACCCCCAGATCTCAAGACCTTCGCGGTCGGGCAGAAAGTCACCGACATGAACGGCGTCGCCGTGACCGAGGTTCGTTGACCAGAGCAGCGTGCCGTCGTGATCTATGCAGCACTGACCGTATACGATCTCGTCGAAGCCGTCTCCGTCGACGTCCGCCGTGCAGAGGTTGTGGTTCCCCTGTCCCGCCGCGCGGGCGCTCGTGCCGCCGTCATTCGAATCGAATCTCCACACTCGGTTCAGGTGTTCCCCGTCAAAATTGTAAGCGACGAGGACCGCGCGCGTATAGTAGCCGCGGCACATGATGAGGGACGGCGTCTTTCCGTCGAGATACGCGACGGCGGCAAGGAATCTGTCGCAGCGGTTCCCGTAATCGTCTCCCCACGAACCGACATTTCCTCTCGGCGGGTCGTAATCTATCGTTTCGATCGCCTCGCCCGTTTCGCCCTTGAATATCGTCAGATATTCGGGGCCTGAGAGGATCCTTCCGTTTCCGGTCACATATTTTTTGTCATTGCCGATACGGTTTCCGAGCCCGTCAAAGGTCCTGTCCGCCGTCTTGCAGACGACCTCCGCCTTCCCGTCCCCGTCGAAGTCGTATACAAGGAACTGCGTGTAATGCGCGCCTGCCCTTATGTTTTCGCCGAGATCGATGCGCCAGAGCTTTGTCCCGTCGAGCTTATATGCGTCGAGCAGCACTTTGCCCGTGTAGCCGTCTTTGGAGTTGTCCTGAGCGTTTGACGGCTCCCATTTGACGACTATCTCGTATTGCCCGTCCCCGTCGAGGTCGCCGCACGAGCAGTCGTTCGGAGAATATGTATATGTCTCCCCGTTCGGTGTCTTGCCGGGGTCAGGCTTGTCGAGCTTGATATCAAAATAATTGTATTTATACGGTGTCACGCCCGGGGTCTCCTCGTCCCCGGTCTTCACGGTATAGACCGATTTTTCGGTGCCGTCCTCATCAACAAAGCAGGTCGGCATATCCTTTTCGCTTTTGTATATGAGCTCGCCGTCGCGGTAGAGCTCGTATACGGTCTCCCTCGATTCGGTCCCGAGCGAGCGCCAGCTTACAAGTATGGCGATCTTGCCGTTATATCCTGTTCTGACCGCCGTGAGCCCGCGGTCAAGCGCCTCAACGCGTCTCCCGTTTTCGACCACTTCCGGTTCCTCCGTCGGAGCGACAGTTGCCGCCTCCGTGCCTTTTGTCGTTTCGCCTGTGCTGCCGCTGTCGCCGCTGTTGCCGTCGCCGCATGATACGATCGACACCATTGCCATGACGATCGCAGCCGCAAGCGCTGCCAACCTGTACGTTTTTTTCATATCGGGCCCCTTTTGCAGTTTAAATTCGTGCTATCAACCCCATTATACATGACCGCCCGTACTTTTTCAACATATTTTTGAGCATTTTTGTAATATTTTTCTGCAATTCTGTTGTAAACCGGCGCGATATGTGGTAGTATTTGACTGGGAACAAACGAAATGAGGGAGTGAGTACATTTATGCTTCACGAGATCATAGAGCTTTATGAAAATGACCCGCGCGTGACGCTGACCGCATATATCCACGGGGACGAGCCCGAGCTCCGCGCGCCGGAAAGGGCGGCGCTGATAATCTTCCCGGGCGGCGGACTGTCGTTTTTGTCGGAGCGCGAGGCCGAGCCGGTCGCGCTCAGATTCTTCGGTGAGGGCATGAACGTTTTCGTGCTCCGATATTCTATCGGCGACCTCGGCCACTTCCCGCTCCCGCTGCTCGACGCGTCTCTCGCGGTGTCGCACGTCAGGCAGCATTCGGACGCGTACAATATCGACCCGCGCCGAGTTTTTGTCATGGGATTTTCCGCGGGCGGATATATCGCGGCGATGCTCGGCGTCCGCTGGCACGAGCCGTTCATACGCGAGGAGCTTGATATAGAGTACGGCGAGAACAGGCCGGACGGCATGGTGCTCGCATACCCCGTCATCACGGCAAAGGAATTTGCGCACCGGGGAACGATCGATATCTCCATCGGCGAGGACGCCGACGACAGCGAACTTGAGGCACACAGCCTTGAGCTGCTCGTGACCGAGAAGACGCCGCCTGCCTTTATATGGCATACCGCGGCGGACACGGCGGTCCCGGTCGAAAACTCGCTGCTGTTCGCTTTTGCGCTGTCCTCATGCGACATACCGTTCGAGCTTCACGTTTATCCCGAGGGGCCGCACGGGCTTTCACTCGCGACGCGCGAGACATCGTGCGGCAGCCCCGGCCTTGAAGATACGCGCGTTTCGGATTGGGCGAGGCTCGCGGCCGAGTGGATAAAACGCACCGGTGCGAACGGAGAGCGTGCTTTCAGATAAGGATAGGCGCTTTGAACAAGAGCTCGCGAATGCGGGCGTAGACGCTGAAAAAGTTATCCGGCGGCAGAGGATTCTTTCCTCTGCCGCATTCTATTGTGAATGACGGCTTGCCGTATTCCGCAATGAACCAGTCGGTCAGCCCGCCGTATGCGGCCGTCCCGTCCGGCTCCGCGAGCCGGTAGCCGGTCATTTCCGACATGACTCTGCCTATCCGGCGCGATTTTCTGGGGCATGAGCCGCCGCTCGTGTAGAATATTTCCTCGCCCTGGGTGTGCAGCGTCAGTATCATCTCGGGCGAGACGGTACGGATCAGGCGGCAGAGCGCCGCCGTCTCCGGCTCGGATTCGGGATATTCTCCGCTGTATTTTGTCGCTCCGCCTATTATCCCCGCCTCTTTTTCGATAGATTTGTATTCGAGAAAGCCGGCGTCATAGTTGTGATTGAGATCGACTCCGCGTTCGTTCGCCTGCCAGCTTGTGAAGTCTTCCCCGCCGTTCATTTTGATGAGCCTTTCGTAAAGCGGGCTTTCGGTTGAGGCGCCGTGCAGCGAAAGCTCGACGCCGTCCGGATTCAGCATCGGCAGTATGTATATGCACCGTTCGGCAAAGAGATAGTCCATGCCGATGCCGTACATTCGGCCGCCGCGCCTCATGCTCTCACAGTATTCGTTGATGAACCGCAAGAGCAGCGCCGACGTGAGATGCTCCATGCCGTGGTGCGCGCCGACATAAAGTATCGGCTGCGCGTCGTGCCTGCCGAGGCGGACGCAGTACAGCTCCCGCCCGCGTATGGATTCGCCGACATAGACCTGCTCGAGAAAATCGTATCTCGACAGAAGAACGCCGATGTATTCTCCCACAAGGGCGTGGTCGACGTCACCGTCGAGCGGCAGAACGAGCGGATAGCTTTTTTCGTAATATTCCATTAGAGATCGCCTTTCAATACCGTTTGATAACAATATATGACAGGGGCGCGCGGAATAGTCAAAAAAATATCTTTCTTTTCTCCCGCTTATGTGATAAAATAGGGAGAGATAAGATATTGGAGCGTACTTTGATGAAAGAAAAGCAAAATAAAAAAGCGGGCGTGTCCCGCGACCTCATCGTCGGCGTCGCCGTCTCCCTCGGACTCACTTTGACGGCACGGCTGCTGAACGTCATATACACGGAGATCTCGTCTTCCCCGTCCTTGCTTGTCGATATACTCGACGCCGTCGTCTTCGTCTTTGACAGCGTGATATACGCGGCGGGCGCCGCGCTTATCATCAACTTTATTCGGCGCGGGGAGAGGCGGGGCGTCGGGCTGTCGTTTTTGTTCGTGCTTTTGATACTCGCGTTTGACTATGCGGTGTCTTTTATCATTGACCTTTTTGCGGACAACATCATAGGCGGGCTTGAATTTGCCACCGCCGCCTACCTTTTCCTGAATTTCGCGGCGAGAGCGCTGACATATCTTCTGATCTTCTGGTTCGCGCCCGTGATAATGAAAAGCTCCCCGCCCGAGGACGACAGAATACCCGTCTTTTCTTTGAAATATCCCGTCGGCAGACTGAATTTTTTCGCGGCGCTCTTCCACATGGTACCGTATCTTTTGTTTGAGATCTATTCAAACATTACCGGCATCGTCGAGTTCGGCTTCCCGACGTCCGCCGCGGATATCGTCTCGATCATCTCGGCATACGGCGAGATCATTCTGATAGACGGGGCCGTGACATATTTTTCGATATATCTTATTTTGTCGGTCCTGTCCCTCGTCAGGAAAACTCCGAAGACAGAGACAAAATGAAAGATACATATAATTTAAAAAAGCGGGAAACGTCTCATTTTGACGTTTCCCGCTTATTTAATCAAAGGAATTTATACCGTTCCTTTACCGAGTCATGTATGTCGGACAAATATTTCACCGTTACGGCGACATATACGATGGCTATGACGGTATTTATCGCGCCCATGCTCTCAAATCTCGGAATGTAGATATAATATTTGGACGTTTCGTCCTCAACGAGCACCTGCTTGTTGAAGCCGAGGGAGATCATGTAAACGATGGACGAGGCGGCGGAGACGAGCGCGAACACGAGCGAGCGAATGTTCTGTTTTCTGAGCGCTGCCCGCAGATTTTTTGTTCTCTCGTCGATCTCGCCGATCTCCGATTTATATCCCGTGTGCGACATAATGATCGAGGCAAGCTCTCTGTATATGAGGACAGCCAGCGCTGCGAACAATAGCCCGCTCGCCGCCGTCAGCACGCAGCAGACGATATATCCGGAAAATGCGCCCTCCGAGCTTGATGTGCGCGTGAAATCCGTAAATTTATTGATATAGTCGTAAACATATGCCCACTGTGCGGCAGATGCGGCTGCGTAAACGACCGAAAGCACGATGCCGGGGATATTTACGCGCTTTTTTCGCGGTATGATGAGGAAGAAAAGAAGGAGAAAGACGGAGGCGGTAAAATCCGGGATAAAATTTATGTTGTCCACAAAGAAATCGAACGACAAAGCCGTGCCTATCCCGAGTATCACAAGGGACGAGAGGATCCTGCGGCAGAGATAGAGCTCGTCGTGATTTCTTGAAAAATCGGCGTATTTTTCGCGCACCTCCAGTATGAACCGCCTGT
>CANROT010000090.1 GCA_947632285.1 uncultured Clostridia bacterium
CCCCCGGCTTTAAGCTGCGGGAGTACTCCTTAAACCATGCGCTCTTGCCTTTTACGACGTCCGCGTCCGGCTTCTGCGCATAAATGAGCATGAGGTTGGAGGGAGAGTAGCCCGCCATGTTGGCGCGGAGGTTCAGTATCGGCGCGAAGCTTTTGTCGCGGAGCATCTTATTCATGCCCTGAAACTGCTGCCATTTGACTATATCCCTCTTGGACGCTTCGCATATTCTTCCGATTTCCTTTATCCTTCCGCCCGCTGCCTTCTCCGCAAGCCTTATGACGTCCTCCGGGTCTTCGGGGGATAAAACGGTAAGGCTGTCGGGCAGCCCCATTTCGTTCCGGTACATTATGTTCTGCCATGCGGCGACTTCGCCCTCGAACTGACCGCAGACGTCCTCAAACGGCTTCTGATAGTCGCAGGGGAGGTCTTCCTCCGGAACGCCGGCTTCGCTCATCTGCCGTCTGGCAAGAGCCTCCTCCGCCTGTTCCTCGCAGTAATCGTCGCGGACCTTGCGGAATGCTGCGGCAAGATAATCGGCCGCCATCTCATCCGGAATCACGTAAGTAATGTTTTTGCATGCCGTAAATTTTGCGTCTTTATCCATATCTATCTCTCCATTTCCGTTTCCGTCCGGTTCTTTTTCTCCGGCTCTTTTCCGTATTTTTCCAGAAACTCCTTTTCGCTTCCGGCAAAAGCCTTCATAAAGGCCCTGCTAAGAAGCGCTTCATCGTCCTTTGTAAACCCTCCGTCTATTTCTCCGCCTGCGTCCCTCATCACGAAACGCCCGTCCTTAACGCCTATTTCAAGAGGCGTCCCTTCAGGGCAGCGGGAGACAAACATCTGACGGACCTCATCGGAAAGCTCCTCCGCGTTCACCGGCGCCGATGCCTGTCCGTCCGAAACGCTTATCCTTCCCAGAGCGCCCGAAAATCCGTCATAAAAGAGCCTGCGGCGTTCCGCCCTGTCTAGCGAGAAATCAAGCCTGCGTTCTTCGGAGCTTACCCTTACTATGTAGTCGAGGCGCATCTGGTCCTCGCAGAAGGCAATGACCTCCTCCTCCCTTATGCCGCTCGTCCTGCCGGGCTTCGCCCATACGGAAAGGCATCCGTCCCTTAAGCTGTCGGCCGTAAAGGCTCCGCCGAGGGGAACCGACGGCGTATAGCTTTTTCCGACCGCCACGCTGAACAGAGCGAGATATCCGTAAGCCCCGTTTTCCGAAGACCATCTCGACGCCCGCCCCGAATGTCCCGCGCTTATGTAGCCCCAAGACTTCTGCGACGAGACCGCAAAGTACGCGCCCTGACCGAACATCTTCCCCGCCCGCGGAACGCGGCTGTCCGGATTTAAGGAAAAGCCGTTTTTAAGGATCGGCCAGTAGTTCTGCGTGCGGCTTCCGTGCCAGAGCGTCTTTATTCCGCCTGCGTGAACTCCGTTCTTTGCGACGAACTTCTCAAAGGCTTCCCCGCGCTCCCTGTTTTCGATCTTTACCGCCGAAACGAAATGCTTCGTGTTCTCAATGCCTTCCCAGTTCTGTCTGGCCAGAGCGCGGATGATCCGCTCAACGTCCCCGAAGCCGGCCTCCGAAACCTTTATTCCCATGCTTTCAAGGTCGGGAGATTCCTGCGGCGTCCTGTCCGCCGGACCGCGCCTTCTGCCGTAACCCATGCGGACCGTTTCATAATACGACTGCTCCCTTGCGAGGATGCCGTCGAAATCGTCAGGGGAAGCCGCAATATAGCCGGAAACATCCTGCATCCTTCGCGGTATTGCCGCATAAAGCCTCATAAGCACGTCGTTAAAGCGGTATACCGACGGATTTCCGGCGTCCCTGCGCCCGATCTCCGCATCAAGGGCGTTAAGGCAGTCAAGGGCTTCGGACAGCATCTTCTCATTGACGTCCGTGGAGCGGATCGTGTAGCGCGAACGGAAAAAGTTCTCGTAACTGTCAACAAGGTCCTTTACGATCTGTCCCGCCGTTCCTGCAGGAAGGCTGATATCCGCCTCCTTATCCTTTTCCTGCGTCCTTACGCAGTGGAGGGAGGTAACGTCCGCATACCCCTTGCGCTCCTTGGAAGCCTTAAGGGAGTAAAAATTTTTGTCGCACGTTCTGTAGGTGATGTGGTTGGCGGTGGCGCCGACCCTTCCGTAATTGACGGAGAGCGTGCCGTCGCTGCGTTCTTCGATCTCGTAAAATTTGTTGTGGTTTTTTTCAGCGTCCACGAAAATAAGATAGGCGTAGTTTAACGTTTCCATAAAAGTCACCTCTCAAATCCATCCGTCCTTGCGGATTTTCCTTCCCTGAAATAACCGGCGGGAAGGCCTAGGGCCGAAACCGTAAGCCCGATCGCCTCTACGGCCTCTACGTCGGGGTCGGAAGCCGATATCACGTCCATGCCCCCGCCGGTCATCCTCGGCAGCCTGCAGTTTTCCGCAAAGGCAAAGGCGGCGCTGCTTGCAGTAAACAGGGACCCCTGCTCCCTTGCCTTCTGCATTTCTGCGGCTATGCCTTTCGCATTTTTGTAAATCAGCCTCTTGTATGCAGGGTCGGTAAGCTCGTAGCACTTCGCCTGCTTTCTTAACTCCGCTCCGTATACGCACTCGCAGGAATTAAGGATTTCAAGAACCGTTTCGGCTTCCTCCGGCTTTGCCGTGCCCGTAAACTCCATGGGGTGCATGCGGAGGGAAAACCACGGGCTTCCGAAAAGCAGGAGAGAGCTGCAGTCATAATCCCTCTTTCCGCTTTCTATGCGGAAACCCGCCTGCTCAAGCTTCGGGTACAGCTCGTCCTCAAAGCGGGCTTTTTCATCCCACGTCCAGCCGCGCCCGTGCTTATAATCGCTTTTGACCGCTATTTCCGTTAAGCGGTATTCGCTTTCATTAACGCCTGAAAGATCAAGCCTGAAATTCTCAAACATTACCTTTCCCCCTTTTCATCTGAAACGCACGTCCTTCCCGCGCGCCTTTCCGCCGCAGGCTTAAAGGCTTCCCTGTCGGCATCGTCCGCCGGTTCGTACAGCCTTAGAAAATCTTTTTTAAGCCACATGTCCTCGCCCAGCTCAAAGGAGCCCATGTTCTGGTACCTGACTGCGGCGACGGCGGTTTTCGTGACCTTGGTGACGAGGGCGTAAGTGTTGAACACGGGGTCGCCTATGTTTCTGCGGACGTACAGGCCGCCCCTTTCTATATCGTCCCCGCGGACCGGTCCGCACAGCAGGTCAAGGCATCTGCGGGACGTCCTGTTTAACGCCTCATCCCAAGACCGGCGGTCGCCCCTTTTGAGGGCTTCATCGGCGGCATGCCCGTAAATGTTGCAGCACGCATACAGTCCCGTTTCGGGAGTATTGACGGAATTGAGGTATTTAAGGGCGGAGCCTCCGCAGCCGCGCCACTCGTCAAGGTTCTTGCGGTAGTCGTCCACAAGAACGGATATTGCGGCGTTCCCCTTGATGAAAAGCGTCTTATCCGCGCCTAGGGGAGAGAAGAATATGTTTTCTTCGGGCACGAACGGAAGGTTTACCCTTATCCATTCCCATTTGTCCTCCATGACCCTCCTGTCAGTTGCGGAGATCACGCACACGTCGGCGCCCGCTTCATAGAGCCCGCTTGCAAGGCAGACGGCAAACGGGTTCGGTTCGAGGTCCCTGAAATAGTGGTTTTCCGGCTCGAAAATGTCCTCGTAAGCCAAGCCCTTGCGGTCGGAATGCCATTTTGCAAGCGTGCCGTCGAGGTCGAAATAAATGCTCGGCTTTTCGCTTGCGGCTCCGGTATCAAGAGCGAGCGCCCTTTCCCATTCGTCCGCGGAATAACAGAGATAGCCTTCAAGGCGCTCGTCCATCGGTTTAGCGTTCCTCATGTTCATGCTTCTCCCTTCCTTCGGTTTTCTGCGGCAGGCAGTCTTTAAGCCTTATCTGCGGAAATCTCCTTGTGTACTCCCTTATGACAAGATCGCAGAGCCCCGGATGCGCCGTCGCCCTTAAGCCGCGCCGTTCTACTGAGCCGGGAACGTCCTTAAGCATGCCCCTTGCAAATTCTTTGGCGGCGGGAGAATAGCGCCCGTCGTTTTCGTTTACCGTTTCCGCAAGGACGAGCCCTATCATTTCGGGGCTGTAACCGTTAAGCACGCAGTCAAGCGCCCGTCCCGCATCAAGATGACAGCCCGTATAGCTGTAGTTTTCGTTGATGGCGTCCGTGAGGGCTCTTGCGGCGCGCTCCGCCTGCCTCCTGCTCTCAAAGTACAGGCCCGTCATGCCCGCCTCCCCCGAATCGGAGAGGATCAGCGGACATATGCGGCTTGATGCGTACAGACCGTCGGGAACCGTAAGGAAGTCCCGCCCAAGCGCATACGTGCCGGAGCCGCCCTGCGCTCCCGGAAGCATTTCGGCGGAAACCTCCGCTGCCGTCGGACCGTTTTTAACGAATCCCGCATCATACAGGGCGTCAAATTCGCTTTTCTTTACGTAAATCATCTATCCTCTTTCCTCCGTTTCTTCCCTGTCGGCCTTAAGCTCCGCAGACTTTTCCTCGGCTGATTTTCCGGCGCCCTCGTTGCGCACCATGTTTTCATCCGAATGGTCCACCTTCATGGCGAAGCGCCCGATGTTTTCATAGGTTATCTGGTCGGAGGTATTCATAACGTAGCCGTCGCTGCTTTCGACTACCGACGCGTCCCTTTCCGCTTCGTATTCCGCCAGAAGCTCCTCCGCCGCGCCGCAGGCCTTCCTCGCCATGCCGACGGTAACGGGTCCTGCGGGCTTTTCCGCGCCTTCCCTGACCTCCAGATATTCCTCAAGGTATTTTTTGTAACAGTCCTGCCACGAGTTGAATTTCGCAGGGCTGACGTCGCCCGCGCGTCCCCTGACGCACATAAGCGGAAGCTGCATGTCCGACGTTTCCCCGCGGTTCGTGAGAATGTCGAGGACGTCCTCGACATCAGGCGGCATATGCCCCGCCCCGCGGAGCTTGAGCATGGAATACGAGGCTTCCGTAATGCGCCTGCACTCAAGCACATAGCTTCTGTAGTCCTGCGGGTCTCCCTTCTCCGTAATGAAATCCTTAAACAGGGCCTCTCCGTAGGCGTTAAATTCGCTGAGGCTCATTTTTTCGGTTGTTTCTGCATATCTGTCCATAATCATGCCTCCCTTGCATAACTTTTCTTAAAAAAACTCCTGATGCCTTTTCCCTGCGTCCGTGACGGCTGCTGCATGGACTGGACGGGAAGTATGCTTTCTTCAAATATCTCCCCAAGCCTTTCCCCGCTTTTTATCGGGACGCTCGTAACGTTTACCGTGCTTCCGCCGTCAAGCTCAAGCACGAGCCTCACGTCCGTGCATTTCCACCTGCCTCCGCCCGCCGCATAATCCGCGCTCAGATACCAGCCGTACACGGGTTCGTCCCCCGCATACAGGAGATTGCCGTCCGTTCCGTTCTGCCTGACCGCAACCTGCACGCCCCTGTTCTTTGATATGAAATCCAGCACCCTGTAGTCATGTGCGGGATTCCGGCAGAACTTGACCGTAGCCGTGCCGCCGTTTACGGCCGTTTCGGTTTTGAAGCCCGCCCAGTTGTTGACAAGCATTTCCTCAATGCGTTCGGCGTTCTTTATGACGGTGTGTTTTTTCACGAAACGGTCAAGAGGCAGGGAAAGGAAATCCTTAAGGCATGCCTCGCACTCCCCGCATACCGTGTCCACGCCCTTTCCGTCAAGCCAAGAGCTTTTTATCCTTGCCGGATTGGAAAGGTCGCGCGGCAGCCCCAGAGCCTGCCACATCGCCTTGTGCGAGTTGCCGTAGGTGCATATGTAGCGCCGTCCGTCAAGGCACAGTATGCTTCCCGACTTTCCCGCCATAACCAGCACGTCCTGTCCCGTGCCCCCGCTCAGCCGGTCCTTGTTGAGAATGTCCACGATGCGTTCTATGACGTCCTCCATAAGCCCTTCCAAGGCGTAATCGTGGGAGTTCATAAATTCGCTCCGCGTTTCAGGGTCGCGTTCATAGGCCCGCACCATCTCGCAGGCAATCCAGAGCTTTGAGAGGCGGTCCGATATGATGTTTATCGCCTCGTTTACGTTTCTGTCGCTGCAAATCATCATTGATTTTTTCCTCCTGTTCAATAAAAAAGGAACCGTCCGCGCGGTTCCGTATGCCGTCAGGCCGCATGCCCTCCGGCTGTGAGTACGGAATCCCCTTTCAGGTGTACCGCGGTTTTTTGTGAATCGTTTTTTTTCTTAAGCCAGCCTTGCGTATATGCCCGCAAACGCCGCAAGCGCCGTAAAAAGCGCCGTAATGACCGACGCCCCCGCACCCCCGCAGGGGACGCTGCCGAGCCTTATCCTTCCGCGCCCGAGCAGAAACGGCAGGCCCGCCGGATTAAACGCATCTAAAAGCAGGTGGGTCAGGCACCCGAACAGCACGGGAAGCGCCGCAGGCAGGAAGAAATAGGAGAGTACCGCAAGCGCCGAATAAAGCGAGGGGTCGTGCAGTATGCCCCTGTGGTTTTTTCCCGTTCCTCCCGAAAACAGCTTTGAAAGGTCACGCCCGTTCGCACGAGCATCTTTCCTTCCTGCGTCCGCGGTTTAAGAAGCGCTCCCAGTCATCCGCCCTGACCCCGAAGACTCCCGATACTTTTGCGAACTCCCTTATTTCGTCCCTCTTTTTAACCGGCACCGTCTTTCCGGCGGGATTTGCGCGGTAGATGTCGATTCTGCCGAACAGTTCTTCGGCTCTGGCCTTTCCGACCGGCAGAAGGCCGTTCCACGTATATCCCGTCTGACCTGCGTCGGGAAGAACAATTGCGTTAAAGTCCAAAGACCTCACCCCCGTTTCAAAAAAAGTTCCCTTTATTTATAAGTGGTGCAATTAAGCGAAAAACTTACGTTTCCGTCAATTTCTTGATGCTTACGTCAATTTTTGCCCCATTTTCAGGCATTTTTCGGGGTCGGAAGGACGCCTGAAAAACGAAACGAATAATCAAAAGCAGGGTAGTTAAAACATTGACAATGCACCGTATTTTTGTTATAATTCCGGTAAAGGAAAATATGATAATGTCGGAAAACGGAAAGGAATTTAACATAATGATTACGACTGCGGAAAATAAGCTGCATGCGCGGAAGACCTTCTGCGCGCAGGGACACCTGCACGACAGCAAGCTCGAAGCGCTCAGGTGCAACGAGCTTAATCTTCTGGCCGCCGCAGGGAGGATAAAGGACCTCCGCATTCAGGAGGCCTATCTGCTGATACCCCCGATGAAGTACGGCGGACCGACGGAGAACGAGAGGAAGTGCGAATATATCGCCGATTTCGTCTATTTCGACAATGATCTGGAAAAAACCGTAATCGAAGATTCCAAGGGTCACAGAACGCCTGAGTACATCATTAAAAGAAAGCTCGTAAAGCAGCTCTACTGCAATGAAGACACGGTATTTATCGAGTCCGGAAGGGCGGGAAAGAAAAAGACGGGCAGACGGAAGAAATAAGCTTTAGATTTGAAAGAGGGGAGAGATTATATGATACTGATTATTACCGGAAAATCAGGCAGCGGAAAGGATTCCGTCTACAGCAGGCTGATCAACGACGGTTTTGAACGCATTGTTTCGACTACGACGCGTCCCATGAGGGAGGGGGAAGCAGACGGAAGGGAGTACCGGTTTACGGACAAGGAAGACTTCTTCAGCCGCATACGGATGGGGGAATTTGCGGAATACAGGGCATACAATACCCTTGTCGGAGGCGTTTCCGACACATGGTACTACGGAAGTCCGAAGGTAGACGCCGTAAGGGACAGGGATTATGCCGTCGTCCTCGATCTTGAGGGAGCAAAAAAATACAAGGAGGTATACGGCGCCCGGAACTGCCATGTCGTGTATCTGGACGTTTCCGACGCAGTAAGGGAGGAACGGGCAAGGAAAAGGGGCTCGTTCGACGCTTCCGAATGGAACAGAAGGCGCGCCGACGACGCCGTCAGGTTTGATATTTCCGCGGTGCTTGAAACCGCCGACCAGATCACGGGGAACGGCAGCCTTGAAGATGCGGTAAGCAGGGTAAGGAAAGGATTTATGCGCCACAAGGAAAGCATCGCAAGGATGCAGATGGAACGATAGGAAGGAGCAGAACGGCTATGGAAGAAAAGGACGGCGCCGATGATTTCGGGGACAGATAGGAGATAAGCCGCAAAAGAAAAATTTCAGGACAAAAAAACCGGCAATCGCTATGCGAAAGCCGGATTCTTTTTCTGAACGTGTCAGATAAGTTGTTATTATTTTTATTATAACAAAAACAGGGCATATTGTCAATGTTTTAATACCGCAAAATTGATTATCGCTCCGTTTGACGGCTGATTGGTTTCTTCTGAGCATTTTCTTTAATCGGCTCATGACAATTAAAGTCATAGCAGACCATTTCTATATGCTTTCCGTTGCCGATTGCCCGTATGACGTCTTCCGCGTCCATTCTGCGGACGGAGCCGTTCCGAGCGTTCTGCCACAAAAAGATGCAGCCGTTC
>CANROT010000091.1 GCA_947632285.1 uncultured Clostridia bacterium
CCCCCCTTGTGCCGGAGGGTGGTTTCATAAGGAGGGGGTTCCGGAGTAACCCCCTCCTTGTGACAAAAAACTTTTGCATTAAAGAAACGAAATAATCAAAGAAATAAAAGGAAAATAAGGAAAAAATCACAGCACCCCCGCGGAGCGGAGGAGGAGGGAGATCCCCGCCCACATCACGAGGAGTGAAAAGATCGCCGATACGATCTTTCCCTTCACCCTGTCAAGGGCAAACCCGCCGATCACCCCGCCGAGGACCGCGGGGACGGCGAATCTCCCCGCGCCCGCCGGGAGGTCCACGCCGCCGACGGCGTAGATCACCGCCGACACCGCCGATATCGGCAGCACCGACGCCACCGCCGTCGCGAACACGTCCCGCCGGGAGAGCCCGCCGCGCCCGGCCGACGCCATCTTCCCCACCGCGTAAATGATGACGATGCCGCCGCCCGTGCCGATCAGCCCGTTCAGCGTACCCGCCAGCGCGCCGACGCACGCGAGCAGCAGAAAATCACGCGAACTGTACGTCCCGCCCACCGTTTCACGCACCTTTCTTTCATTACTACTTGTATTTTGGCTCAAAATCTGTTATTATATACTCGGAGCCGCGTCGTGTGCTCCCGGATAAACGAAAACCGACCCCAAAGCGCGAAAGAGGGATATATAAATACCGATGGAAACAAAAAAACCGACACCCGCAAAGCGAACGGCAAAAAAACCGTCCGACCAGAATAACGCGAAGCCCGCCGAGGGCACAAAGGAGCGCCGCGTCCGAATGGCGGAAACGACGGCGCGCCGCGCCGAGCTGACGGCGCAGATCATGCCCTTCGTCTTCTACGTATCGGCGCTGCTCGTTCTGCTCGTCCTCGTCCTGCCGGACGCGGGCATCGTCGTCGCGTTCCTGCGCAGCGTCCTCTTCGGAATGCTCTCGCTCGCCGCATTCACGATCCCCGTGCTGCTCGTGCTGCTCGGCGTCTTTGGGCGGGATCGCCGCGCTGGCGCTGGTGGCTGCGCTAGGGGTTTTCGCCGGCGTCTGGCGCGCCGGCGCGGGCGGGACGCGCGTCGGCTGGCGGTTCTGGTGCTCCGCCGCCATCGCGCTGCTCTTCTCGATGATCGTCCACATCGTCTGCAACGAAACCCCCATATTTTCGCTCGTCGCCCTCTATCAGGGCGGCGCCGCGTACTCGACGGGCGGCGTCCTCGGCGGGCTCTGCGGCTCGCTGTTCCTGCTCTGCTTCGGGCGCGTCATCTCGCTCGTCATTCTCGGCGCCGTCACGTTCGTGCTCTGCCTGCTCATCGTCGGGCTCACGCCGAACACCGTCTACCATATGATTAAAGGAAAGGCGATCGAAACGCATGACGCCCGCGTCCGCCGCCGCGACGAACTCGCGGAACAGCGCGCCGCCGAGGCGGAGGCCGCCGCAGCCGCCGCCGAGCTCGCGCCGCCGCAGGAGGAGGAAACGCCCGCCCGCAGCGCAAAATTCGACCCGGACGTCGATATGTCCGCCGACAGGCGCCGCGAGAAAAAGCCCGCGCCCGAGGCCAAAAAGGACGACGACCGCGACGCGATAGATCAGAAAATATTTGACGAGGTCCAGCGCCGCACGTTCGAGCGGTACGGCGAACAGCGCCTCCGCGACAAGGATATGCCCGCCGAACCCGAACCCGCGTCGACGCCGACATCGGCGTCGCTGCCCGCGCCCGTGTCGCTCAAGCCCGTCGCGAACGAAAAGGACGGCGAGCTCGACCTCTCGAGCATCTTCGTCGACCCGGATTCGATCGAGCTGCTGCGTCAGACCGCGCGCCCCGACCCGAAAAAATACGAATTCGCCCCTGCCGACAGCGGGGATAAGGACGGAGACGCCATCGACGCCGATTTCGGCGTCGACCCGATAACGGGCGAGGTCCTCGACCTCGGCGCGCTGCGCGCCACCGTCGGCTCCGTGTCGGACGCGGGCGCGCAGCCCGAACCCGAACCCGAGCCGGAATACGAATTCCCGCCGCTCACGCTGCTCGCGGAGCCGAAAGCGTCGTCCGCCGCCGACATAGGCGAGCTGAAGGAGAACGCGCAGCGCCTCATCGATACGCTCCGCTCCTTCAACGTCAGGACGAAAATTTCAAACGTCTCGCACGGACCGACGATCACGCGCTACGAGCTCACGCCCGAATCGGGGACGCGCGTCCGCGCGATCGCAAACCTCGCGGACGATATCGCGCTCTCGCTCGCGGCGCCCGGCGTGCGCATCGAAGCGCCGATCCCGGGCAAGGCGGCGGTCGGCGTCGAGGTGCCGAACCACGTCCGCGAGAACGTGTACCTCCGCTCGCTGCTCGAAAACGAGGAATTCACGTCCTCCGGCAGCCGCCTGTTGACGGCGCTCGGCTCGGACGTCGCGGGCGCGCCCGTTTACTGCGATATCTCGAAAATGCCGCACCTGCTCGTCGCGGGCGCGACCGGAATGGGCAAATCCGTCTGCATAAATTCGATCGTCGTCAGCATGCTCTATAAGGCGAAGCCGGACGAGGTGCGCCTCATCATGATCGACCCGAAAAAGGTCGAATTCGGCGTCTACAACGGCATACCGCACCTGCTCATCCCGGTCGTCAACGACCCGAAGAAGGCGCTGTCATGGGCGGTCGGCGAGATGGAGCGCAGATACGAGATGATCGAGAGCGTCGGCGTCCGCAACATACAGGGCTACAACGAGATCACGGCGAGCGACCCCGAAAAGCCGTTCATGCCGTTCATGGTCATAATCATAGACGAGCTCGCCGACCTGATGATGACCGCGCCCGACGACGTCGAAACGTCGATCTGCCGCATCGCGCAGATGGGCAGAGCCGCCGGAATGCACCTCATCATCGGCACGCAGCGCCCGTCCGTCGACGTCATCACCGGCCTCATCAAGGCGAATATCCCCTCGCGCATCTCGTGCAAGACGTCGTCCCAGGTCGACAGCCGCACGATCATCGACGGCGTCGGCGCGGAAAAGCTGCTCGGCCGCGGCGATATGCTGTACGCGCCGGTCGGCGTCATGAAGCCGCAGCGCGTGCAGGGCGCATTCGTCAGCGACGCCGAGGTCGAAAAGATAACGGACTTCCTCAAGGGCATCTGCCCCTCTCCGCACTACGACGAGGGGGCGATCGAGGGCATCGAGGAGGCCGCGCGCCAGTGCGGCACGGGCAAAAAGGGACGCGCCGCCGAGGACGGCAATGCTGACGCCGCCCCGGGCGGCGAGGACCCGATGCTCCGTCAGGCGCTCGAGCTCGCCGTCGACTCGGGAAAGATATCGACGTCGCTGATCCAGCGCCGCCTCTCCCTCGGCTACGGCCGCGCGGCAAAGCTGATCGACCGCATGGAGGCGCTCGGCTACGTCGGCGCCCCCGACGGCCCCCGCCCCCGCGAGGTCCTGATCACGCGCCAGCAATTCCAGGAGCTCGTCCTCAAAGACGCGTTTGATTAAGTCAAACGCTTTTAAACAAAGGAAAATTTTCACTCCGTTCGGGTTACAGTGGAAACCTCCCCTCGAAAAGTAAAGGTAATCCCGAACAATCTCAGCCAAAAAATAAAGTAATAAAAAGCTTTTGAAATGGGGGTGCGGGGGAAAAACCTTTTCTCCGAAAAGTTTTTCCCCCGCGAGAAAAAAACCATATGCCGGAATCGAAATACTGTCCTGTATGCCATGCGATAAATCCGGGCACGGCGGAGAGGTGCGAATGCGGGTACCGCTTTCGCGGAGACGACAACATAACGGACCGCGACGTGGCGGCGGCGGAGCGGCGGCACAAGCTGCGCCGTGCGGCGGAGGGCGTCATCGTCGCGGCGGTGATCGCGGTGCTCGTGCTCCTGACCGTGTTCGCGGGGATAAAGGTGCTTTTGTACGTGATCGCCGGGCTCGTCGCGGCGATAGTCGTCACGCTCATCGTACTGAAGGTGATCGGCGTCCTCGACAGGAAGAAGAATAAGAATAAATGAAGCGATTTTTTGCAATAGACGGGCTCGACGGCTCCGGCAAGCATACGCAGTATGCGATGCTCGCGGAATATCTCCGCTCGCGCGAGATACGCGTCCGCACGCTCGATTTCCCCGCATACGGGTCCGACAGCAGCTTCTTCGTCCGAATGTATCTGGACGGCAGGCTCGGCGAGCGCGCGAACGACACGAACGCATACGCCGCCTCGATGCTCTTCGCCACGGACCGCTACGTCTCATACGTCACGGACTGGCGCGCCGACGCCGAGAATGAGGACACCGTGCTGCTCGCCGACAGATACACGACCGCGAACGCGATACATCAGCTCTCAAAGCTGCCGAAGAATGAGTGGGACGCGTTTCTTTCGTGGCTCTTCGACTTCGAATACGGAAAGCTCGCGCTCCCCGCGCCCACGGACGTCATATTTTTGGAGGTCCCCCCGGAGCTGACGCTCTCGCTCATCGCGAGCCGCACGGAGGCGACCGGCCGCGCCCGCGACATACACGAGCGCGACCGCGAATTCGTGTACCGCAGCTATGAGGCGGGCATATACGCCGCAGACGCGCTCGGCTGGGCGCGCGTCCGCTGCTCGCGCGGCGGCGAGATGCGAACGCGCGAGGACATATTCGACGAGATAAGGAAACATACAGACGACGCCCTCGGGCTCTGACGTTACAATATATTATAAGGAAGGGTTTTTCAAAAAACATGGTCTACGTATTTTTAGCAAACGGATTCGAAGAGACGGAAGCGGTAACGCCCGTTGATATCCTGCGCCGCGCCGGCGTCGGGGTGAAGACGGTCGCGATCGGGACAGGCTCCCGCACCGTCACGGGATCGCACGGCATCACCGTCACGGCGGACATCGCCGAGGACGAATTTGACGTCAGCGACGCCGAGATGCTCGTCCTCCCCGGCGGTATGCCCGGCGCCGACAACCTCAACGCGTCAAAAACGGTCGGGGACGCGCTCTCGTTCGCCGTGGAGCACGAGCTCTACATCGGCGCGATCTGCGCCGCGCCGTATATCCTCGGTGAGCGCGGATATCTGTTCGAACACGTCGTTTGCTGCTACCCCGGGTTCGAAAAACGGCTCGAATCAGCCTGCGTCTCCGACCGCCCGGTCGAGATCAGCAAGAAGACCGTCACCGCCCGCTCAGCGGCGGCGGCGATGAATTTCGCGCTGACGCTCGTCTCGGTGCTGCGCGGTATGGAGTGCGCGGACGCCGTTGCCGACGCCGTCCTCTACGACGGACCGATATATCTCAACCAAAGAAAGGACAGGTCGATACGATGAATTTAATGAAAGCACAAAAGGCGGAGCTCCGCGAAAAGCTGATCGCGGAGCGCGAGGCGATCCCCCCGGAGGCACGCGCCGCGATGAGCCGCAGGATCTGCGACCGCGCCGTCTCCCTCTCCGGCTTCCGCCTCGCGGAAACGATACTGCTGTACGCGCCGAAGCCCGTCGAGGTCGACGTCACGCCCATCGCCGAGGCGGCGTGGGCGGCGGGGAAGGCCGTCGCGTTCCCGCGCTGCCACCAGCCCGAGGACTCGTTCGCGTATATGACGTACCACATCGTCGAGAGCCTCGACGAGCTGCACCGCGGCAGCTTCGGACTGCTCGAGCCGGACGAGGACGCCCCGCTCTATGACCCCTCCGCCGACCCGCGCGGCTCGCTCGCGTTCGCGCCCGCGATCGCGTTTGACCGCGCCGGCTACCGCCTCGGCTACGGCGGCGGCTACTACGACAGATTCTTCAACGCATATTCCGGCTCCGTCATCGGCGTCATCTTCTCCGATTTCATCTTGCCGTCGCTTCCGCACGGGCGATACGACATACGCGCGGGCCTGCTCATCACCGAAAAGGGAGTGCGTTCGACGCTTGAAAATTAAACCGGTGAACGCGGCGCCGACGCTCGCCGCAGTCATATTTCTCCTGCTGCTCGGCTCCGAATTCATCGGTCCCGAGTCGTTCGGCGGCACGGACCCGTATCTCTCGGTCATAATCCTCGAGCTTCTGATCTTTGCCCTGCCCGCGCTGTTCTTCTGCAGGCTGCGCGGGAACGGGTATTCGCGCGCGATACGGTTCCGGCTCTTCGAGCCGGGCTGCCTGCCGTTTCTGATACTGGCGTCGCTCTCGCTGATGCTCGTCACGTGCGCGGTCAAGCTCGGCATATTCACCGCCCTCAACTATTCGCTCGAGGTCACGGACATCTATTCGTCATACGTTCCCGACGGCGGCGGGAACGTCATTCCGCGCGCGCTCGCGTTCGCCGTATTCCCGGCGATAACGGAGGAGCTCGTGTTCCGCGGCATAATGCTCGCCGAATACGAGGACTGCGGCGTCCCCGCCGCCGTCATATACAGCTCGCTCCTGTTCGCGATGCTGCACTTCGACCTCCCGCTCTTCCCGGTATACTTCCTCTCCGGCGTCTTCCTCGCGATGACGGCGTACACGTGCCGCTCGGTCCTCGCGCCGATGGCGGTGCACGCGATAAACAACATATTTTCGCTGTTTTTCGAGGATTATATCTGGAACAGCATACTCCAGCCGCGCAACATCGTCGTGTTCGCGTTTATCGTCGTCGCGCTCGCGCTCTTGTCGCTCTGCCTCCTGTTCGGCGAGGCGGGCCGCCTCTATCGCGGCTACGGCACGCTCGGCGAGCCGTCCGACTACGTGCGCGAAAAGTCGGAGCGGACGCCGCCCGTCTATGCGGTCATGACGATACCGTTCGCCGCGTGTTTTCTCATCTATATCCTCGCCGTGCTCCTGTAAAAAGGAGGCGCGCAAGAAAGGAGGACCGTCAAATTGAACGAACAAAAAGGCCCGGACGCCCGCAGGCCGCGCCCGAATCCCGCACAGCAGCCGCAGCCCGTGCAGCCGCAGCAGCCCATACAGCAGCCGCGTCCCGTACAAGCGCAGCCGCAGCAGCCGATACAGCAGCAGCCACGCCCCGTGCAGCCGCAGCAGCCGATACAACAGCCGCAGCCGCAGCCCGAAGATGAGCCGATACAGGCCGAATCGTCGCTGGTCAGGGAGAAGAAGAAATTTTCCTTCCGCGAGTGGCTCACGGGCGGCAAAAGGAAGAAGCGCAATCCGGCGCTCTCCGCCGTGATCGGCGCGGTCAAGGGCATCATATATATCACGATAGTCATAGTGACGGGCGTGGCGCTCGCGCTGTTCTTCGTGATCCCCGTCGGGAACGACGTCTTCGCCCTCGTCAAGGAGGAGGAGGTCATCGACGTCACGATCCCGGAGATGGCAACGCTGAACGACGTCGCCGACATCTTCTACGAAAACGGCCTCATCTCATACCCGAACATTTTCAAGCTGTACTGCAACTTCACCGAAAACGAGTCGAGCCCGTACTACGGCGTCTACCTCGCCGGGGACTATTCGCTGTCGACGACGATGAATTACAGCCAGCTCCTAAACGCGCTCAAGCCGATCCCGGACAACTCCGTCGTGTCCGTAACGATACCGGAGGGTCTGACGACGGACGAGATCATCGACCTGTTTGTCAACGAATACGGGATCGGGACGGAGGCGGGCTTCATCGCCGCGATCAACGATTACGACTGGAGCGAGGACTACGACTACTGGTTCATCGACGAGCTGAACGAATCCGGCTGGTCGGAGGACCGCTACTACCGCCTCGACGGATATCTGTTCCCGGACACGTATTATTTTTACACGGACAGCACCGAGGTCGACGTCATCTCGCGAATGCTCGACAACTTCGAGGTGAAGTTCAACGAGGACTACCGCGGCTACGTCGAGTCCGTCGGCATGACCGTCGACGAGGCGGTGACGCTCGCCTCGATGATACAGACGGAGGCGAAGTATCTCTCGGAGTACCCGCTCGTCTCGTCGGTGTTCCACAACCGCCTCGATCACGCGGATTCGTACCCGACGCTCGATTCGGACGCGACGATAATGTATGCGATGTTCCATGACACGGGTTCCCGATCTATCCGCGCGCGACGGATTATTACTATTTCGTCGCGAACAACGACGGATATTCGGTGTTCTCGGAGACGCTCGCCGAGCACCAGCAGGCGATACAAGACGTCAAGAACGGGACGGCGGTCTCAACGCTGTTCCAGTACGGCAGCGACGAAGAATAAGGAGGGGGCAACCCCTCCTTATTTGATCTATCCCTCCCCGCCGCCGCGCGATCGAAGCTGCCGCTCGGCTCCTTTTCTTCATTTGCATAAATTTTCTTCTTTATCTCAAAAGTATTTTGTCACAAGGAGGGGGTTACTCCGGAACCCCCTCCTTATGAAACCACCCTCCGGCACAAGGGGGGAGACCCCCTTGTGGAACCCCCTTATAGGGGGGCTCCATCAAGCCATGGAACAGCATCACAATTTTTCGCTCCTGCGGGAGGGGCAGCACACAACAGCGCTTGAGCAGCTTTTGAACGCTGTCGCGGCTG